>CAZDGR010000442.1:0-3318 GCA_964504845.1 uncultured Rhizobium sp. | reverse complement strand
CAGTCCTTCTCGCCGCTGGTGAAGCGATCGGCCCCGGCCGTGGTCAACGTCTTCACCCGCAAGGTCGTCCGCGAGCGCTCGTCGCCGCTGATGAACGACCCGTTCTTCCGCCGCTTCTTCGGCGACCAACTCGGCGGCGAGCAGCAGCGCGAGCAGAACTCGCTCGGATCCGGCGTGATCGTCCGCAAGGATGGCATCATCATCACCAACCACCACGTGATCAGAGGCGCCGACGAGATCCGGGTCGTGCTCTACGACCGCCGCGAGCTCGAGGCGACGCTGGTAGGGTCTGACGAGCGCACCGACCTCGCCGTGCTCCGGGTACAGGCGCCGTCCGACGGGCTGCCGACGCTCGAGCTCGGCGATTCCGACGGCATCGAGGTCGGCGACCTGGTGCTGGCGATCGGCAATCCGTTCGGCGTCGGCCAGACGGTGACCAGCGGCATAGTGTCCGCGACCGCGCGTACGATGGTCGGCATCTCCGACTATCGCTTCTTCATCCAGACCGACGCCGCGATCAATCCTGGCAACTCCGGCGGTGCGCTGCTGGACATGCACGGCAAGGTCATCGGCATCAACACCGCGATCTACTCGCAGAGCGGCGGCTCTGTCGGCATCGGCTTCGCGGTGCCGGCGAACATGGTGCGGGCCGTGGTCGCGGGCCTTGTCGATGGCGGCCGCGTCGTCAGGCCCTGGTTCGGTGCCAGCGGCCAGGCGGTCGGCCCCGACGTCGCGGCCTCGCTCAACCTCGTCCGTCCCGGCGGCGTGATCCTGGAGACTGTGGCGCCGAACAGCCCGGCGGCGCGAGCGGGCTTGAGGGTCGGCGACGTGATCCTTTCGATCGACGGGCGCGAGGTCGAGGACCCGCAGGCGCTCAAGTTCCGCATCGGCACGCTCGGCGTCGGCGGCAAGGCGCAGCTCGGCGTGATCCGCCAGGGCCTCGAGCGCCGGCACACCGTCTCGCTCGAAGCGCCGCCCGAGGACCCGCCGCGGCAGGCGACGCCGCTGCAGGGCCGTCATCCCTTTTCGGGAGCCACCGTCGCCAACCTCTCGCCGGCCCTGGCCGAGGAGCTCGGCCTCGAAAGCACGAGCCGCGGCGTGATCGTGATGCAGGTCCGGCAGGGATCGGTCGCCCAGCGCCTCGGCCTCCAGAGCGGGGACATCGTCGTCAAGATCAACGACGCCGAGATCGCCTCGGTCGACGCGATGAAGCGCGCCGTCGGCAGCGAGCGCGACAGCTGGCGCCTCGCGATCAAGCGCGGCGAGCGGGTGATGAACGTCCAGGTGCGGGGATGAGACCGCAGGGCGGCCTGTTCGAGGCGGCAGCGCCCCGGCCGCTCGCCGACAGGCTCCGGCCGAAACGTCTCGACGAGGTCGCGGGCCAGGATCACCTGATCGGGCCCGGCGGGCCGATCGGCCGCATGGTCGCCTCGGGCCGTCTCGCCTCGATGGTGCTGTGGGGTCCGCCCGGCTGCGGCAAGACGACGATCGCGCGCCTTCTCGCCGATGCGACGGATCTCCATTTCGAGCCGCTGTCGGCGGTGTTCTCCGGTGTCGCCGACCTGCGCAAGGTGTTCGAGGCGGCGAAGGGCCGGCGGGCTTCCGGCGGCGGCACGCTGCTTTTCGTCGACGAGATCCATCGTTTCAACCGTTCGCAGCAGGACGGATTCCTCCCTTACGTCGAGGACGGCACGGTGACGCTGATCGGCGCCACAACCGAGAACCCGTCCTTCGAGCTGAACGCGGCGCTCCTTTCGCGCTGCCAGGTCTTCGTGCTGAAGCGCCTCGACGACCCGGCGCTGGAGGAGCTGCTGGCCAAGGCCGAGGCGGATCTCGGCCGCAAGCTGCCGCTGACCTCGGAAGCGCGCGATGCGCTGAAGGCGATGGCCGACGGCGACGGCCGCTTCCTGCTGAACCTCGTGGACGAGGTCGAGCGGCTGCCGGCCAATGTCACGCTCGACGTGCCGAAGCTGATGTCGACCGTGCAGCGTCGCGCACCGGTCTACGACAAGGACCGCGAGGGGCACTACAACCTGATTAGCGCGCTGCACAAGTCCATGCGCGGCTCGGACGCGGACGCGGCGCTCTACTGGCTAGCCCGCATGCTGGCCGGGGGCGAGGATCCGCGCTACATCGCCCGCCGCGTCGTGCGCTTCGCCGTCGAGGACGTTGGCCTCGCCGATCCGGAGGCGGTGCACCAGGCGATGGCGGGGTGGGACGTCTACGAGCGGTTGGGATCACCCGAGGGCGAGCTCGCGATCGCGCAGTCCGTGCTCTATCTGGCGACGGCGCCGAAGTCGAACGCGGCCTACACGGCCTATGGCGCCGCGATGCGCTCGGCCAAGGAGACCGGCTCGCTGATGCCGCCGATGCACATCCTGAACGCGCCGACCAAGCTGATGAAGAACCTGGGATACGGCAAGGACTATGCCTACGACCACGACACCGACGAAGGCTTCTCCGGCAAGAACTACTTCCCCGACGGCATGAGCCGGCGCGAGTTCTACACGCCGGTCGAGCGCGGCTTCGAGCGCGAGATCAGGAAGCGCCTCGACTACTGGGCGAAGCTCCGCGAACGCAAATCGGGCGAGGGCGGGTGAGCTTCACCCGCTTCGTCGGCCTCGACTGGTCCGGTGCCCGCCAGGCGAACGGCATCGCGATCGCCGTCTGCACGCCCGGCAACGAGGCCCCCCGTCTCATCGCGCCACCCGATGACCGCCGCTGGTCGCGCCAGCAGGCGCTCGGCTGGGTCGCCGGTCTGGTCGCGCGCGAACGCGCGCTGGTGGGGTTCGATTTCGCCTTCTCGCTGCCGTTCAGCCGCGCCGGGCGCTACTTCGGCCATGCCGACCCGACGGTCCGTCATTTGTGGGAGCTGGTCGACGGCGTCGGCGGCGAGGCGACCGACCTCTGGGGCGGCGGCTTCGCGCTCGACCCGCGCTTCGCCCCCGACTTCTGGCGGGCCGGCCCCCGGCCTAAAGGCTATGTCGAGCCGCACCGGCCGACCGAGCTCGCCTGCCGCGCAGCCGGCCTGGGGGCGCCTGAGAGCCCCTACAAGCTGATCGGCGCCAAGCAGGTGGGGCTGGGGGCGCTGGCCGGCATGCGCGTGCTGCATCGGCTGAAGGGCCAGGCGGCGACCTGGCCCTTCGACGACCTCGCCGGCCGCTCGGTGCTGGTCGAGATGTATCCGCGCCTGTTCCTTCGCCGGGTCGGGGCAGGGAACAAGAAGGTCCGCGACTGGGGCGACCTCGGGACCGTGCTGAAGGCGCTGGGATCGCGCTCGCCAAGGCCCGGGGACAAGCCGCCCTCCGATCACGACAC
>CAZDGR010000441.1:0-3320 GCA_964504845.1 uncultured Rhizobium sp. | reverse complement strand
GTCGAGGACGGCCTGGTTGTCCACGCCGTTCGAACTGAGCTTGATGAACGGCAGGCGCAACCCTTCCTGGTAGATATCGGTCGATCCGATCGAGTTGCTGCCCGGAACGATGCCGCCGACGTCGTTGTGATGCGCAACCGTGGTCGCCCAGGCCTCCAGCGTGCCTTCCACGAACACCGGACGGATGATGTAGATGTCCGGCAGGTGCTGTCCGGCGGAGAGATAGGGGTCGTTGAAGATGAAGACATCCTTCTCGGCGACGTCGCCTTCGTAGCGCCGGATCAGCGCCTGCATCGCGTCGTGGAAGCTGCCGAGATGGAGCGGCGTGGTAAGCCCCTGCGCCAACGTGCCGCCCTTGGCATCGCAGACCGCCGTCGAGTAGTCCATCGAGTCGCGCACGATGCCGGAGCAGGCGGTTCTGAGCACGATCAGCGCGATCTCGTCGGCGACCGCGTCGAGCGCGTTGCGGACGATCTCGGTCAGCACCGGGTCGATGTTGTGCCTGGCCATGGTCAGGATCCGAAGACGACGTTGACGTTGCCGAGCGCGTCGCGCGAGGCCGAGGCGCCGGGGGGAACGACGGTGGTGCCCTCGTACTCCTCGATGATCAACGGTCCCTGCCGCGGGCTCGATGTCAGCGCGGCGCGGCCGAGCACCGGCGTGTCGATGCGGCCGTGGCGCGGGCCGAAGTAGGCAGGGCGCGTCAGCTCCTTCGCTTCGCCGCGGCCGGAGGAGACCTTCATGGTCTCGGCCGAGCCGCCGGCCGGCGCTGTCGCGGTCACCGAGAGGGCCACGATCTCGGTCGGTACCGTGCCTCGGAAGTTGTGGCCGTATGTGGCCTGATGCTCGGCCTCGAAGCGGGCCGGCAGCGCTTTCAGCGTCTCGGCCGTCACCGTGCCGTCGGGAATCGCGACCGGCAGCTCGAAGGCCTGGCTGGTGTAGCGCATCGAGGCGACGCGCGAGACGGCCGCGGTCTTAGCCCAGGTCCCCAGCTTCGCCAGCACCTCGGCCGAAAGCTCGTCCAGGATACGCGCCACCTCGGCCGGATCGGCGGCGAGCGCCTGCTTCAGGTAGCCGCGCGAACGGCCGAAGGCAACGTCGGAAACCAGCAGCCCGATTGCCGAGAGCACGCCCGCCGCCGGCGGCACGATCACGCGCGCGATGCCGAGCTCCTTCGCCAGATGCGAGCCGAAGACGCCGCCATTGCCGCCGAAGGCAACGAGGCCGAACTCGCGCGGATCGCGGCCGCGATAGGTGGAGACCGCCTTGAGTGCCCGCATCATCGTTGCCGAGGCGACCTCGAACACGCTCCAGGCCGCGGCTTCCGCCGTGATGCCGAGGCGGTGCGCAACCTTTTCCTCGATCACCGCCTTGGCCTTGCCCGCATCGATCGGCACGGTGCCGCCGGCAAGCGCAGTCGGATTGACGAAACCCAGGATCACGTTGGCGTCGGTCACCGTCGCCTCGGTGCCGCCGAGGCCATAGCAGGCAGGCCCCGGCATGGCGCCCGCACTTTCCGGACCGACCTTGAGGCCGCCACCGCGGTCGAACTTGACCAGGCTGCCGCCGCCGGCGCCGACCTCCGATATGTCGATCACCGGCAGCTTCAGCGCATATCCGCCGCCTTTCACCAGGCGGCTGGAGAGCGAGATGCCACCGCCGACCTCGTACTCGTCGGTATGCGCGATCTTGCCGCCCTCGATCAGCGAGGCCTTCGCCGTGGTGCCGCCCATGTCGAGCGTCAGCACATCCTTCATGCCGGCAGCCGATGCAACCTGCGCCGCGCCGATCACGCCGGCGGCCGGGCCGCACTCGACGATGCGCGCCGGCTGTTCCATCACCGTCGGTGCGTCGAGGATACCGCCCGAGGACTGCATCACCAGCAACCTGCCGGCGACGCCGTCGCCCGCGAGACGCCTGGCGAGCGCGCCTATATAGGTCTTCACCGGCGGGCCGACATAGGCGTTCACCACCGAGGTGCTGGTCCGCTCGTACTCGCGGATCTCCGGCAGGATGTCGACCGAGAGCGTGACGAAGGCGTCCGGGAACGCCTGCCGCAGCTTCTCGCCGACCCGGCGCTCATGCGCGGGATTGGCATAGGAGTGGAGGAAGCAGACGGCGATCGCCTCGACGCCGGCCTTCCGGATCTCGGCGACGGCGCGATCTAGATCCTTCTCGTCCAGCGGCGTCAGGACGCTGCCGTCCGGATTCAAGCGTTCGGTCACCTCGAAGCGCAGGTTGCGCGGGACCAGCGGCTGCGGCTTGACCCAGAGCGGATCGTAGAGCTTCGGCACGCGAACGCGGCGAAGCTCGAGCACGTCGCGGAATCCCTTCGTGGTGATCAGCGCGGTCTTCGCCCCCTTCCCTTCCAGGATCGCGTTGGTGGCGACCGTGCAGGCATGCAGGATCTCGGAGACGTCGGCGCCCTTAACGCCGCGCGCCTTCAGGAGGTCCCGGACGCCGTCGACCACAGCTGCGGCATAGTCGGCCGGCGTCGACAGCACCTTGTGGGTAGCGATGGTGCCGTCGGGAAGCGTCGCGGCGATGTCGGTGAAGGTGCCGCCGATGTCGGCGGCGATGCGAATGGCGGAACTCATGGAGGCCGAGCCTAGGGAAAGTGCCAAAATGGGTCGAGTAGCGCTTCCCGATCCAACCCGATAAGTCCGGCTGATACCCCGATCAGCGCCGTTTCACCTTTGCGATCCGCGACTTGGAAGGCCATCGAGACGCGCCTAGCCTCAGGCCTCATGAAGCCCGTCCGCACCAGGTATCCCCGCCGAGTCCGCACGATCGAGAACGTCTTCATTCCGATGCCCGACGGCCGCGAACTCGCCGCCCGCATGTGGATTCCCGAGGACGCCCAGCTCGAGAAGGTGCCGGCGATCCTCGAGTACATGCCGTATCGCAAGCGCGACCAGAGCCGCGCCCGCGACGAAGCAATCCATCATTACCTCGCCGGCCACGGCTACGCCTGCTTCCGGGTCGACACGCGCGGCTCAGGCGACTCCGACGGGCTGCTCCGCGGCGAGTGGGAACAGGGCGAGATCGACGACGGGCTCGCGATCATTGACTGGTTCGTCAAGCAGCCCTGGTGCTCGGGCACAGTCGGCATGATCGGCAAGTCGTGGAGCGGCTTCTCGGCCCTGGCGATGGCCGGCACGGGCCATCCGGCACTGAAGGCGATCATCCCGGTCTGCGCCGGCGACGACCGTTATCACCAGTCGCTGCACTGGACGGGCGGCGCCTTCCTCTGCGAGCAGCTGTGGTGGACCGACACCATGGTGCAGTTAAATGCACGCCCGCCCGATCCGAAGATCGTC
>CAZDGR010000440.1:0-3338 GCA_964504845.1 uncultured Rhizobium sp. | reverse complement strand
CGCCCTGGCGCCGGGCGGCGCGATGCGCTGGGACCTGTTCCTGCTGTTCGGCATCGGCGCGCTCGTCATGCGCGGCGGCGGCTGCGTGATCAACGACCTCTGGGACCGCGACATCGACGCTAAGGTGGCGCGCACCGCCGACCGCCCGCTCGCCTCGGGCGCCATCGGCGTGCCAGCGGCGCTCGTCTACCTGGGTCTGCTGCTGCTGATCGGCCTCGCCGTGCTGCTTCAGCTCGACCGCGCGGCGATCGTCACCGCCTTCGCCGTGATGGGCGTGGTCGTGCTCTATCCCCTGGCGAAGCGCGTGACCTTCTGGCCGCAATTCGTGCTCGGCATCGCGTTCAACTGGGGCGCGCTGGTCGGATGGGCCGCGGTGCGCGGCACCATCGAGACGCCGGCGATCCTGCTCTATGCCGCCGGCATCCTGTGGACCTTGGGCTACGACACGATCTACGCGCACCAGGACAGGGAAGACGACGCCAGGATCGGCGTCCGGTCGACTGCGTTGCTGTTCGGTGCGAGCACGAAGCCATGGCTGTCGGCCTTCTATGCCGGCGCCGTCGCGCTCATGGTTGCCGCCGGCATCGCCGCCGACGCCAGGTGGTCCTACTACGCCGCGCTCGCGGCGGCGGCGCTGCATTTCGCTTGGCAGGTGCGGACCCTGGATCTCGACGATCCCAAGGATTGCCTCGCCAAGTTCAAGAGCAACCGCGACGCCGGCCTCGCGATCACGCTCGCCTGCCTGATCGCATGACCGACCCGGTCGCGTTCATCCGCGCCAACACCGAGGTGGCGGCCGCATCGCTGGTGCCGGAGATCCGGCTCCATCTCGCGACCGAGGTCGTGCCGTTGTGGCAGGCGACCGAGACGATCTTGGAAAAAGCCGGGTTGCCGCCGCCCTACTGGGCCTTCGCCTGGCCCGGAGGACAGGCATGCGCGCGCCACGTGCTCGACAATCCGAGGCTGGTGGCAGGACGCCGCGTGCTGGACCTTGCCGCGGGCTGCGGCGTCGCCGCGGTCGCAGCGGCGAAGATGGGAGCGCGCGCGTCGGCCAGCGAGATCGATCGCTTTGCCTTGGCCGCCATCGCCCTCAACGCGGCGCTCAACGGCGTCGAGGTGGCGCCGGTCGATCGCGACGTGCTCGACGATCCGCCCGGCGACTGGGACACGGTCCTGGCCGGAGACCTCTGCTACGAGCGGCCGATGGCCGACCGGGTCGCATCCTGGATCAAGTCCCAGGCGCGAGCCGGCGTGACGGTACTGATGGGAGATCCGGGCCGGGCCTACAAGCCGGCCGACGGATTGGCCGAGGTCGCGCGCTACGTGGTGCCGACCTCGAGGGATCTGGAAGACCGAGAGACGCGCGAGACGATTCTCTGGCGCGTGCTCGGCTAGGCAGCGTCCTCGACGATCCGGTAGCGGACCAGGCAGTGGTCGATGGTCGAGAAGGCGCGGCTGGCCCAGGCGTCGCGGGCTTCCTTGAAGGTCCCGTAGGGGCCGAGCTTTTCCTCGACCTTCCCGGGCGTCACCTTCTTGAAATCGGTATCCGTATATTCGCCGCCGACAACCCAGTAGCTCATCTGATCGATTCCTTAGGCTTTGTGGGGATATAGGCTCCCGATCCGGTGCCCGCAAGGCGTGCGACAGGTTGACAGAGCCCGCCGCCGCCAAGACTAATCCGCCAATGGTTTACGCAAGCTTACGCGACTTCATGGAGCGGCTGGAGAGGGCCGGGCGCCTTAAGCGCGTATCGGCTCCGGTGACCCCGGTGCTGGAGATGACCGAGATCCAGACCCGCCTGCTCGCCAGCCAAGGGCCGGCGGTGCTGTTCGAGGACGTGCGGCGCCCCGACGGCGGCCGCTACGACATGCCGGTGCTGGTGAACCTGTTCGGCACGGTCGAGCGGGTCGCCTGGGGCATGGGCCGCGAGCCGAGCGAACTCCGTCAGATCGGCGAGACGCTGGCGTTCCTGAAGCAGCCGGAGCCGCCGGGCGGCTGGCGCGAGGCGCTGGAGATGCTGCCGCTCCTGAAGACCGTGATGGCGATGCGCCCGCGCACGGTCTCCCGTGCGCCATGCCAGGAGGTCGTCCTTCAAGGCAACGACATCGACCTTAGCGCCCTTCCGATCCAGACCTGCTGGCCCGGCGAGCCGGCGCCGCTGATCACCTGGCCGCTGGTCGTGACCAGGGGCCCGAGCTCCCGGCGCGAGGACGCCTTCAACCTCGGCATCTACCGGATGCAGGTGACGGGCCGCAACACGACGCTGATGCGCTGGCTCAAGCACCGCGGCGGCGCCCAGCATCACGCGCGCTGGTCGAAGGAGAAGGCGGAGCCGCTGCCGGCGGCCGCGGTGATCGGCGCCGATCCGGGAACGATCCTGGCGGCCGTGACGCCGGTGCCGGATACGCTTTCGGAGTACCAGTTCGCCGGCCTGCTGCGCGGCACCAAGGTCGACCTGGTCGACTGCGTGACCCAGCCGCTCAAGGTGCCGGCCGAGGCCGAGATCGTGCTCGAAGGCACCGTGTCGCTCTCCGACTACGGCGACGAAGGCCCCTACGGCGACCACACCGGCTACTACAACTCGGTCGAGCCGTTCCCGGTGTTCACCATCACCGCGATCACGCGGCGGCGGCAGCCGATCTATCTCTCGACTTTCACCGGCCGACCGCCGGACGAGCCCTCGGTCCTCGGCGAGGCGCTGAACGAGGTGTTCATCCCTCTCCTCAGCCAGCAGTTCCCGGAGATCGTCGACTTCTGGCTGCCGCCGGAAGGCTGCAGCTACCGGATCGCGGTCGTCTCGATCCGGAAGGCCTATGCCGGCCACGCCAAGCGCGTGATGATGGGCGTGTGGTCTTTCCTCCGTCAGTTCGTCTACACGAAGTTCGTCATCGTCGTGGACGACGACATCGACGCACGCGACTGGAAGGACGTGATGTGGGCGATGTCGACGCGCATGGACCCGGCCCGCGACATCACCGTGGTCGAGAATACGCCGATCGACTATCTCGACTTCGCCTCGCCCGAGAGCGGGCTCGGCGGCAAGATCGGCCTGGACGCCACCAACAAATGGCCGCCCGAGACGAAGCGCGAATGGGGCCGGAAGATCCGCATGGCCGACGACGTGATCGAGCAGGTCACCAAGCGGTGGGGCGAGTACGGCCTCCCCGGCTCGGGCAAGCCGATCTGGAAGTAAGCCGGTGCTGAAGACCCTCCAATACGGGCTGGGGTTCCTGATCGGCTGCTTCGCCACGCTGACGCTGTCGATCGGCATGATCGCCGGCATCGAGGCGATGACCGGTGTTCCGATCCCGTTCAAGATCGCGATCGTGCCGCTGGCC
>CAZDGR010000439.1:0-3343 GCA_964504845.1 uncultured Rhizobium sp. | reverse complement strand
CCGCGGTCGATGTCGATGCCTGGCTTTCCTCCAAGATCGCCGATCGCTTCGCGCGCCTGGAGAATGCCGCCTTCATCGGCGGCGACGGCATCTCGAAGCCGCGCGGCTTCACCAGCTACCCGACCCAGGCGACGGCGGATGCGTCGCGCCCCTGGGGCCAGTTCGAGCATCTGCTCTCCGGCGCCAACGGCACCTTCGCCGCGTCGAACCCCGGCGACGTCCTGTTCGAGGCGGTCGAGGCGTTGAAGCCGGGCTATCTCGCCGGTGCCGCCTGGATCGCGCGCCGCCAGGTGATCGCGGCGATCCGCAAGATGAAGGCCTCCGACGGGCATTACCTCTGGCAGCCCGGCCTGCAGCAGGGCCAGCCGCCGACGCTGCTCGACGTGCCGGTCACCACCGACGAGGACATGCCGGCCCTCGACACGGGTTCCCTGTCGCTGGCGCTCGGCAATTTCCGCGAGGCCTACCAGATCGTCGATCGCCTCGGCATTCGCGTGCTGCGCGATCCGTATACCGCCAAGCCCTACGTCAAGTTCTACGCGACCAAGCGCGTCGGCGGCGACGTGGTGAACTTCGAGGCGGTCAAGTTCGTCAAGTTCAGCTCGTAACGCATCGCGTTACGAGCCGAGGAGGCGGCAGCGCCTGTCTTCACGCGCGAGAGCCGACCTGCCCACTGCCCATACTCACTCGGAGCCTTCCCATGCGCGATCTCCTCGACGGGATCCATCTCGCGCGCGCGGTCAGCCCGGCCGCCGCGGTCACCGACAATACCGCCTTCGTCTCCCAGATCGTCGACCGCCGGGGCCACGACAGCCTGGTCTTCGCGATCCTGACCGGATCGCTCGCCGATGCGGACGCGACCTTCGCGGTCACGATGCATCACGGCGACGACCCGTCTCTTTCCGCTGCCGAAGCCGTCCCGGCCGATCAGCTCTCGGGCACGCTTGCCTCGGCCGGCTTCGCCTTCGGCGACGACGACGAGGTCCGGAAGGTGGGGTACCGAGGGCCCAAGCGCTACGTGCGCCTGACCGTCACGCCGTCGGGCAACTCGGGCAACGCCTTCGTCGCCGCGGTCGCGATCCTCGGGCACCCGGCGATGCAGCCGGCCGCGAACCCGCCGGCCTAAGCCCGGACGCGCCACCGTCGTTCGCCCGCGAGCGTTCCCTCCGCCCGCACCGTCCCGCCCGGCCGCGCCGGCGGCGGCGCGACTTTCTCACTCGAACGGACCTCTTGCATGAGCTGGATGGATCGTGTCTCGGCGATGGTGTCGCGAAAGTCGTCGCGCGCCGGCGCGGCGGTGGCCGCGATCGGCCTGGCGCCGGCGCGCTGGACGCCGAGGCGCTACGACCGCCTGGCCGAGGAAGGATATCGCAAGAACGTCGTCGCCTATCGCTGCGTGCGCGAGGTCGCCCGCGCCTGCGCATCCGTGCCGTGGCTGCTCTACAAGGGTAATCGCGAGCTCGACACGCACCCGCTGCTCGATCTCTTGCGCCGCCCGAACCCGCGCCAGTCGGGGCCGGAGCTGATCGAGGCGGCGATCGGCCACCTGCTGCTCTCGGGCAATGCCTATCTGGAAGTGGTCCGTCCCGATGGCGAGGCGCCACGCGAGCTCTATGCGCTCAGGCCCGACCGCATGCGCATCGTGCCCGACGTCTCGGGCGTGCCGCGTGCCTATCGCTACGAGGTCGAGGGCCGCAGCGTCGACTGGCCGGTCGATCCGATCTCCGGCGTCTCCGACGTGCTGCACGTGCGCGACTTCCATCCGCTCGACGACTGGTACGGCCTCTCGCCGATCGAGGCCGCTGCGGCGGCGATCGATCAGCACAATGCCGCGGCCGAGCACAATGCGGCGCTGCTGCAGAACGGCGCGCGTCCCTCCGGCGCTCTGGTCTTCCGCACCGATCCGGGTCCCGACGGCATCCGCCGTGTCGAGGAGGCGCTGCTCGACCGTACCCAAGGTCCGAAGCAGGCGGGCCGCCCGCTGGTCCTCGGCGGCGACGTCGACTGGAAAGAGCTGGGCTTCTCGCCCAAGGACATGGACTTCGCCGAGCTCAAGGCTCAGGCCGCCCGCGAGATCGCCGCCGCCTTCGGCGTGCCGCACCTGCTCGTCGTCTCCGGCGAAGCGACCTACTCGAACCGCGCCGATGCCCGCCTCGAGCTCTGGGAGCACACCGTGACTCCACTGCTTGATCGCGTGTCCTCCGCGCTCTCGTCCTGGCTCGGCCCGATGTTCGGCCAGGATCTCCGCCTCTCGCATGACCTCGACGAGGTTCCGGCTCTCGCCCCGCGCCGCCGCCTCAAATGGCAGCAGATCCAGGCCGCTGACTTCCTCACACTCGACGAGAAGCGCCAGGCGTTGGGATATGCACCGGTCGAAGATGACGGAGAGCAGGAGCAGAAGAACTCCGAGAACTTCCGGCGCGTCCACGGTTATCCGCAACCACGCACACCAGCGGGAGAAGGCGACGGAGGGAGATGGACCGATGGCTCGACCGACTTCCTGCGCCCCACGCCGACTCGCATACTCCGTCCTGGCGGCAGCGGAGGTGCGCGCATTCCGCGTAGGCCTGGCTCGGGGGGCGGTGGGCGCCGCGGTCGGGGCAAAGACGATGACCCTAAACTTCCCGAGAGAAATCCCTTCCCGGAACGTCCTGACTGCGTCGAGCAATGGGCACGCGCAGCGAAGGACTGCCAAGCTGAAGAAGATAGGATCTTGAATGATCCTTCGAAGCAGAGAAATATCGACCAATTCAGTTTCAACTATCTCCGTTGCCTCTCTGCTCGTATCAGCGAAGGCTGTGGAGGATTCCCAACTGGCGGAACAAAAGGCGTCAATCCGGGTTGTCCGAATGGATGTACGGAAATGACATCGCAGGGATCTGGCGGAGATGATATGCCGCTTCTGGAAAAGGCTTCAGAGTATTTTGTTCAAGGTCGGCACGACGACGCGATCGAAGCGTGTTCGCGGCATATTGAGCTCAATCCGTCCGACGTGTCCGGCTACTTCCGGCGAGCGATGGTTTACGGCTTCCAACAGAAGTTCGATGAGGCCGTCGCTGATATGGATGAAATCCTGAGATTGAAGCCTGGCAACCCGGTAGCGCTTTTCCATCGGGGAAGGGAGCTAACGTATGCGGGGCGGCACGAGGAGGCCGTAGAGGACTTCAACGCGGCGGAAACGGCGGCCCCCCACATGAATGACGAGTCGATTGCATTGCTGCGCGCGCATTGTCTTGTCCGGCTCCGCCGCTTCGAGGAAGCTTTGCTGGACATTGAACGAATTCCAGATGATGGCCCGCCGTTTGCCGGACAGCGGGACGAACTGCTGGAGTGGATCTCTCGC
>CAZDGR010000438.1:0-3371 GCA_964504845.1 uncultured Rhizobium sp. | reverse complement strand
CGCTCCGTCTCGATCGCGAGGCCGTAGATCTGCGGGATGCCGATCAGGTGGGCGAGATCGACCATCAGCGGCAGGTCGCGCAGGTTGCTGGCGCAGATCGCGAAGTTGATCGCCATCTGCAGGCGAAGCGATCGCGGCAGCATCTCGCAGGCACGCGTCATGACGCGAACGTTCCGCATCACCTTGCCGAACCTGGCGCCCAGCCGGAGCGCCTCGAACGTCACCGGCGTCGCGCCATCGAGAGAGACGCGGAGATGGGTGATGCCCCACAAAGGTCGCAGCCGCCGCTTGGCGATCACCGTGCCGTTCGAATTGACGAAAAGGTTGCAGCCATAGACGTGGGCCAGCTCGGCGGTGATCTCGTTGTTGCGGGCGAGCAGGTTCTCGCCGCCGCCGGACATCGAGATCTGACGGGCGTAGGGGAACGACTCGTGCCCTATCCGCCGGATGAGATCGTCCGCCATCGTCCAGGACTTGGACTGGAAGGTCGCGTGCGCTTCGTCGGAACCGTGGGTCGGGCAGTAGGGGCAACGCAGGTTGCAGAAGCCGACCGACTGGATCGACGCGACCTCGGGCAGCGCCGGCATGCGAATGTCGCCGAGCGCCCGGTTGATGGAGAGCGCCAGCTGGTTCAGGTCCTTGACCGGAAAGTAGGCCCATCCCGACCGGGTGAAGTCGGTCAGCGACGGCTCGAACCGGGAGCGGTCGACCGCGACATCGGACGGCCGGAGGGCTTCGTAGTCACGGGCCATCCGCTCGAGGCGGGACGTATCGGCGCGAACGGAGATGGCTCTTCTCCCTGACGAGAATCCGACAATCACCTTTGCGCCAATCTACCACGATGGCCGGCGGGGCGATCTGCTCGCGGCCGCGGAACCTTCGTCAGATCTGCGGGGTCGCCTGCTTGTCGCGTGCCAGCGGATCAAACGGGAAGAAGTTCCGGGCCGGCTCCATCTCCCATTTCGGGCAGATCGCGCAGGCTGGATCCGGCGCATCGCTCTTGAAACGCTTGACCATCGTCGACAGCTCCGGACCGTTGAAGATGTCGTGCACCGGGCGGTCGCCGAACTGGCCGAGGAAGGGAGCGAACTCGAAGCAGCAGGGACGCGTCCTTCCGTCGGGAAAGAAGTAGAGGTAGCGGTGCAGGTACATGCAGTTCTTGACCGGCTCCGCGGAGTCCTTGAGGCGCGAGAGCCGCGTGTGCTCTTCGGGCGTGAGCTCGGTGTAGGCCTTGTTGAGCTGGGGTGTGAGGCTCTGCAGGAGGGCCTCGGCCTTCGCATGGGCCTCGCCCGCGTTTTGGTTGAGCGGTCCGCGCATCCGTCCGATCGCGGCCTCGACCGCGTCGATCGCGAGATCGATCGCGTCGTCCTCGACCCCGCTGAAGTCCACCAGCTCGGAAAGAGGGGGAAGGCGGTCGTAGTAGCTGTCCGGCAGCGGCGGAAGGATCAGGCGGTCGCCGAGCGGCAGGTCCGGCTCGCCCTCCTTCGTTTCGAACGGCGGCGGTATCAGATGCACCTGGATGCGCCTTTCCCCGGCGCGCTCCTGCATGCGCTTGTAGTAGGTGCTGAAACGGTCGCGGTATCGGGTACAGGGCTCGTCGAGCAGCTCCGGGCGCACGGTCTCGATGTTGAATCCGACGATGGTACGGACGCCGATCAGCTCCGCAAGGTCGACCATCAACGGCATCTCGCGGACATTGCTGGCGCAGATGCCGAAGTTGATCGCCGTCTGCAGCCTGAGCGACGGCGGCATCAGCTCGCCGGCACGCGTAATCGTGCGGATGTTGCGCATCACCGTCCGGTATTTGGCGCCGAGCCTGAGGGCCTCGAAGATGGTCGGCGTCGCGCCGTCGAGCGAAAAGCGCATGTGGGTCGTGCCCCAGAGCGGGCGCAGGCGGCGCTTGGAGACGACGGTGCCGTTGCTGTTGATGAAGATGCTGCAGCCATAGGCATGGGCCAGTTCGGCCGCGACCTCGACGTTCCGGGCCAGCAGGTTCTCGCCGGCACCCGAGAACGAGATCTGGCGGGCATAGGGAAACGACGCGTGGGCGATCGCGGCGATCCGCGAGTCGGGCATCGTCCAGGACTTGGACTGGAACGTGGCGTGCGCCTTGTCCGTCCCATGGGTCGGGCAGTAGGGGCACCTGAGATTGCAGAAGCCCGTGTTCTCGAGAACGACCATTTCCGGCATGGCCGGAAGCCGCTGCTCGCCGAGCGCGCGGTTGATCGCAAGCGCCAGGACGTTCAGGTGCTTGACGTTATGGTAGGCCCAGCCGGTCCGGGTGAAGTCGGTGATGGCCGGGTCGAGCCGGCTGCGGTCGATGGCCACGTCCCGGGGGCGAAGCGCCAGGTACTCGCCGATCAGGCGGTCCAGTCGAGCCCGGCTGGCCGGATCTTCGGTCGTCATCGCCTCGATGTGTACCCGAAACCAGCCCGCAACCTACCATATTTCGCCGAGCGGAGATCCTGGCGCGGACGGGGATGTGTCCTGGTTCGGCCGCGCTCCGTGTGGACAGCGCCGGAAGCGCTCGCCTAGTGTTCGATAAGGGACGGGATATCGGCTGGCCTGTGGGGCCGGCGGCAACGGGAGGCGGACCATGGCGAACCTGAACTCGTGGCGGGGCATCGGACTCGCGGCGGGCATCCTGCTGGCGGCATCGGCGGCGAACGCACAGCCGGTCTTCAAGACCAACATCATCGCCGACCCGGCCATGCTCGATCCGATCACCTATTCGGAGATCATCGCCGGTCGCATCATGGACAAGGTCTATGAGAGCCTGAGCGCCAATACCGCCGAGGGCAAGATCGTCCCGAGCCTGGCGACCGAGTGGAAGGCGAACGACAATGCCACCGTCTGGCGCTTCAGCCTGCGGAAGGGCGTGAAGTTCCACTCCGGCCGCGAGTTCACCGCGAAGGACGTCAAGTACACCTTCGAGCAGCTGCTGCTGCCCGGCAACAAGGCCGGCCTCAACAGCGCCTATCTCTCCCTGGTCCAGGGCGCCAAGGAAATGAAGGAGGGGAAGGCGACGGAGCTTTCCGGCATCACCGTCGTCGATCCCCATACGATCGAGGTTAGGTTCACGGAACCGGAGGTCCTGTTCCCGATCTACCCGCTCTACCTGATGGATTCCGGCACAGTGGCCGAACACGGCGCCGACTGGGTGACCAAGGTTTCATCCGGAACCGGGCCATTCAGGTTCAACGCCTGGCGGCGAGGCATCGAGGTGAAGGTCGACGCGCACAAGGACTACTGGGGCGGCACGCCGACCATCGGCGGAGTACAGTTCCTGATCGTGCCGAACGGCGACACCGCGCTATCGATGTACGAGGCGAACGAGCTGCATTTCGCGCTGCTGCCGGACAACCTGGCGC
>CAZDGR010000437.1:0-3375 GCA_964504845.1 uncultured Rhizobium sp. | reverse complement strand
GCGTGGTGCCGCCCGACTTGATCGCGCCGGCGGCGCGGTCGCCGATCTTGAGGAAGCTCATCAGGCCGGAGGAGCGGCCGCCGCCCGACAGCTTCTCGCCGTCGCCGCGGAGCTTCGAGAAGTTGGAGCCGGTGCCGGAGCCGTACTTGAACAGGCGCGCCTCGCGGACCCAGAGGTCCATGATGCCGCCCTCGTTCACCAGGTCGTCGGAGACCGACTGGATGAAGCAGGCGTGCGGCTGCGGATGCTCGTAGGCCGACTCGGACTGGACGAGCTTGCCGGTCTGGAAATCGACGTAGTAGTGGCCCTGGGCCGGACCGTCGATGCCGTAGGCCCAATGCAGCCCGGTGTTGAACCATTGCGGGCTGTTCGGCGCGACCATCTGGGCCGCGAGCATGTAGCAGTGCTCGTCGTAGAAGGCGCGGGCGTCGGCCTCGGTGTCGAAGTAGCCGCCCTTCCAGCCCCAATAGGTCCAGGTGCCGGCGAGCCGCGCGAAGACCTGCTTCGCCGAGCTCTCGTGAGTCGTACGCTTGTCCTTGTCGAGCTTGGCGAGCGCGGCCTCGTCCGGAACCTTGCGCCACAGCCACGAGGGAACTGTGTTCTCCTCGACCGCCTTCAGCACGGAGGGGATGCCGGCCTTGCGGAAATACTTCTGCGCGAGGATGTCGGCGGCGACCTGAGAGAACTGCTCAGGGACCTCGATGTCGGCCAGGCGGAAGACGATGGAGCCGTCTGGGTTTCGGATCTCGCTGGTCGCGTTCCGGAACGCGACGGTGGCGAAAGGATCCTGTCCCTCGGTCGTGAATCGCCTAGTGACGCGCATACGCTCGGCTCCCCCGATTAACCACTATATCTTGCGTTAGGAGGAGAAGCCTACACTAGGTCTTGAGAGACCGGCAAGGGGTAAAATGGTGTTCAGCGAGCGATAACAGAAAACTAACAGATAAGCTTAAAAGAAAAGATCAAATAGCGCCGTTAGCGCTTTGAAAACGCGCGATTTCCGATGTATTTTGAGGTCGCGGACAGCAGTCAGACCCTCGTCCGTCCGGCCTGAACCGGCGGCGGTGACGACTTCGACTTCGGTGACGGCGCACGCCCAAGCCGGCCTCCCCGACAACAGCGCCCGCGACAGGGACGGAGTCTGCCACAATTGGATTCCGAGGCAACAAGATTTTGTATGAGCGCCATCACACTGTCATAGATATGCCCATAAATTAGGGATTCTTGAAAGATATCCACATTTCTGCCCACAGGGCGATCGCGCGCCTGTAAACCCTTGGAAGCGGCAAATCACCCAGGCCATCGACCGGGGCCCAGAGCAGATCCCGGTGCTCTTCCGAGATCCTGAGTCCGCCCTCCGCCTGAATCGCGCAGCCGTAGCTGACGATCCGCACGTGGCTTCCGGGAATCACCTCGAACAGCTCGTCGGCCAGACGCGGCCCGAGGCGGGCGACGACGCCGAGTTCCTCCTCGATCTCGCGGACCAGCGCCGCCGACTCGGATTCGCCCGGATCGATGCGTCCGCCCGGCAACTCCCACTCGCCGCGGTCGTTGGCGAGCAGCAGGACACGCCCGTCCTCGATGATGACCGCCTTGACCGAGACCGCCGTCATGAGCCGCCCTTTACCTCCGCCCCGCCCCGGTCCATAGTCCGCGCGCTCAACGCCAACAGGCTTTTCGACGCATGAGTCTCGGCACCCGTCTGTTCACATGGCTCCACGGCGAGGCGGTCGGCACCGATGCCTACGGCAATCGGTACTACCGCGCCAAGGGCGGTGCCAAGCGCACCGACGGCAGGGAGCGCCGCTGGGTCATGTACCAGGGCGAGGCCGAGGGCTCGAAAGTGCCGTCGGAGTGGCACGCCTGGCTCCATCACACCGTGAAGGAGCCGCCCAAGGCGGGTGGCTCGGCGCAGAAGGGCTGGCAGAAGGAGCACGTGCCGAACCTGACCGGCACGGCTCAGGCCTACCGCCCGCCGGGCCACGTCGCAATGGGCGGCAAGCGCGCTGCGGCGACCGGCGACTACGAGCCGTGGCGCCCGAACTGATCTCGAGGATCTCCCGGGCATGACCGGCCGCAACATGATCGAGACGGTGATGGGCGCGGTCGTCCTCGCCGTCGCCGGGATCTTCCTGGCATTCGCCTACAACCATTCGAGCCTGCGCACGGTCTCGGGCTACGAGGTCTCGGCGCGCTTCGACCGCGTCGACGGCGTCTCGGCGGGCACCGACGTCCGCATCAGCGGCATCAAGATCGGCACCGTGATCGACCAACGCCTCGACACCGACCGCTACCTCGCGATCGTGCGCATGAGCATCGATCCGCGCGTGAAGCTGCCGACCGACACGGTCGCCGAGGTCGCGAGCGAAGGCCTGCTCGGCGGGCGCTATCTCGCGCTGATTCCCGGCGGCGATACCGACATGATCAAGCCCGGCGGCGAGATCAAGTTCACCCAGTCGCCGGTCGACCTGGTCCAGATGCTCGGCAAGTTCATGTTCTCCGGCCCGGACCAGAGCAAGGATGCGGCCAAGAAGCCTTAGGGATCGGGCGCTCAAGATCGGGGCGTTCGCGCTTTTCGCCTTGATCGCGGCAGGTCCGGCCTCGGCCCAGCTGCAGCAGCGCGCGGCGATGATGCAGGGCCTCGACAAGGTGACCGCGCGCGTCTCCACCTTTCCGCTCGAGATCGACCGGCCGGCGCGCTTCGGCACGCTCGAGATCACGCTCCGAGCCTGTCACAAGCGCCCGCCCGAGGAGCCGCCGGAGAGCGCCGCCTTCCTCGAGATCCGCGAGCTTCGCCTGGGCGAGCAGCCGCGTCCGCGGTTCTCCGGCTGGATGTTCGCCTCCAGCCCCGCCCTCAACCCGCTGCAGCACCCGGTCTACGACGTGTGGGTGCTGGAGTGCCGGCCGAGCTAGACGCAACTTCGCCGTCGGCGACGCTGTTCTCCTTCTGCGGGGCTCTCTCCCGCAGATCGACGAGGACAGCATGAAGGTGTCCTTTCTCTCCGCTGTTGCCGCGGCCCTGATCCTGGCCGGCGTCGGCGTGTCGGCGCAGCCGTCGAGCACCGCTTCCGTGCCTCCCTGGACCAAGGAGCAGGGGGTGGCAATCCGCGCATATTCGGAAACCCAGAGGGACGTGCCGTTCTTCGATCCGAACCTGAAGCTCGAGGAAGGCGTCGAGCTTCCGCAGAACGCGACGCTCCACCTGATTCCCGACACATTGAAGGTCGGGTCGCCCGACCTCCACGCCTACTCGATCGTGAACGACCGCGCCGTGCTGGTGGATCGCGCCACCCGCAAGGTCATCCATATCTGGGAGTGATGCCCTAGGGTCTGTACTCAATAAGGATTCCCTTTGGCATTGAGATGTGATTCAAG
>CAZDGR010000436.1:0-3381 GCA_964504845.1 uncultured Rhizobium sp. | reverse complement strand
TGGCGGTAAGGCGCAGGGCGAGCTTCTGGTGCGCGGGCCCGGCGTGGTCAGCGGCTATTTCAACGACGAGGAGGCGAGCAAGGCCGCGCTCGACGAGGAAGGCTGGTTCCGCACCGGCGACGTCGGCACCATCGACACCGACGGCTACCTGCAGATCACCGACCGCCGGAAGGACGTGATCAAGTCCGGCGGCGAGTGGATCAGCTCGATCGACATCGAGAATATGGCGATCGGCCACCCCGACATCCAGGAGGCGGCGGTCATCGGCCTGCCGCACCAGAAATGGGGCGAGCGTCCGCTGCTGATCGCGGTGCCGAAGGAAGGAAAGACCCCGACCAAGGAGGCCGTGACCCAGTTCATTGCCGGAAAGGTCGAGAAGTGGATGGTTCCGGACGACGTGGTCTTCGTGAAGGAGCTGCCGCACACCGCGACCGGCAAGCTGCTCAAGATCAAGCTCCGCGAGGATTTCAAGAACCACAGGCTGCCCGGGGGCTGATCTCTTCCGCGGCGGACGGGTTCACCTTGCGCGACCCGTCCGTCCTGTCCTGAATCCGGCGTCCGCCCACCAGAGGTCTTCTCATGCCCCTTCCCGCCTTCGGCCAGGTCAAGCGCATCGGCGTGATCGGCGCCGGCACCATCGGCGCCTCGTGGTCCGCCTATTTCCTCAGCCGCGGCTACGAGGTCCAGGCCCAGGACCCGAACCCGAAGGGCGAGGAGTTCCTCAAGGGCTTCATCGAGCGCGCCTGGCCGGCGCTGGAAAAGCTGGGCCTCGCCCCGGGCGCCTCGGCCAGCAAGGTCACCGTCACCCACGATCCGAAGAAGGCGGTCGAGGGCGTCGACTTCGTCCAGGAGCAGGCGCCCGAGCGTCTGGACCTGAAGCAGGATCTGCTGGCGCAGATCGACGCGGTGCTGCCGGCCGATCGCGTGATCTCGTCGTCGACCTCGTCGCTGATGCCGTCGGCGATGGGCGCTAGGCTCAAGCACAAGGAACGGCTGATCGTCGGGCATCCGTTCAACCCGCCGCACCTGATTCCGCTGGTCGAGGTCGCCGGCGGACCGAACGCCTCGGCCGAGGTCGTCGACTGGTCTGTCGGCTTCTATCGCCATATCGGCAAGGTCGCGATCAAGCTCAACAAGGAAATCCCCGGCCACGTCTCCAACCGCCTGCAGATGGCGATCTTCCGGGAAGCGCTCCACCTGGTGCTGGAAGGCGTGGTCTCGGTCGAGGACGTGGACTCCGCGATTTCCGACGGACCGGGCCTGCGCTGGGCGATCATGGGACCGATGCAGACCTTCGCGCTCGCCGGCGGCGAAGGCGGCATGCCGCACTTCGTCGACCATCTCGGCGGCATGATCCAGGGCCTGTTCAAGGAGCTCGGCAAGCCGGAGTTCGACGCGCCGACGATTCAGAAGCTGCTGCCCGAGGTCGAGAAGGCGGTGAAGGGCCGGCCGGTGCGCGAGCGCGCCGCGGCGCGCGACAAGGCGCTGATCGGGATTCTCACCGCGCTCAAGGAAGCCAGGAGGTCCTGACATGGCCGCACCGATCCTGCTGACCAGGGAGACCGTCACCTACAAGGTCGACAAGACCGAGACGCCCAGGCTGGAAGTGGCGCCGGGCACCGAGCTGATGATCGAGACCCACGACGCCCGCGCCGGGCGCCTGAAGCGTCCCGAGCAGGTGATGGAGACCGCGCCCGACTTCCGCGACAAGTATCCGAAGAGCAATCCGGCGACCGGACCGGTCAGGGTCGCGGGCGCCGAGCCCGGCGACGCGCTGGTCGTCGACGTGCTGGGAATCTCGCTCGACGACTACGGCTTCCTGCTGGTGAAGCCCGACTTCGGCCTTGTGCGCAACCTGGTCAATGATCCGATCGCCAAGATCCTTCCGGTGAAGGATGGCGTGATCCATTTCGACAACCTGCGCTTCCCCGTCCGCCCGATGATCGGCGTGATGGCGACCGCGCCCGCCGGCGAGCCGATCGGCACCGCCTATTGCGGCAAGCACGGCGGCAACATGGACAACAACGCGATCGCCGTCGGCGCCCGCGTCCACCTGCCGGTGCGGGTGCCGGGCGGGCTCTTCTACATCGGCGACGTGCATGCCTCGATGGGCGACGGCGAGGTCAGCGGCACCGGCGTCGAGATCGGTGCCCGCATCCATGTCCGCATCGGTCTCGAGAAGGGCAAGGCCCGCGACTGGCCGTGGCTGGAGACGCCGGACCTGCTTATCCAGACCGCCTCCGCCAAGACCTACGAAGAAGCCTCCGAGATCGCGGTCATGGAGATGATGAAGCACCTGGAGGAGCGGCTCGGCCTCAAGGCGACGGATGCCTTCATGCTGGTCTCGGCCGTCGGTCACGTCCGGGTGAACCAGGCCTGCCGGTCGCCGATCGACGTCAGCGTCCGCTGCGAGATGCCGAAGCTGAATGCCGGTCTGACCGCGATCTAGTCCTGCCGGTCATTTATCATCGGAAAGTGGGCTTCAGCGAAAGGCCGCTTGGACGGAGGTCGGCGGTCCACTAGAGTATTCCAATCGGAAACTCAGGGGATCCAGAGAATGACCTTTTCCTCTCGTGCCGGCCTGAAGGCGCTCGGCGCCGCCGCCGCCCTCGCCTTCCTGCTCGCCTCGCCCGCCCAGGCCCAGTCGACGCTCAAGATCGTCGCCCAGGCCGACCTCAAGATCATCGACCCGATCGTGACGACGGCCGACGTCACCGCGGCCCATGCCTACAACATCTACGACGTGCTGTTCGCCGAGAACGAGAAGTTCGGCCCGGCCCCGCAGATGGCGGAGAGCTGGTCGAAGAGCGCCGACGGCCTGACCTGGTCGTTCAAGCTGCGCTCGGGCCTCAAGTGGCATGACGGCACCGCCGTGACGGCGAAGGACGTGGTGCCGTCGCTGAAGCGCTGGGGTGTCAAGATCATCGGCGCCCAGATTATGTTCTCGAAGATCGCCGACATCGTGGCGACCGGCGCCGACACCTTCGACATCAAGTTCAAGGAGCCCTTCGGCCCCGTGCTCGAGGTGCTGTCGAACTCGGGCAACCCGGCCTTCATCATGCGCGAGAAGGAGGCCTCGACCGATCCCAACACCGCCATCACCGAGACCATCGGCTCCGGCCCGTTCACCTTCGTCAAGGACGAGTGGGTGCCCGGCAGCAAGGTCGTCTACAAGAAGAACGCCGCCTACGTGCCGCGCAGCGACAAGCCGGACGGCTACGGCGGCGCCAAGCTCGTCAAGATCGACCGGCTCGAGTGGATGTACATCCCCGATCCGGCAACCGGCGTCCAGGCGCTGGGTACCGGCGAGGTCGACGTCATGGAGTACTTCCCCGCCGATCTGGAACGGCTGGTGAAGAGCAATCCTCAGGTCGAGACTCG
>CAZDGR010000435.1:0-3405 GCA_964504845.1 uncultured Rhizobium sp. | reverse complement strand
TCGCCATGCCCGATCGAGGTGATGAAGCGGGTGATCGACAAGATGAACTGCCGCGAGGTGACGATCGCCTACGGCATGACCGAGACCTCGCCGGTCTCGACCCAGAGCGCGGTCGACGACTCGATCGAGCATCGGGTCTCGACCGTCGGTCGCACCCAGCCGCATATCGAGGTCAAGATCGTCGGATCGGACGGCCGCATCGTCGAGCGCGGCCAGCCGGGCGAGCTCTGCACCCGTGGCTATTCGGTGATGACCGGCTACTGGAACGACGAGGAGAAGACGAGGGAGGCGATCGACGTCGCCGGCTGGATGCACACCGGCGATCTCGCGACGATGGACGGCGAGGGCTACGTCAACATCGTTGGCCGCCTCAAGGACATGATCATCCGGGGCGGCGAGAACGTCTATCCGCGCGAGATCGAGGAGTTCCTCTATCGTCACCCGAAGATCCAGGACGTGCAGGTGATCGGCGTGCCGGACGACAGATACGGCGAGGAGGTCTGTGCCTGGGTCCGGCTCCGCGCCGGCCAGAGCGCCGACGAGGAGGAGGTGAGGGCCTTCTGCAAGGGCCAGATCGCCCACTACAAGATCCCGCGCTACGTCCGCTTCGTGGATGCCTTCCCGATGACGATCACCGGCAAGATCCAGAAGTTCGTCATGCGCGAGCAGATGGTGAAGGAGCTCGGCCTCACCGTCCGGAAGACCGCCTAGCGGCCGGCGAGCCTGTCGCCCAGGCCGCGGATCAACCCGCCGCCGTCGCCGCGCCAGGCGGGGCCATGCATGCAGGCGATCGTCGTCGGATTGGTCGCCGCCACCTTCTCGACCATCGCCGCCGTGTTCGGCGCGTAGGTGTAGAAGTCGAGACGCTTCCTCAAGGCCTCGCTCGGCTCGAGGATGTCGCCTTCCGTCAGCGGCGCGTGGCCGGCGCCGGCCTGGGTGAAGAGATCGCTGCAGAACAGCGTGCCGGTGGTCTCGTCGATCAGGAGGCCGGCCTCCCATCCGTGCGGGAAATGCGGCGTCGAGAGCCAGCGCACCGAATGGCTGCCGATCGAGACGGCTTCGCCGTCGTCGAGCGGACGGGCGAGGCGATCGGACATGTCGTTGATGGAGACGCGCGCCGCGAAGGTGCCGACGAGCGGGGCCGCGGCCGGGGCGACGGCGAGGAACTGGTTCAACGCGCCGCATTCGTCGGACTCGAGATGCGAGAAGGAGATGTGGCGAAGGCGTTCGACCGGCATCACCGCAGCGATCGCGCCGCGCACCAGCGCGAACATGCTCCGCTTGCCGGCGTGGAACAGCAGCGGCTCGTCGTCGTCGATCAGGTAGTGGTTGAAGGTGAAGCCGCCGGGAATCGTCGTGACGGGAACCGAGATCCGGTAGGTGCCGGCGGCGATCTCGTCGATGCGGGTGCCGCTGTCGCGATCGGTGATCATCCAAGTCCTCCGTAGGCGGTTGGACGGAGGATAGCAGCGCCGGCCGTTCCGGAGGGAGATCCCTCCGGAACGGAGCGTCAGGCTAGCGCTGGCTGGTCTGGACGCGAGTCTGCAGCGTATGCGCGATCTCGAGGTGATGGCGCACGGTCGGCAGCGTCTCGGCGGCGAAGGCCTTCAGCTGCGGGTCCTGGCCGTGGGCCATCTGGTGCTCGAGCATCTGGGCGACCCTGGTGTGATCGTCGATCTGCCCCTTGATGTAGACACGGTCGAAGGCGGCTCCCTGCAGCCGCGTCAGGTCGTCGAAGCTCTTCTTGTAGGTGGGGTTCATCGCCGTCGGCAGCTTGATCTCCGAAGTCTGGACCATCGCGTTGAGGCGCGCGTTGGCTTTGCTGTGGTCCTCGACCATCTGGCGGCCGAAGTCGCGGACGCTCGGATTGCCGGCCCGCTGCTGGGCGAGCTGGCCGAACTCGACCTCGGTCATGCCTGCGGCGGCGATCTCGTGCAGGAAGATCTCGTCCTGGCGGTCGAGAATGCGCGAGCCGACGGGGGGCGCACCGGACGTGGGCAGCTGGGCGTATTGCGGCACCGGTGAATAGTTCGGTGCCACGGCCAACAGAGGTGTCGCCGGAATGGTCGCGCGCGCGTCGGGAGTCATCTCACCGGGTATTTCCAGGTAGCCATGGTGCGGGTCTGTGGGCGTCGGCGACGGGCCGCCGCTCTCCGCGCCACCGGCCTCTTGAGCCAATGCGGGGACTGCCGCAAGCGTGGTTGCGAGCAATGCTAACGCGAGAAGACGCATGTCTTCCTCCTTTGTGCGAGACTGAGCAATGGGCCGGGACGCGCTAGGCGTGCTCGGGCCGGGAGGTGACACCGCGGTGTCGGCAGGCCTCGACCCTTATGCGGGCACGATGCGGCCAGCCCCTCCGAAGTGGGGAACCGCCTCACAGGGCGTCGGGTTCCGAAAAGCTCGCGCGGCCGATAAGGGAAGAAGCACCCGCTCCGGGGGATTGATCCGGAGCGGGCGGTAACATGGGATGGCTGGCGGCTGCACAACGGCTGCGGCTTGGACGCCATCGGCATCGGCTGCGGCATCGGCAGCCGGCCGGTCCGCCAACCGCCGGATCCCGCACCCCGGTTCCGGCGCGGGATCCGGTCGGCCCGCGTCAAGAAATGCCGGGTTCGCTACCGGGTCGCTACTGGGACGTCACCTGCCAGGCGCCGTCGGGCTGCTGGCACGCGGTGCCGTATGCCTGCTCGATACGGCCGCCGATCTCGACGGTCTGCTGGAACTCGCGGCAGTACTCGCCGGTGTCGCTCCAGCCGTCGCGGGTGGCGACGACCGAGCCGCGCGCGCCGGGCTCGGCCCAGATGATCGGGGCGCCGATCGGCGCGGTGGTCGCCGCGATCTGCGCATCCTCGAGCGCACGCTGCTGCTGCTCGTTGAGATAGTTGAGCATGGCGAAGGTGATCGCGGTCAGGCCGAGCCAGCGATAGGCATCGACGTCGCGGTAGTAGCGTCCGTAACCGTAGTACCAGTGGCCATAGGGGCGAAGGATGACGACGTTGCCGTAGACGCGGCGGCGATCGGGGCGGACGTCGTAACGATGGCCGCCGATCCAGACGTGGCGGCGATAGGGCGACGCGTAGGTGGGGCCGTACCAGTGGCGATCGGTCCAGCGCGGTGGATGGCCGTCGCGGTCGCGCCAGTCCCGATCGCGGCGCCAATCGTCGCGGCGCCAATCGTCCCGCCGCCTGTCGTCCCGCCGATCGTCATCCCGGCGCCAGTCGCTGCGGCGCTCGTTCGAGCGCTGCTGCTCGCGGGCGCGCTCCTCATTGCGGCGGCGCTCCTCGACCACCCGCTGCTCGCGGGCTCTCTGATCGGCCTCGCGCTGCTCGCGGGCCCGTTGCTCGTGGCGGTCGCGCTCTTCCGAGCTCCGCTGCTGCTCGCGCTCGCGCGCCCGTTCCTCGCGGC
>CAZDGR010000434.1:0-3407 GCA_964504845.1 uncultured Rhizobium sp. | reverse complement strand
GGTCGCGCGCGGAGAAGCCCAGCGCATCCTCGTCGACCGCGAGCTCGACCGCCGGTGCGCCCTTGTACTTCTTGTCGACCAGCGTGACGGTCGCGCCCTTGACGCCCTTGAGGCCGTTAGCGACCTCCTGGCAGAGCTTGAGATAGCGCGCGTGCCGCTCGTCCGAGTTCTCGTCGAGGAAATAGCGGAGCGCGGTCAGCAGGCCGACGATCTCCTCCTTGCCGCACTTCGACGCGCGGCCGATGCCGCTCGCCGGGAAGCCGATCAGCTTGTGCTTGTCGAACAGGGATGCCGGCGGGGTCCATTGCTCGAAATAGGTGTCGTGGTCGAGCTGCTGCAATGCTGCCGACTGGATCAGGTCGCGGCGGCCGCAGAGGATGCCCGAGGCCTGCGGTCCCCCGATCGCCTTGCCACCCGAGAAGGCGACGAGGTCGGCGCCCTCGGCGATGAACTTCTTCAGGTTCTCGGCCGGGGGCAGCTGGCCGGCGGCGTCGACGATCACCGGCACGCCGCGGCGATGCGCCAGCGCCACGATCTCCTTCAAGGTCGGCTCGCTATGCGCCTGCGCGACCC
Organism: uncultured Rhizobium sp.; assembly: GCA_964504845.1. Taxonomy (GTDB): domain Bacteria; phylum Pseudomonadota; class Alphaproteobacteria; order SHVZ01; family SHVZ01; genus SHVZ01. The sequence goes on along the minus strand of CAZDGR010000434.1, from coordinate 2,834 downwards.
AGAGGACGGCGGCGGTCCTGTCGGTGATCGCCGCGTCGTACTCCCAGACCTGCGCGTCCCGCACGCCGGCGCCGGAGAAGCGGTCGGGGATGCCGACCTCGATCAGCTTGGCGCCGGCCTGGGCGACCGCGTGGTCGTACATGTTGCGATGGCTGCGGGCCATCACGACTTCGTTCGGCATGCCGGTCGTGTCGGGAAGCCGGTTCATCTTCGCCGGATCGAGCCCGGCGAGGCACGCGGCCGAACCCAGCATCAGCGCGGCCGACGCGCCGGCCGTCACGTAGCCGGCTTCTGCGCCGGTCGCCTCGGCGATGACCTCGCTGGCGCGGCCCTGCAGCTCCGCCAGATCGACACACCATTGCGAGGCTTCCGCCATCGCCTCGGCGACCTCGGGGCGCATGATGCCGCCGGTGAGGCGGGTCGACGGGCCCGAGGCATTGACGATCGTGCGCAGACCGAGGCGCTGATAGACATTCTCGTTCGAACGGGAGGGGGACTTCTTCATTTCGTGCTCCAGGGATCGGCCTCGAAGGGCCACATCGGCTTCTTGCGCTTGGTGTAGGTGATGCGACGCGGATCGCCGGCGAGCGCGCCCGGGCCATCCGAATAGATGATCTGCTTGGCGACCGGCCCGAAGCCGGAGACGAAGTGGTTGGTCGACTTGACCACCAGGATGTGCGTCTTCAGCGGGTCGATGCCGACGGCGCGAAACAGGTCCGGGTGATAGGCCTGGACGCGGTTCGACGACAGCACGACGGCGATCCCGTCGACGTCGATCCCCGCCATGTCGCCCATCTCGAAGAAGGCGTCGCCGAAGGGCTGCCTGGCGTTCCGGACCAGGCCCACGACCTTGACGCGCGCGTCGACCGGGTCGCCCGATGTCGGACCCAGCTTGCCGCCGAAACGGAGATCGAGCGTGCCGCCGAGGCCGGCGGCGAAGCAGAGCTTCACCGCACCCGGATCCCAGATCGGCGCATTGGCCGCGTTCTTGATGCCGCGCTCCAGCATCAGCCGGACGAAGAACGTGGAATCCGACGGCGCGCCGCCGCCGGCATTGTCGGCCGGATCGGCGATCACGACCGGGCTCTCCTTGATCTTCAGCGCCTCGTCGAGCGCCTCGTCGGGCGACAGCAGCTTGGTGGTGAGCGCGTCGCGCTTCTCCCAGATCTCGCGGCCGAGCTCGGCTGCGACCTTGTCGCCATGCGCCTTCCTGTTGTCGGTGACGACCAGGACCTTGCTGCCGAGATCCTCGACGTCGCCATAGGCGAAGCCATGGACGAAGGAGATCGACAGGATCCCATCCTTGCCCTCCATCGCCTTGATCTTGTCGACCAGGCCGCGGGCCGGCTCCCGGGTCGGGCGGAACGGCACCAGCATGCGGAGATCGTGGACGCTGGCGACCGGCTTCACCTCGCCGCGCGCGGTCCTGACCAGGATGTCGAGAAGCTCGTCGCCGCGCTCGAGGAAATCCGTGTGCGGGTATTCCTTCATGATCACGATGGCGTCGGTGTTTCGCACCATCTGGTCGGTCAGGTGGCAATGCGGGTCGATCTCGATGCCCACCGCGACCTTGGGCCCGACGATCTTGCGCACACGTTCGACGATGTCGCCTTCGCAGTCGTCATAGCCGTCGGCGGCCATGGCGCCGTGGAGGCCGAGCGCCACGACGTCGACCGGCATCGCCGCCTTCAGCTCGGACAGCAGCTGGTCGCGCAGCTCCTCGTAGACCGAGCGAACGGTCCGGCCGGCCGGCATCGCCAGCGCGTGCAGGCCTTCGATCACCTCGATGTTCGACGACCTGGCGAGCTTCCGCGCCGCGAAGGTCGGCCCCGACATGAATCCCGGCTCATCGGGATGCTTCCCCGCCTCGGCGAAGAAGGTCTCCTTGTAAAGCGTCATGTCGGTCGGCATCGGCGAGAAGGTGTTGGTCTCCGTCGCCAGCGCCCCGGTGAAGATGCGCACCTAGCTAAGCTCCTTACCGGGCGCCCCAGGGATTGTCGTCGAGCGGCCAGATCGGTCGCTTCACGCGCGTATAGGGCACCTTCTTGAAGTCGCGCGGCAGCGCGCCGGGGCCGTCGGAGTAGAGCACCTGCTTGGCGATCGGCCCGAACGCGCCGTGGAAATGGTTGGTCGACTTGACCACGATCACGCGCTTGGACTTGAGATCGACGCCGAGGTTGGTGAAGAGATCGGTCCCGAGCGCCTGGGTCCGGATCGAGATCAGCGCCACGGTGATGCCGTCGAACTCGATCGAGGCGGCGTCGCCGAGGTCGACCACGGCGCCGGAGAAGGTCTGCGTCGCCTTCTTCACGCACTTGATCACCTTGACCTTGGCGTCGATCGGCTCGCCAGAGGTCGGGCCCATCTTGCCGCCGAAGCGGAGCTGGAACTCGGCACCGTCACCGGCCGCGTGGCACATCTTGACCGCGATCGGATCCCAGATCGGCCCGAGCGCCACGTTCCTGACGCCGCGCTTGCGCAACAGCTCCAGGAAGAACGTCGAGTCCGACGGCGCGCCGCCGCCGGCATTGTCGGCCGGCTCGGCGACGACGGCCGGGCCGCCTTCCACCTTGAGCGCCGCGTCCAGCGCGCCTTCGAGGGTCAGGAAGGCCGGGCGCACGGTGTCGCGCATCGCGATCAGCTCTTCGCCCAGCTGCTTCGCGAGCTTGTCGCCGAGCGCCTTGTTGTTGTCGGTGACGACCAGCATCTTGGTGCCGAGGTCGGGGACGTCGGCATACGGATAGCAACGGACCCTCGAGATCGAGAGGATCCCGTCCTTGCCCTCCATCGCCTTGAACTTGTCGACGAAGCTCCCCATCGGCTCGCGCGAGGTC
>CAZDGR010000433.1:0-3409 GCA_964504845.1 uncultured Rhizobium sp. | reverse complement strand
AAGCGAGGGTGGCGGACGAGCGAGACTGTGTTTGCGTTCACCGCTCCGCAAGCGGAGCGGCCCCCACCCTAGCCCTCCCCCGCGCTTTGCACGGGAGAGGGACATGAATGCAGGACACGACTCACACCACCGGCGAGGCGCCGCCGTCGACGTTGATCGCGGTGCCGTTGATGTAGCCGCCGGCGTCGGATGCCAGGAAGCAGGCGATGTTGGCGAACTCCTGGGCGGTGCCGATGCGGCCGAGCGGCAAGTTCTTGCCCATGTTCTTGAGGAACTCGTCGTAGGAGACGTTGGTGCCCTGGCTCTTGTGCCGGCGGGCGTGCTGGTCGCTCTCGATCAACCCCACCAGCAGCGCATTGACCAGCACGTTGTTCGGCGCGCCTTCGCCGGCCAGCACCTTGGTCAGGGCCATTCCGGCGGCGCGCGAGACCGTGGTCGGCGCCGAGCCGGCGCCGGGCGTCTTGGCGCCGGTGTTGAGCACGTTGATGATCCGGCCCCATCTGCGCTGGCCCATCTGCGGCAGGCAGAGGCGCGCGAGCCGGATCGCGGCGAACAGCTTGAGGTCCAGATCGTCCTGCCAGATCGCGTCGGTGACCTCGACGAACTTGCCGGTCTGCGACTTGCCGGCGTTGTTGACCAGGATGTCGACCTTGCCGAAGGCCCTGATCGCCTCGTCATAGGCCTTCTGGCAGCCCTCGGCGGTGCCGACGTCGGCGGCGATCGGATGGACCCGCGTCTTCGCCCGCTTGGCGATCTCGGCGACCGCTTCCTTCAGCACGTCGTCGCGCCGGGCGACGATCGCGACATCGGCGCCGGATGCCGCGAACTCGCTCGCCATCGCGAATCCCAGACCCTTGCTGCCGCCGGTGACCAGCGCCGTGCGGCCGTCGAGACGTACGTCCATGGGTATCTCCCTATCCGATCGCCTTGCGGACTGCCGCGATGTCGGCCTGCGCCGCGCCGCGCATCAGTGTCAGCTCGGTGCCGGCGGCGATCATCGCATAGCCCTGGTTGAACAGGTCGGCGACGCCGTGCTTGCCGTAGGGGACGATGCCGGCGGCCTTGCCGGCGCGCTGGATGCCGGCGAAGGCGGTGTCGATCGCCTTCTGCAGGTCCGGGTGGTTCCATTGCCGGAAGCAGCCGAGCGTGCCCGAGAGATCGTTGGGGCCGATGTAGCAGGCGTCCACGCCCTCGACGCCCGCGATCGCGTCGATGTTGGCGACCGCCTTCGCGGATTCGATCTGCACGACCAGCAGCAGGCGCTCGTGCGCGGTGCGGCCATAGGCGTCGATGTCGGGCTCGGTGCCGAGATGGCGGAGCGGACCGAAGCCGCGATGGCCTTTCGGCGGATAGCGGCAGGCGGCGACCGCGGCCTTCGCCTGCTCGGCGGTCTCCACCATCGGCACCATGATCGACTCGGCGCCGACGTCGAGGATGCGCTTCAGGTACACCGCGTCGTTCCACGGAACCCGCACCACCGGCGGGCAGTCGTAGGCGGCGAGCGCCTGCAGATGCGGGATCGTCTCGGCGAGGCCCTGCGGCCCATGCTCCTGGTCGAGGAACAGGAAGTCGTAGCCGGACGCGGCCAGCGTCTCGGTGATCACGGTCGAAAGGCCGGCGGTCCAGACGCCGTAGCACTTCCGTCCGGCCTTGAGACGTTCCTTGAGACGATTGGTCATGGATCGGTTCCGTTGGGGAGCGGGTCGCGTTGGCAACGAGTGTCGTTTCAGGGATGATCGCCGCGCAAGCCGATTTCACGCTCGAGGGAACGATCCGAGATGCATGTGCGCTGCGCGATCTTCGAAGGCGTCGTCGCCGAGTCCGACCAGCCGAAATTCGACGCCTTCATCCAGGAGCGGGTGGTCCCGATCATATCGGGCTTCCCGAAGATCCGGGCGATGCGGGTGCTGCGCACCAAGTCGGTCGAGGACAACGGCCCGCCGGTCTACCAGATCTTCGAGCTGCAGTTCGACACGGCCGAGGACGCCGCCGCCGCGCTGGCGACGCCGAAGCGCGCCGAGTCCCGTGCGGCGCTGGCCGAGATCATGCCGCTGTTCAAGGGCCGCATCTATCACCTGAACCTGACCGAGCGCCGCCCCTGATGGCCGCGCTCGATCGCTGCTTCAACATCGACGACCTGCGCCTGGCGGCGAAGCGCCGGCTGCCGCGCGGCATCTTCGAGTATGTCGACCGCGGCACCGAGGGCGAGGTCTCCTTGCGCGAGAACCGCGCCGCCTTCGACCGAATCCGTATCCTGCCGCGCGTGCTCGAGGACGTGTCGGCGCGCACCACCGAGACGACGCTGTTCGGCAGGACCCAGACGATGCCGATGGCGATCGCGCCGATGAGCCCGGCGGGGCTCCTCTGGCACGAGGGCGAGCTGGCGCTGGCCCGCGCCGCCAAGGCCGCCGGCATCCCCTACACGCTGCCGACGGAATCGATGACCGCGATCGAGAGGATCGCCGAGGTCGGCGGCACCCAGTGGTTCCAGCTCTATCTCTGGAACCATCGCCCGCATTCCTATGCGCTGCTCGACCGCGTGAAGGCGCTGGGCTTCGAGGCGCTGCTGGTCACCGTCGACACCGCGACGACGCCGAACCGCGAGTTCAACAGCCGGAACGGCTTCGCGATGCCGATCCGGCCGTCGCTGCGCGCGGGCCTGGACGTGGCGATGCATCCCGGCTGGCTGCTCGGCACGCTGGCGCGCTACGTGCTCACATCCGGCTTGCCGGCCGCGGTCAACCACCCGGAAGGCTACCGCGAGGCGATCTTCCGCAGCCCCCCCGACGACGCGACCGGCATCGACCGGCGGACGACCTGGGACGACATCAGGATGCTCCGGAAGATGTGGCCGCGCACGCTGCTGGTGAAAGGCATCCTGCATTCCGACGACGCCAGGAAGGCGATCGAGGCCGGGGCCGAAGGCGTGGTCGTCTCCAATCACGGCGGCCGCAACTTCGACTCGGCCGTCGCCTCGATCGACGCGCTGCCGGCGGTCGCCGATGCGGTCGGGACCAAGGGCACCGTCCTGCTCGACAGCGGCGTCCGCCGCGGCAGCGACGTCGCCAAGGCGCTGGCGCTGGGAGCCAGGGCGGTGCTGGTCGGCCGCGCCGCGCTCTACGGCATCGCGGTCGCGGGCGAGACGGGGGCCGCGCAGGCGCTCGCGATGCTGAAGGCCGAGCTCGACAAGACGATGGGCTTCGCCGGCTGCCGCGACGTGGGCTCGATCGGCCGTGCGCTGATCGCTTAGGCGACTTTCGGCTGCACCAGGTCCCAGCGGTTGCCGTAGATGTCCTCGAACACGACGACGTCGCCGTAGGCTTCGTATCGGGGCTCCTCGACGAACCTCACGCCCTTCGCCTGGTAGGCGGCGTGGTCGCGGGCGAAGCCGTCTGGGGGCAGGAACAGG
>CAZDGR010000432.1:0-3422 GCA_964504845.1 uncultured Rhizobium sp. | reverse complement strand
TCGGAGAGTTCGACCGCATCGCCAAGTACTTCAAGCCGCTTGCCGCCGGCTTTCCCGGTGCGCTTGGCCTCACCGACGATGCGGCGCTGATCAGCCCGGGGGATGGCCACGAGTTTGCCGTCACCACCGACGCGCTGGTCGCCGATGTGCATTTCCGCAGCCAGGACCCGCCGGACCTGATCGCCCGTAAGGCGCTTCGCGTCAATCTCTCCGACCTGGCGGCGATGGGTGCCGATCCGGTCTGCTACACGCTGGCCACGATCCTTCCGCCCTCGACGGACGAGGCATGGCTCGACGTCTTCGTCCGTGGTCTCGCCTTGGATCAGGCCGAGTTCAAGATCGGGCTCGCGGGCGGCGACTCGGTGAAGACTTCGGGGCCGGCGACCTTGTCGGTGACCGCCATCGGCCGCGTCGAGACCGGACGCGCGCTCCGCCGCTCCGGGGCGAGGCCGGGCGATCGCGTCTATGTCAGCGGGACGATCGGCGACAGTGCGCTTGGGCTTGCGGCATTGAACGGTAGCGTTGCCGATGACCGCAATGCGACCCTGGTTGGACGTTACCTGCTGCCGCAGCCGCGGCTGGCGCTCGGCCGCGCGCTGATCGGGAAGGCCAGCGCAGCGCTTGATGTTTCCGATGGTCTCGTCGCCGACCTCGGACACATCGCCGAGACCTCGGGTGTGCGCATCGTGATCGAGACCGAGCACGTGCCGATGTCGCCGGCGGCGAGGGCGGCCGTTGCGACCGACTCGCGGTTGATCGAGACGATTCTGACCGGCGGCGACGACTACGAGCTGGCGTTCACGGCACCGACGGAGCTGCCGGGGCGGCTGGCTGACGTTGCCGTGACCTGCATCGGCCGGGTCGAGGGCGGCGGCGGCGTCACCGTGCTTGATCGGCAAGGCCGTCCGGTTACCCTTTCCGCTGGCGGCTACCGGCATTTCTAGGCGGCATGAAGCTCATCCTGGTCCTCCTGGTTCTGGCATCTCTTCTCGGCGGCGGCGGATTCGCCGCCTGGACCTTCTATCGCGAGCCGATCGAGGCGAAAGTCACCGAGATAATGAAGCCGAAGGAGCCGCCAAACGTGGCGCTCCCGCTCGAGCCGATCACGCTGCCGCTGTTCAAGGGCGGTGTGCCCGACCGCTTCCTGACGCTCGAGATGTCGCTGATCTGCGCCGGCAACGATGCGATGCTGCGCGTGAAAGGCCAGGTGCCGCGGCTGGTCGATGCCTATATCCAGTACCTGCATACGCTGGCGAATTTGCGCATCAAGCCTGGCTTCGAGGATCTCGACTTCGTAAAGGAGCGGCTTCTCAACGTCTCCGCACAGGTCGTCGGTCCCGGCGAGGTGCGCGACATCCTCTTCCGAAACGCCTTCGAGAAGCCGATGCAGTGAGCCAGGCGTCCGAACGCCGCACGGTGACGCTGCTTGTCGCCTGCCAGTCGCTGTTCTTCAGCGGCGTGGTCGTCGTCATGACGCTGTCGGCGCTGGTCGGCAACCTGCTTGCCGAGAACAAGGCATTGACCACGCTGCCGCTGGCGATCCAGATGACGGCGACGATGCTCTCGACGGTCCCAGCCTCGCTGCTCATGGGACGATTCGGGCGCAAGGCGGGATTTATCGGTGGACTCCTGGTCGGATCCATCGGCGCGGCGGTCTCTTGCGCTTCCGTGCTCTTCGGGTCGCTCCTGATGTTTACGGTCGGGAGCGCCCTGATGGGCGCGGCGATCGCCGTCGGCCACTTCTTCCGCTTTGCCGCCGCCGATGCCGCGAGCCCGGCCTTCCGGCCGCGTGCGATCTCGTTGGTCATGGCGGGCGGGGTGATCGCGGCATTGCTGGGGCCTGAGCTCGCGAAAGCGACGCAGACGCTGTTTCCCGCCTTCGTCTTCGCCGGCTGTTTCGTTGCGATCGCCGGGCTCTGGCTCGCTACCATCGTGCCGGTCCTGGTCCTGCACCTGCCCAAGCCGAAGGCGGCAGACCTCGAAGGGCCGCGGCGACCGCTCGGCGTCATTGCTCGCCAGCCGACCTTCATCGTCGCGGTCGTCTCCGGGATGGTTGGGTATGCGGTGATGACGCTGGTGATGACCGCGACGCCGCTGGCGATGGTCGGCTGCGGCTTCGCCTTCACCGACGCTGCCTTCGTGATCCAGTGGCACTCGGTCGGGATGTTCGCGCCGTCCTTCGTCACCGGCTCGCTGATCACGCGCTTCGGCATCGTCCGCATCCTGCTCGCCGGCGCCGGCCTGCTTGGGCTTGCCGCGGTGATCAATCTCTCAGGCATCGAGATGCTGCACTTCTTCTCAGGCCTGGTCCTGGTCGGGGTCGGCTGGAACTTCCTCTATGTAGGCGGCTCGACGCTGGTGACCGAGACCTACACGCCGGCCGAGAAGGCCGCCGCCCAAGGCCTGAACGACCTTCTGGTCTTCTCGAGCTCGGCCGGTGCCGCCTTCCTGTCGGGCGCGCTCCAGCAGCGTTTCGGCTGGGAGGCGGTCAATCTCGGCGTCCTTCCGGCGATCGCGATCAGCGCGGCGGCCAGCCTTTGGCTCGCCTCGATCCGTCGGCGCGAGCGGGCCGTTCAGGCCGCTTGAAGACGTCCCGAGACCCTTCCGGGGCCGGCCAACCCGCCGTTGCGTATCGAAAAATGTCTGTTATGTTCCGGCCGCCTTTTGAGGCCGCCTGGGGGCGGCCTTCCCGTCTTTTCGAGGATTTTCGGACATGAGCGGACTGCATTTGTTCGTCCTGGCCTGCGGCGCCCTCGCGCTGCTCTACGGCATCGTCACCTCGCGCTCGATCCTGGCGGCTCCGGCCGGCTCGCCGCGCATGCAGGAGATCGCCCAGGCGGTCCAGGAGGGCGCCCAGGCCTATCTCAACCGCCAGTACACGACGATTGGCATCGTCGGCGCGGTGATCTTCGTCATCCTGATCTTCTTCCTCGGCTGGAAGGTCGGCGTCGGCTTCCTGATCGGTGCCATTCTCTCGGGCGCCGCCGGCTACATCGGCATGAACGTTTCGGTGCGCTCCAACGTGCGCACCGCCGAAGGCGCGCGTCAGGGCCTCGCTCATGCGCTCTCGATCGCATTCAAGGCGGGCGCCGTCACCGGCATGCTGGTCGTCGGCCTGGCCCTGCTCGGCGTCGCCGGCTACTACGTCTTCCTGCTCAATGTCGGCACCGACGGCCGCGCGATCGTTGACGCCCTCGTGGCGCTCGGCTTCGGCGCCTCGCTGATCTCGATCTTTGCCCGTCTCGGCGGCGGCATCTTCACCAAGGGTGCGGACGTCGGCGCCGACCTCGTCGGCAAGGTCGAAGCCGGCATCCCCGAGGACGACCCCCGCAACCCGGCCGTGATCGCCGACAACGTCGGAGACAATGTCGGCGACTGCGCCGGCATGGCCGCCGACCTGTTCGAGACCTACGCGGTGACCA
>CAZDGR010000431.1:0-3428 GCA_964504845.1 uncultured Rhizobium sp. | reverse complement strand
CAGCGCCGGCAGATGACGACGGTCGCCGCCGACAACGTCCACTGCATCGCCCTCGACGGTACCTTCGACGACTGCCAGGACATGGTGAAGGCCATGTTCAACGACCAGGGCTTCCGCGACCGCCACACGCTCTCGGCGGTCAACTCGATCAACTGGGTCCGGATCGCGGTCCAGATCGCCTACTACGCCGCGGCCAGCGTCGCGCTCGGCGCACCGGATCGACGGATCGCCTTCGCGGTGCCGACCGGCAACTTCGGCAACGTCTTCGCGGCTTATGCGGCGAAGCGGATGGGCTTTCCGATCGAGCGCCTGGTGCTGGGCTCCAACTCGAACGACATCCTGACGCGGTTCCTGAGCACGGCCGAGATGACGATGGCGCCGGTGGTGCCGACAATGTCGCCGAGCATGGACATCCAGGTTTCCAGCAACTTCGAGCGCATGCTCTTCGAGGCCGTCGGCCGCGACGGCAAGCGCGTGACCGATCTCCTGACCCGCTTCCGCAAGGACAGCCGCTACAAGCTAGACGGCGAGGCGATGGGGCAGATCCGTGCTCTTTTTGACGGCCATCGCCTCGACGAGGCCGGCACGCTGGAGGTAATCCGCCGCGTCTATCGCGAGACCGGGGAGCTGGTCGATACCCATACCGCGATCGGAGTCGCCGCGGCCGAACGGAGCCGGCTCGACCCGGGCATACCCGTCGTCTCGCTGGCGACCGCGCATCCTGCGAAGTTCCCGGACGCTGTCGAGAAGGCGGTCGGCTTCCGCCCGAAGCTGCCCGAGCGGCTTGCGGCGATGATGACCGCCAAGGAGCGGGTCCAGGATCTTCCCAATGACGTGCAGGCGGTCCAGGCCTTCATCGCCGGCCGGGTCCGGGGGTAAGATCGGCCGATGACCAGCGTCCGCGTCACCACGCTTCCGAACGGGCTTCGGGTCGCGACCGACACGATGAGCCAGGTCGAGTCGGTCTCGGTCGGCGCCTGGATCGGCGTCGGCGCCCGGCACGAGCCGGCACCGGTCAACGGCGTCGCCCACATGCTCGAGCACATGGCGTTCAAGGGCACCGAGCGGCGCTCGGCGCTCGCCATCGCCGAGGAGATCGAGGCGGTGGGCGGTTTTCTCAACGCCTATACGGGCCGCGAGCAGACCGCCTACTACGGCAAGGTGCTCGCCGCCGACGTGCCGCTCGCGATCGACATCCTCGCCGACATCCTGCAGCACTCGGTGTTCGATCCGCAGGAGCTGGAGCGCGAGCGCCAAGTGATCCTGCAGGAGATCGGCCAGGCCGAGGACACGCCCGACGACATCATCTTCGACCACTTCCAGGCAGCCGCCTTCCCGAGCCAGGCGCTCGGCCGCCCGGTACTGGGCTCGGCCGAGATCGTCGGATCGCTGAAGCGCGAAGAGATCAAAGACTACATGCAGAGCCACTACGGGCTCGGCACGATGCTGATCTCGGCCGCCGGCAAGATCGAGCACGACCATCTGGTCGATCTGGTTGGCCGGCATTTCGATGCGCTCGGGCCTTCCGAGCGGGCGAAGCCGGAGCCCGCGGCTTACGCCGGCGGCGAGCGACGCGACGAACGCGATCTCGAGCAGGCGCATGTCGTCCTGGGCTTCCCGAGCGTCGGCTATCACCACCCGGACCATCACGCCTTCCAGGTCTTCTCGACCCTGTTCGGCGGCGGCTCGGCCTCGCGGCTGTTCCAGCAGGTGCGCGAGAAGCGCGGGCTCGCCTACTCGATCTACTCCTTCGCCTCGGCTTTTCTCGACGGCGGCGTCTTCGGCATCTACGCCGGCACCTCGCCCGAGCAGGTGACCGAGCTGATGCCGGTGCTGGCCGAGGAGCTGGCGACGGTCGCCGTCACGCTGAGCGAGGCGGAGCTGAAACGCGCCCGCACCCAGCTCAAGGCCGGCATGCTGATGTCCAGGGAGTCGACCGGCAACCGCGCCGAGACTCTCGCCAACCAGATGCTCATCTTCGGCCGGCCGGTGCCGATCGCCGAAACTGTCGCCAAGATCGACGCGGTCGATGCGGCGGCGATCCGTCGCGTCGCCGGCCTGCTTCGTTCCGGCAAGCCGACCGTCGCCGCGGTCGGTCCGCTCCAGGCGCTCGAATCCTACGAACGCCTCTCCGACCGGTTCGCGGCCTGAGGGGCGCCGGATGGCCTTCTTCCTTCTCGAACGCGACGAGCCGAGAGTCGAGGGGCCCCGCATCTATCTTCGTCCGCCGATCAGGCGCGACTGGCGCCTCTGGGCCGAGGTGCGGACGGTCAGCCGTGAGTTCCTGGTGCCGTGGGAGCCGACCTGGCCGTCGGATGCGCTGACCCGCACCGCCTTCCGCCGCCGCCTCGACCGCCAGTCGGAGGAGTGGGAGCGCGACACCGCGTACTGCTTCTTCGTCTTCCGCCGCGCCGACGACACGCTGATCGGCGGCATCAACCTGAACAATGTCCGTCGCGGCGTGGCGCAGATGGCGAGCCTGGGCTACTGGATCGGCAAGCCCTTTGCTCGCCGCGGCTACATGACCGAGGCGGTGCGCTGCGCGATCACCTTCGCCTTCGAGCATGTGGGATTGCATCGGCTGGAGGCTGCGTGCCTGCCGCACAACGCGGCCAGCCGCGCCGTGCTGCTCCGCTCAGGCTTCAAGGAGGAGGGCGTCGCCCGACGCTACCTCCGCATCAACGGCGAATGGCAGGACCATCTGTTGTTCGGCTATCTCCGCGAAGACGATCAGCTGCGTACAGAGGCCTAGCGTTTCTTCGCCGCGTCCAGCGCTTCGATCACCGCTCCCGCCGTCAACAGTTCGGGCAGCACGACGCCGTCCGGCCTGGCGGGCCCGTAGACGACGTTGAACGGGATGCCGTAGCGGCCGTGGCTTGCCAGGTAGTCGGCGATCCCGGGATCCGGCCGGGTCCAGTCTGCCTTGAGCGCCACCACGTCTGGCGCCTTGAGCCGGGCGGCGACCGTGTCGTCGGCGATCGCGACCCGCTTGTTGACCTGGCAGGTGAGGCACCATTCTGCGGTCACGTCGACCACCACCGTCTTGCCGTCGGCGACCAGGCGCGGAATCGCCTGCCGGTCGAAGGGCCGCCAGAGCGTCGCATCGACGGCCTTCTCGGGGCCGGTGCCGAGCGCCGAGGGAGCGAGGAAGGCGAAAACGGCGAGGCCGGCGACGGCGATCCGCGCCCGCGGCAGCAGCGCCAGCGCGGCGATGACGGCTGCCATCAGCGCTCCGACGCCGATCGCCGCCGGCCTTCCGCTGGACGAGGCAAGAACCCAGAGCAGCCAGAGGGCCGTCGCTCCCAGCGCCAGCGCGAGCACGCGCCGCATCGTCGCCATCCAGGCACCCGGGCGCGGCAGTCTGGTGGCGAGGCCCGGGAAGCCGGCGACGGCGAGATAGGGAAGGGCGAGGCCGAGGCCGAGCGCCA
>CAZDGR010000430.1:0-3446 GCA_964504845.1 uncultured Rhizobium sp. | reverse complement strand
GGCCCTTCTGGTGCTCTTCGAGCCGGTTGATGCAGCGGATCATCGTCGACTTGCCGGAGCCCGAAGGACCGCAGACCACGATGCGCTCGCCGCGATGGACGGAGAGATTGATGTCCTTGAGGACATGGAAGTCCCCGTACCACTTGTGGACGCCGGTCATCTGGATGACGACGTCGGTCGATAGCTTGCGCTGCGGCTGAGCAGTCATATGCGGTTCCGCCTCCCAGGGGCCTTAGGGCCTCGTATGGTATCAATGATTACAATTCGCTAGTCCCCGCCGCAACCGCTTCCTTCCCCTTGCGCGCGAAGGCCCGGTGCCGTCACGATGGCGCGCATTTTTGCGGCAAGCCTCGGGAAGCGACAATGGCACTCAAGGGAACCTTCAGGCCCGACACCATCATCACCCATGCCGGGCTGGATCCCGAAGCGAACCACGGCATCGTCAATCCGCCCGTCTATCACGCTTCCACGATCACCTTCCCCAGCGTCGCCGCTTGGGACGAGGCGCACAAGCCGGACTTCAAGGGCTTCGTCTACGGCCGCTACGGCACGCCGACGCATCGCGCCTTCGGCGAGGCGGTGGCGGCGGTCGAGGGCGGTGCCGGCTGCATCGCCTTCCCGTCCGGCTTTGCCGCCGTCGTCGGCGCGATCCTCGCGTTCGTCAAGACGGGCGACCACATCCTGATGGTCGACTCCGCCTATTTCCCGAACCGGCGGCTCTGCGACAACTTCCTCAAGAACATGGGGATCGAGACGACCTACTACGATCCGCTGATCGGCGGCGGCATCCGCGACCTGATCCGTCCGAACACGAAGATCGTCTACACGGAGTCTCCGGGCACCGGCACCTTCGAGATCCAGGACATCCCGGCGATCGCCGGGGAGGCGCACAGGAAGGGGTGCGTCGTCCTGATGGACAACACCTGGTCGGGGGGCATGTTCTTCAACGCCTTCAAGCACGGCGTCGACGTCTCGATCCAGGCGGCGACCAAGTACATCGTCGGCCACTCGGACGCGATGCTGGGCACCGTTACCGCCAATGCCGCAAGTCTTCCGGCGGTCGAGGCGGGCTTCAAGGCGCTGGGCTATTCGGTCGGTCCCGACGACGTCTATCTCGGCCTGCGCGGGCTCCGCACGATGCATGTGCGGCTGCGCCAGCATCAGGAGAACGCGATCAAGGTCGCCTCCTGGCTCGAGGGCCAGCCCGAGGTCGCGCGCGTGCTGTGCCCGGCGCTTGAGAGCTTCCCCGGCCACAAGCTGTGGAAGCGCGACTTCACCGGCGCCTCCGGCCTTTTCTCGGTGCTCCTGAAGGAGCGGCCGAAGGCGGCGGTCGATGCGTTCCTCGATACGCTCAAGATCTTCCGCATGGGTGCCTCGTGGGGCGGCTACGAGAGTTTGGCGCTGCCGGTCTCGAACGTGCTGCATCGCTCCGCAGTGCCGTGGACCGAGAAGGGCGCGCTGATCCGCCTTCACATCGGGCTCGAGGATGCCGACGACCTGATCGCCGATCTTCAGGCCGGCCTCTCCCGGCTGACGCAGGTGGCGAAGGCGGCGTGACCACGGCAACCACACTTGTCCTCTCGCCCGACGTCGAAGCTGTCCTGACCTTCGACGAGCGCGGCCTCGTGCCCGCGGTCGCCCAGCAGTTCGACACCGGCGAGGTGCTGATGCTCGCCTGGATGAACCGCGACGCGATCGCCGAGACGCTGGCGACCGGGCAGGTCTGCTACTGGTCGCGCTCGCGCCAGAAGCTGTGGCGGAAGGGCGAGAGCTCGGGCCAGGTCCAGCGCCTGGTCGAGCTCCGCGTCGACTGCGACGGCGACATGCTGCTGCTCAAGGTCGATCAGACCGGCGTGTGCTGCCATACGGGGCGGCGCTCCTGCCTGTTCCGGGCGTGGCGGGACGGGAAATGGGTCGAAATCCAAAGGGTTCTAATCTCGCCGGGAACCCTCTACGGCCATTCGGAATAGGCAGGCGCAGGAAGTCGCGCGGTAGCCCGTTCCAACCTCAGGAGGTCGGCCGGCGTTGAGTCGTGCGATGGACGAAACGGCCGACGAGGCTTTGATGGCGCGGATCGCCGGCGGCGACCGGGTGGCCTTCGGCACCCTGGTTTCCCGGCATCTCGACCGTGCCGTCAGGACCGCCCAGCGCCTGCTGGGCGACCGTGGCGAGGCAGAGGACGTGGCCCAGGACGCCTTTCTCAGAGTTTGGCAGCACGCCGACCGCTGGCGGCCGGAAGGCGGACGATTCACGACCTGGCTCTACCGGGTCGTGGTCAACGCCGCGATCGACCGTCTGCGCCGGCCCCGGACCGCGCCGATCGATGACGTGACCGAGCCGGAGGACGAGCGGCCGAACGCGTTCCGCACCCTGCACCAGGCGGAGGTCGCCAGGTCGGTCAGGGCCGCGGTGGGGGAGCTTCCGGAACGCCAGCGCACCGCGCTGACGCTCTGCCACTACGAGGGGCTCGGCAATATCGAGGCGGCCGAGGTGATGGGGATCACCGTCGGCGCGCTGGAATCGCTTCTGATCCGCGCCAAGCGGCACTTGCGCGAACGTCTGCAGCCGCTGATGGCGGATCTCGTGGAGGATGGTCATGACGCCTGAAAACGAACTCTCGCCGACCGAGGAGCGCCGGCTCGGCCGCGTGCTCGATGCCTGGCAGGTCGAGCCGGCCCGATCGGCGGTCATGCATGCGATCATGGCAAAGGCGGTCCGCAAAGGACCGGTCTTCGGCTGGACCTGGCTGCGTCTGGCGACGCTGGCGGCCGCCGCTTGCCTCGGGCTTTGGGTCGGCTGGGCTCTCGACGGATCCGAAGGTCTCGCGACCGCCCTCGATCCCGGCTTCGACACGCTCTACTTCGCCGGCGACGCGATCGAGGGAGACGTCCTGTGATCGCCCGCCTCGAAGGCCGCTGGGTCGGCTGGGTGATGATCGCCTCGCTGGCGCTGAACCTGTTCCTCGCCGGTGTCCTTGGCGTCCGTTACTGGCGCGAGCAGCAGTGGCGTTCGGAGCGGGCGATGACGGGAGGCCCGATCGGCCGCATCGCTCAAGGTCTGCCCGAAGCCGGTCGGACCAAGGTCAGGGCCGTGCTCGATTCCCGCCGCGAGCAGATCCGCGAGCAGAACCGCGAGTTCCGCCGCGCGCGGTCCGAGGCGATGCAGGCGCTCGCCGCCGAGCCTTTCGACCGGTCCAAGGTGGACGCTGCCTTCGCCGAAGCGCGCCGGCGGGCGGACGCGATGTCCGCGATCATGCAAGGGGCGATGATCGAGGCCAGCGCGCAGCTGACGCCGGAGGAGCGGAAGGCATTCCGCGAGCGCATGGCCGAGCGCGAGCGTGACCGCGAGCGGCGCTGGCCGTCGCGGAACAACTGACGCTCACCCCTTTCTTGGCAGCCGCGCCAGCAGCCGGTCGATCGCGCCGGGCGGCATCGCCTGGAGCAGCC
>CAZDGR010000429.1:0-3473 GCA_964504845.1 uncultured Rhizobium sp. | reverse complement strand
TTCATGAAGGTCGTCATCACCGGCGCCGCCGGCTTTCTCGGCAAGAAGCTCTCGCACCGCCTTGCCGGCAACGTCACGCTGACCGGGCGCTCCGGGAAGCCGGAGGCGATAACCAAGGTGACACTGTTCGACGTGGTCGAGCCGGAGAAGCCGAAGGACAGCCGCTTCACGACCGCTACCGGCGACGTGGCCGACAAGGCGCTGATGGACAGGCTCATCGACGCGGAGACCGACAGCGTCTTCCACCTGGCCGGCGTCGTCAGCGCCGGCGCCGAGGCGGATTTCGACTTAGGCTACCACGTCAATCTCGACGGCACGCTCGCCGTGCTGGATACGATGCGCCGGCTCCCGCACACGCCGCGGATCGTCTTCACCTCGAGCCTTGCCACGTATGGCGGCGAGTTCAACAAGTCGATCGACGACGCGACCCCGCAGACACCGCAGACCAGCTACGGCGTGCAGAAGACGATCGGCGAGCTCCTGATCAACGACTACTCGCGGAAAGGCTTCATCGACGGACGCTCCCTCAAGCTGCCGACGATCTTCGTCCGCCCCGGCAAGCCCAACAAGGCGGCCTCGACTTTCGCCTCCTCGATCGTCCGCGACCCGCTGCAGGGAACGCGGGCCGTCTGTCCGGTGACCCGCGACGTCAAGATGGCGTTCCTGTCGCCCAGGCGCACGATCGATGCCTTCATCCACGCGCACGAGCTGCCGGGCGAGGCCTGGGGTCCGTGGCGGTCGTGCAACCTGCCGGCCATCACCTATTCGATCGACGAGATCGTGAAGGCGATGGAGAAGCTGGCGGGACCGGAGCCGGTCAGCCGCATCGACTGGATCCCGGACCCGGTGATCCAGAAGATCGTCGCGACCTGGCCCGGCACCGTCGGCTGGGAAAAGGCGAAGAAGCTTGGCTTCAAGGCCGACACCAACATCGAAGAGATCATCAAGGCCTTCATCGACGAGGACATGGTGAAGGCGGCGTGAGTCGAAGACGGTATGCTCGTGGATCACGGCGTTGTCATCCTTGCGTACGCCGGGTCCGGTAGAGTGTGGTGCAGAGACGCCCATCCCAATTGACGAGGCCTCATGGCTCGCCTGACAGATCTGCACGAGGCTTCGCGCACGCGCCTGAACGGGCTTGAATGCCCTTCGTACGAGACCCAGCCCTGGGTGCAGCCTCGGGCTCTCGAACGGAGCCGGATCGCGATCGTCTCGTCGGCAGCGCTGATTCGGCGCGGCGACCCCGTGTTCCTGCCGGCCGATGCAGGCTGGCGGCCGATCCCGCACGATCTGCCGAACAACGAGGTGCTGCTGAGCCACGTCTCCATCAACTTCGACCGCACCGGCTTCCAGCAGGACCCCGAGGTGGTGCTGCCTCGCCGGCGCCTCGACGAGCTTGCAGAGGCCGGCGTGATCGGAGGGGTCGGCGCAACCCATTACACGTTCATGGGGTCCAACGATCCGAATGCCCTTAGCGAAACGGCCCGCGATATCGCCGGCCGACTGAAGGCGGAGCGCATCGACGCGGCAATCCTCGTTCCTGTCTGACCCTTCTGCACGCGCGCCGTGAGCGCGCTCGCCCACATGATCGAGAGTCACGGCGTCGCGACCGTCCTCATCGGCCTGATCCGCCCGCATGTGGAGAAAATGCGCCCTCCACGTGCGCTCTGGGTTCCTTTCCAACTCGGACGACCGCTCGGCTCGCCGGATGCGCGCGACTTCCAGCTCAGGGTTCTGCGCCAGGCCCTCGCGCTCCTCGAACGGCGTGACGGTCCCGTGTTGCTCGACGATTTCGCCGACGACGAGCCGGGGACCGTCGACGACGCCGACTGGACACCGCCCCTCGCCTCGCCGCCTACCGGCGACGCAGACGGCGCAATGCTGAACGCCGAGCTCGAACGTCTTTTGCCGCTCTACCGACGGGCGGTCGCCGCACGAGGCCGCACCACGGTAGGCCTTTCTGGCGTCGGTCTACCGGAGGGCGTCGGCTTCGTCGCGTCATGCCTGTCGGGAACTCTAGCGGCAAGCCCGACACCGGCGCTCACCGACGCGCAGGCGCTTCGTTTTGTCGCCGACGATCTGAAGGCGGCCTGGACCGAGGCCGCCTCGCTAGCCGGCCAACCGTCGAGCCGGCAGCTCGCCGATTGGCTTTGGGAGCATACTGTGCTTGGACGAGTGCTGATTCGGCTCCGCAGCCTAGCATTGGGGAGCGGGGAGACGCCGTTCAAGGCGGTCGCCGGCAATCTGCTCGTCCCCGGTGCCCGGGTCGCGCTGCTGGAAGCCGGCAAAGCGTCCTAGGCGCAACGGTCAGAGACGGATTCGACTTGCGCTATGGGAGCCGGAGTCACAAATAGTCCCGACGTTGGCGACCCCACGCGATGCGGCGGTCGTCCTTAAGTCGGGTGCCGACCCGCGAGATCATGGTAAGAGCGGCGTGAGGGGAGAACGGCGTGGCCTTCGAATTCGTCACACGGGACTTCAAGACGCTGACCGGCGAGCAGGCCCGCCTTCGCCTGCTGGCGGAGAACGACAAGGCCTATCTGTCGGCGGACAGCGGCATCGTCGCCGTGTCGCGCGAGCGGTGGGAACTGGCGCAGGACGCCGAAGCCCATGGCTGGCTGAATCTCTGGCGTGGCGCGATCGAGGATCGCAATACGCACCACTTCGCCTTGTTCGACTATTTCTTCATGCTCCGGGAACGACCATTCAGGCTCGGCATCGAGCTCGGCTGCGGCCCGTTCTCGAACATGCGCGTGGCGGTCTCCACGGTGAAGATCGAGACGATCGAACTGCTCGATCCACTGATCGAGAGTTATCTCGAACTCCCGAACTGCGCCTATGCCGACATGAGGCTCCGGCGACTCGACGGCAATACCGAGCCGGTCGCGAAGCTCCATGCGACGCCGATCGAGGACATGCATGTCGAGACCAAGTACGACCTCGTCATCCTGATCAACGTGATTGAGCACTGTTTCGACGTGCGGAAGATCTTTGCCAACGTCTGGGATCTGCTGGTTCCGGGCGGCATCTTCATCTTCCATGACAAGTACTTCGATCACGCCGAGGTCGCCGCCGGGATCGAGAGCAGTTACGACACGGGGCATCCTCTTCGGCCCGATCGCCGAATGGTCGATGCTTTCCTCGGACGCTTCGTGACCGTGTTCTCCCGATACACGACCACGACCGGCGAAGCCAAGATGACCGACACCGGCGACGCCATCTACTTCATCGGGCAGAAGCCCTAGCGTCCTTTAGTTCACCGGCGTCAGCGGCATCTTGCCGGCGAGGAAGGCCTGGACGTTGGCGATCATAAGGTCGCCCATGGCGCCGCGCGTCTCGTGCGTCGCCGACGCCTGGTGCGGCTGCAGGACGACGTTGTCCGGCATGTCGGTCAGGCCCTCGGGCACGCAGGGCTCGATCTCGAACACGTCGAGGCCGGCGGCGGCGATCTTCTTTTCCTTGAGCGCCTTCAC
>CAZDGR010000428.1:0-3474 GCA_964504845.1 uncultured Rhizobium sp. | reverse complement strand
CCGACCTTCCGCCGGTCGGCAAGGCCGGCGTCGACCGGGTCATCTTCAAGGTGATCCCGGAAAGCGCCTCCCGCGTCGCGGCGCTTCTGGCCGGCGAGGCCGACATCGTCGACGAGCTGCCGGTGCATGCGATCAAGCAGGTCGAGGCCAATCCGCGCACCAAGGTGCTGCTGGCCAATGTCACCCGCTGCTCCTTCATCCCGATGAACAACACGCGGCCGCCATTCAACGACGTGCGCGTGCGCCAGGCGGCCAACCTCTCGGTCGACCGCAAGCTGATCATCGACCGGGTGCTCTCGGGCCTCGCGACGCCGCTGGATGGGCTGCTCAGCCCGGAGTCCTACGGCTTCAATGCGAGCCTGCCGAAGCTGACGCTCGACGTCGACAGGGCAAAGAGGCTGCTGGCCGAGGCCGGCCATCCGAACGGCATCGACGTGACTTTAGATGTCGCTAACGCCTTCAAGGACGTGGCCGAGGCGGTGGCCTCCCAGCTCACCCGCGCCGGCATCCGCACCAAGGTCCAGCTCTGGGAGCAGACGACCTTGAGCCAGACCTGGGCCAAGCCCGAGAGCAATAACCGCGACATGGTGTTCCAGTCCTGGGGTGACGGCGCGCTCGACCCGGTCGGCATCTTCGTGCCGGTGCTGAAGGGGAAGGACCGTGGAAACTACTCGGGCTTCGCCAACAAGGAGGTCGATGCGCTGCTGACCTCTGCCGACACCGAGGTGGACGTCGCCAAGCGCTCGAAGATGTATCAGGACGCCCAGGCGATCGTCGCCAGGGAGTCGCCGCTGATCTTCCTGTGGCTGCCGCAGGACGTCTACGGCGCCAGCGCCCGACTCAAGAACTGGAAGCCGTCGCCCCGTGGCGTGATCAAGCTCCACGACGCCCGCGTCGACTGAGAGTCGCGCTTCCTTGAGCCCGCTTCGCCTCGCCGAGAGGCTGCTTCAGCTGATCCCGGTGCTGCTCGGCATCAGCGTCATCGTCTTCGCGATGATGGCGCTGACGCCGGGCGATCCGGTGCAGATCATGCTCGGCGACTCGCTCGCCGACCAGGCGCAGCGGGATTCCCTTCGCCGCGACATGGGCCTCGACCTGCCGGTGGTCGAGCGCTTCTTCCGCTTCCTCGGCAACGCGCTGACCGGCAATTTCGGGCTCAGCTTCTTCCATCGCCGGCCGGTCATGGACGTGATCCTGGAGCGCCTGCCGGCGACGATCGAGCTGACCCTGGTCGCCATGCTCATCGCGATCGCGGTCGCGGTGCCGCTTGGCGTGATTGCCGCGGTCAAGCGCAACTCGCTGCTCGATCGCATCGCCACGGTCGGATCGATGCTCGGCGTCTCGATGCCGGGCTTCTGGTTCGGCATCCTGCTGATCCTTCTGTTCGCGGTGAACCTGCACATCCTGCCGGTCTCGGGCCGCATCGGCTTCGGCTACGAGGTGAAGATGGCGACCGGCTTCGTGCTGATCGACACGCTCATGGCCGGCCGCCTCGACAGCTTCCTCGATGCGCTCCGTCACATGCTGCTGCCGGCGGTGACGCTCGGGCTCGCGATGTCGGCCCTCCTGATGCGAGTCACCCGAACCTCGATGCTGGAGGCGCTGTCGCAGGACTACGTGACCTTCGCCGAGGCCAAAGGCCTCAGCCGGCTTCGTGTCGTCGGTCGTCACGCGCTCAAGAACGCGTTGATACCGACCGTGACGGTCGCCGCGATCGAGACCGGGTCGCTGCTCGGCGGCAACATGATCATCGAGACCGTGTTCGGCTGGCCGGGTCTCGGACGCCTCGTGGTCGAGGCCATCTTCTCGCGCAACTACCCGTTGGTGCAGGCGGCGGTGCTGATCTACGCCACCACCTACGTCCTGCTGAACTTCCTCGCCGACCTTCTGTACACCGTGCTCAACCCGAAGGTCCGGCTGTGAGCTCGGTCGACGCTGCCCTTCCGGCTGCAAGGAGCCGAGAGGAATCGATCCTCGCAGGCAACCTGCGCGACTTCCTGGCGAACCGGATGTCGGTGGCGGCCTCGCTGATCTGCCTGGCCTTCTGCCTGATCGCGATCTTTGCGCCGCTGCTGGCGCCGCAGAACCCCTACGAGACCGACCTGCTGCGCCGCTTGCAGCCGCCCGCCTGGATGGATGGCGGCGAGCGCGGCTTCTGGCTCGGCTGCGATGCGCTCGGCCGCGACGTGCTGTCCCGGATGATCTACGGCACGCGGGTCTCGATCATGATCGGCGTCGCCGTCGTGCTGCTGGCGACGGTGATCGGCACGACGCTCGGGCTGCTCGCGGGCTACCTGCGCGGGCCCGTCGACATCGTGATCGCCCGGGTCTGCGACATCCTGCTGGGCTTCCCCTACCTGATCTTCGCGATCGGCCTGATGGCGATGATGGGTCCGGGACTCCAGAACATTATCCTGGCGCTCTGCTACAAGGAGTGGGTGCTGCCGTGCCGCGTAGTGCGCGCCGAGACCCTGGCGGCGCGCGAGCAGGATTACGTCGAGGCGGCCCGCGCGCTGGGCGCGTCCCGCTGGCACATCATGCGCCGCGAAATCCTGCCCAACATCCTGTCGCCGGTGATCGTCGTCGCCACCTTCCGGATGGCCTACATCATCATCGCCGAGGCGAGCCTGTCGTTCCTCGGTCTCGGCGTTCAGCCGCCGACAGCCTCATGGGGCTCGCTGGTCGCCGACGGCCGCGCCTTCCTGCTCGACGCCTGGTGGGTCTCGACTTTCCCCGGCCTGGCGATCCTGGCGCTGGTGCTGGCAATCAACGTCGCGAGCCAGGGCCTCCGCGACGCCTTCGATCCGAGGCTCTCGCGGTGAGCGAGCTTCTCGGCATCCGCGGGCTCCGCACCACCTTCCCGACCCGGCATGGCCTGGTGCGCGCGGTCGACGGCGTCGATCTCGACGTGCGACCGGGCGAATGTCTCGGCGTCGTCGGAGAGTCCGGTTCCGGCAAGAGCGTTACCTTCCTGAGCGTCCTCGGCCTGGTGCGCCCGCCGGGCAAGGTCGAGGCCGAGGCGATCACCTTCGGTGGCCGAAATCTTCTTGCTCTCGGTCCGGCCGAAATCCGGTCGATCCGCGGCCGCGACATCGCGGTCACGATGCAGGATGCGCTGACCGCCCTCAACCCGGCCTTCACGGTCGAGACCCAGATCGTCGAGACGATCGAGGCGCACGAGCCCGGCATCGCCCGAGGCGAGGCGAGGGGACGGGCAATCGAGATGCTGAGGCTCGTCGGCATTCCCGATGCGGAGCGGCGACTCTCAGCATATCCGCACCAGTTCTCGGGTGGCATGCGCCAGCGCGTCATGGTCGCGATCGCGCTCGCCTGCCGGCCGAAGCTGCTGATCGCCGACGAGCCGACAACGGCGCTCGACGTCACGATCCAGAGCCAGGTGCTCGACCTGATCGACGACATGCGATCGGAGCTCGGCATGAGCGTCGTGCTGATCACCCACGACCTCGGCATCGT
>CAZDGR010000427.1:0-3478 GCA_964504845.1 uncultured Rhizobium sp. | reverse complement strand
GCGGTGATGGTGATCGACGCCGCCAAGGGCATCGAGAGCCAGACCCGCAAGCTGTTCGAGGTCTGCCGGCTGCGCGACATCCCGATCATCACCTTCGTCAACAAGGTGGATCGCGAGGGCCACGATCCCTTCGCCTTGATGGACGAGGTCGCGAGCGGCCTCGCGCTCGACGTCACGCCGGTCAACTGGCCGGTCGGCATGGGGACCGACTTCCACGGCTGCTACGACCTGCTCGCCGACAAGTTCCTGACCAGCTCGAAGGGCAAGGGCACGTCCTACGACACCACGATCGACTGCAGGGGCCTCGACGATCCCGAGCTCGACAAGCGCGTGGCGCCTCAGGTGCTGAAGGACTTCCGCGAGTCGGCCGAGCTCGCGTCGTCCGCCTATCCGGCGCTCGATATGGACTCCTATCGCGCCGGCCACATGACGCCGGTGATCTTCGGCAGCGCGCTTCAGGACTACGCTGTCGAGACGCTGATCCGCATGCTGGGCGAGATCGCGCCGCCGCCGCGCCGGCAGCCGGCGGAACCGCGGCCCGTCGATCCCGGCGAGGCGCCGGTCACCGGCTTCGTGTTCAAGGTCCAGGCGAACATGGACCCCAACCACCGCGACCGCGTCGCCTTCCTCCGCCTGGTCTCCGGCCGCTTCAAGCGCGGCATGAAGCTGAAGCAGTCGCGCACCGGCAAGATGATCGCGGTGCAGAGCCCGATCTTCTTCTTCGCCCAGGAGCGCGAGCTCGCCGAGGAAGCCTTCCCCGGCGACATCATCGGCATCCCCAACCACGGCACGCTTCGCGTCGGCGACACGCTGACCGAGGGCGAGGCGATCCGCTTCACCGGCATCCCGAACTTCGCGCCCGAGATCCTGATGCGCGTCCGCCTCGAGGATCCGATCCGCGCCAAGCAGATGCGGAAGGCGCTCGAGGACCTGGCCGAGGAAGGCGTCACCCAGGTCTTCCGCCCGGTTATCGGCTCGCAATGGATCGTCGGCGTCGTCGGCCGCCTCCAGCTCGACGTGCTGGGCTCGCGGGTCCAGGGCGAATACGGCGTTCCGATCGGCTTCGAGGAGGCGCCCTACGAGACCGCGCGCTGGATCTCGAGCGCCGATCCGGCCGTCCTCAAGCGCTTCATCGAGCAGAACCGTGGAGCCGTCGCCGAGGACCGGGACGACGCACCGGTATTCCTGGCGAGAAACGCCTGGGAACTCAACCGGATGATCAAGGACTGGCCGGACCTGAAATTCAGCACGCTGCGCGAGCGGGCCTGAGCACAAAAAAGTTCTTGGTCTCCGGTGGCCGGCAACCCCATGCTCTAGGCATGTCCACGGTCGTCATCACCCGCACCTACGACGAGGCGATGTCGCTCTTGGTCGAGGCCCGGAACTACCTGCGCTTCCGCCAGGGCGACGCGCTCCGCATGCCGCCGGTCGAGCGACTGAAGCTGACGCGCGAGGCGTTCCGCGTGACCTCCCGGCTGACCCAGGTGATGGCGTGGCTGCTGCTGCGCCGCGCCGTGATCGAAGGCGAGATCGCCGACGAAGAGTCGCGCCTCCCGGAGCGGCGGCTCGCCGGGCAGGACGTCTGCCTCGCCTCCGCCGACGATCTCGGCGAATGGATGCCGCCGGCGATGGGCGGCCTGCTCGACCGCAGCCGCGCGCTCTACGAGCGCGTCGATCGGCTCGACCGGATGCTGAGCTAGAAATGAAAAGGGCCCCGGAAGGGGCCCTTGTCGCAAGCGCGTTCGGCTCGGGCTTACTTCTTGCCGCCGATGCCGAGGTTGGCGAAGCGCTTGTTGAACTTCGCGACCTGGCCGCCGGAGTCGATCATGCGGTGCACGCCGGTCCAGGCCGGGTGCGACTTCGGATCGATCTCGAGCCGCATCACCTCGCCTTCCTTGCCCCAGGTCGACTTGGTCTCGAACTCGGTGCCATCGGTCATGACGACCTTGATGGTGTGGTACTGCGGGTGGATGTCGGGCTTCATGTCGGCGGCTCCAGCTTGAAGCGCGGGCTTATAAAGGAGGGGGCGGGGGAGCGCAAGAGCCCCTAAAATATTATCTTTCCCAGAGAGTTAGACCGGCGCGAACCGGTCCAGGAGGCCGTCCGGCAGCGCCATCTGGCGGGGGCCGTCGGTCCACAGCAGCCGGCACTCGACGGGGCGGCCCTCGTAGACCTTCCGCAGGACCGCCCGATAGGCGGCCATCTGGCGGAGGTAGAGGGGCGCGACGCGATCCGGCTCCAGCGGCGGCGGGCGGTTGGTCTTGTAGTCGATGATGAGCACCCGGTCGGCGATGGCGACGAGCCGGTCGACCTGGCCCGAGACCACATGCGGCCCGATCACGCCGGTCACCGGTACCTCGGCGCGGCTGCCGGGACCGAACAGGGGGATCAGATCCGGGGCGTCGAGGATCGCCAGCGTCTCCTTCAGCAAAGCTTCCGCCTGCTCCGGCGTGATGCCCTGTCCCGGCCGGCCGAGCCAGCGCCGCGCCGCCTCGGCCCGCGCCTCGCGCGGGAGATCGGGCAGCGACTGCAGCAGGCGATGCACCAGGCGACCGCGGCGGAAGCGAAGCCCGTCCTCGGCGATCAGCGGCGAGCGCACCGGCGGCTCAGGATCCTCGGGCCGGCTCGGCGCCAGCGGGCGCGGCGGCCTGGGCTCGGCCTTCGCGTCGACGCGCGCCCATGCGGGAAGCGAGGGCAACGCGATCGCATCGGCGGCCGCCTTCGGCGTCTCGACCGCGGCGGTCTGCGCGCTGACGTAGCGCCGCGCCGGCCGCTCGACCACCGGCTCGACGCCATCCAGCGTCTCGAACGCGGATGCGACGAGGTCGTACCAGGTGCCGCTGCTTTTTCGTTCCGAGGTCCGCCAGCCGCAGACATAGAGACGGTCCTCGGCCCGCGTCATCGCGACATAGAGAAGCCGGCGATGCTCTTCCTCGCGACGCGTGCGCGCGGCGGCGCGTGCGCGGCCCGCGACCGGATCGGCGTCCTCGGCGCGCGGGCACCAGAGCGGCAAGCCATCCTCGGTCCACAGCACGCCGGGATCGTCGCGGAGCGGCGAGACCGTGTCGGGCAGGATCACGATCGGCGCCTGCAGGCCCTTCGCCCCATGCACCGTCATCACGCGGACTTCGTCGCGGGCGCCGTGCTCGAGGTCGCGCTTGATGTCCTCGGCCGCCGCCTCCAGCCAGTGCAGGAACCCCTGCAGCGACGGCGGGTGTGCGCGCTCATGCGCCAACGCCGCGTTCAGGAACTCCTCCAGCGCGTCGAGCGATTCCGGCCCGAGCCGCGCCTGGATCTTCCGGCGGCCGCCGAGCGGGCCCAGAACATGGGCGAACAGCGCGAAGGGGGAGAGGTAGTCGACACGTGCCAGGAGGTCGGCGAGCAAGTCGTGCGCCTGTCCGAAGGCCGGCTCGGCGTCCTTCGTCGACTGCAGGCGCTTCCACAGCGAGCCCTCGCGGCCGTGAGCCAGCCGATAGAG
>CAZDGR010000426.1:0-3540 GCA_964504845.1 uncultured Rhizobium sp. | reverse complement strand
GGACCTGGTGGCCGTTGCTCGGCGTGAAGCGCACCTGGGTCAGGAAGCCGCCGCCATAGGCGGCGACGTAGTCGATCGCGAGGCGCCCCGGCGTGTAGTCGGCGGGATATCCCAGCTTCGCATCGATATAGGCGCCGGCCGAGGTCGAGGCGGCGTCGCCGACGAACCGCTCGGCCGCGGCGGCCGGCAGCGCGAGCTGCACCAGGAGGGCCGCAAGCAGGCGCATGAAAGCGAGGCTAACAGCCTTCACTTGGCCGGCGCCAGCGCGCTCAAGGTCGTGAAGGCGGAGATGTGCTCGAGGCTGGAACGGACATCGATCACCGCCGGGCCTTTGGCCGCCAGCGCCTCGGCCACGACCTTGGCGGAGTCGGACGATTTCGTCAGGCTCAGACCGGTCGCGCCGAAGGATCTTGCGAGCGCGGCGAAATCCGGGTTCACCAGCTCGGTGGCACTGATCCGGCCGGGGTAATGCTTCTCCTGGTGCAGGCGAATCGTGCCGTAGCTGCCGTTGTTGGAGACCATCGCCACGAATCGGGCCTTGTGGCGGACCGCGGTCGCGAGTTCGGTGCCGGTCATCAGCATGCCGCCGTCGCCGATCAGGACGACGACCGGCCTGTCCGGGTAGCGCAGCGAGGCCGCAACCGCCGCCGGCATGCCGAAGCCCATCGCGCCGGCGATGACGCCCAGCAGCTTGTGGCGGCCGGAGAACGGGAAATGCCTATGCATCCAGCCGGAGAAGTTGCCGGCGTCCATGACCAGGATCGCATCGTCGGGAAGCTGGTCGATCAGCGCCACGGTCGGATGGCCGAAGACGACGCCGTCCTTGGCCTCGACCGGCTTCCACACCGCCTGCGCCGCATGACGGCCATGCAGCCGCTCGGCCCAGCGCGTGCGCGCATCGGCCTTCGTGTTCGAAAGACGCGGCATCGCCTTGGCGAGCGCATCGACGAAAGCGACCGGATCGGCGGCGATCGAGGCCACCGCCGGATCGGGGAACACGTGAACCAGCTCCTGGCCCTGCATCGGCAGGCGGTAGCCCTGGCTGGTGACGTCGCCCATCCGCGTGCCGATCGCGACCAGCAGGTCGGCCTCGCCGACCATCCGCACCTGGTCTTCGGGCGCCATGTATCCGAGGTGCCCGCCGAAGAGGCGGTGCGTGTTCGGGAAGATGTCCTGCTGCTTGAACGAGGCGATGACCGGCGTCTCCGCCGCCTCGGCGAGGCGGATCAGCGCCGCGCGCCCGTCGTCGCCGCGGAGCAGGCTTCCGGCGATCACCGCCGGGCGCTCCGCCTTCGCGATCTTCGCGGCGACCTCGGCGATCGTCTCGCCATCGGCATGGATCGCAGCAATCGGCTTCGGCGCCAGCACCTCGGCCGAGACCTCGTCGAGCAGCATGTCCTCGGGCAGCACGACCACGGTCGGGCCGGGCGTTCCGGCCTGCGCCAGGTGGAAGGCGCGACGGATCGCCTCCGGCACGCGCTCGCCGTCGGTCACCACCTCGACATGCTTGGCCATGTCGCCGAATGTCTGGACGTAGTCGACCTCCTGGAAGGCGCCGCGGCCGAAGTCCTTGCGCTCGATCTGGCCGATGAAGAGGACGAAAGGCACCGCGTCCTGCTGGGCCACGTGCACCGCGATCGACGCATTGGTGGCGCCCGGCCCGCGGCTGACGAAGACCACGCCCGGTCGCATCGTCAGCTTGGCGTCCGCCACGCCCATGAAGCCGGCGCCGCCCTCGTGGCGCGCGACCACCACGTCGATCTCCTCGCGGTCGACCAGCGCGTCGAGCACCGCGAGATAGCTCTCGCCCGGCACGCAGAAGACGCGGTCGACGCCGTGGGCGACGAGGCAGTCGACGAGAAGATCGGCGGCACGGCGGGTCATGAACGGTCCTGTGGAAGAACGGGTGCGAAACAATACGCGAAAGCCTTGCCCGCGGCGACGGGCTCTGAGACCCTTCCGGCCGCCTCGGAGGGATGAAGCGCATGGCACGATGGAAACGGCGTCCGGAAGGATCGACCTGGGGCGATTTCGGTCCCGACGACCAGATCGGCCGGCTGAACCTGATCACGCCGGCAAAGGTCAAGGAAGGCATCGCCGAGGTGAAGGAGGGCAGGACCTTCTGCCTCTCGCTGCCGCTCGAGCTTCCCGGCGGCAACGTGCTGAACCCGCGCCGCCATCCGCCGAAGCGCTACGCGACGATCCGCGGCGGGCTCGCCAACTACAACTACCCCTTCCGCCGCGAGAACCCTGACTGGGTCGACGTCGTCTCCGACGATGCGGTGCTGCTCCACACCCAGTATTCGACGCAGTGGGATTCCTTCGCCCATGTCGGCCAGGAGTTCGATGCCGACGGCGACGGCGAGCCCGAGCTCGTCTACTACAACGGCTTCCGCGCCGGCACGCATGTCGTAGCACCTCAGGCGAAGCCCGGCGGCGTCGCCTGGGATTCATTCGAAGGCTCGGAAGCCCGCGCTCTCGGCATCCACAACTTCGCCGTCCACGGCATCCAGGGCCGCGCCGTGATGGTCGACCTGGAGAAGCACTTCGGCCGTGCGCGGAAGGAGGTCGGCTACGACGATCTACGCCGCGTGATGGATGCCGACAAGGTCGAGGTGACCAAGGGCGACATGGTCTGTTTCTACACGGGCTTCGGCGACGTGATCCTCTCGCTCGGCGGCTCTCCCGACGCGAAGACACTGGAGAATTCCTGCTCGGTGCTCGACGGCCGCGACGACAAGCTGCTGCAATGGATCACCGACTCAGAAGTCTCCGCGCTGATCGCCGACAACTACGCGGTCGAGTCGCTGCCGTCGCGGAGCCCGCCGACAGGATCGGGGCGCTATCCGGCAATGCCGCTGCACGCCCACTGCCTGTTCAAGCTCGGCGTGCCCTTGGGCGAGATCTGGTTCCTCTCCGAGCTGGCGCTCTGGCTCCGCAACGCCAGACGCTCGCGCTTCCTGCTCACCGCGCCGCCGCTGCGCCTGACCGGTGCCGTCGGATCTCCGTCCAGCCCCATCGCGACCGTCTGAGGAATCCTCAATGCCTTCCCGTCCCGGCCCGGAATCGCTCCGGTCTCTGTTCTGGCCGAAGTCGGTCGCGGTGCTCGGCGCCTCCAACGAGCCGTCGCGGATCGGCGGACGCCCGATCCGCTACCTCAAGGAAGGCGGTTTCCCCGGTCCGATCTGGCCGGTCAACACCAAGGGCGGGACGATCCAGGGCCTGCCCGCCTTCAAGTCGATCGACGAGCTGCCGGCGGCACCGGAGGCCCTGATCGTCGCGGTGCCGGCCGCCGCGGTCTGCGACGCGGTCGAGAGCGCGGCCAGGCGCGGCACGCGCGCCGTCGTCGTCTTCTCCGCCGGCTTCGCCGAGGCCGACGAGGCCGGCAAGGCGATGCAGGAGCGGCTGGTGCGGATCTCGCGCGAGACCGGCTGCCGGATCGTCGGACCCAATTGCCTCGGCCTGTTCAACTCGCGCCACGGATACGCGCCGACCTTCACCGCCTCGCTCGACCACGGCCATCCGAAGGCCGGCGTGGTC
>CAZDGR010000425.1:0-3545 GCA_964504845.1 uncultured Rhizobium sp. | reverse complement strand
AGGAGGGGGCGGATCATGGCGGCATCCGATACCTGAATTGTGGCTTGAATAGGCCCTTGAAACGGAGGCGGGCCGCCGGAGATCCGGCGGCCCGTTCCTTCGTTCGACCAGGAAAGGCTAGCGGACGGCGATCTCGACCCGGCGGTTCCGCGGTTCGCGGGCGCCGTCCGGCGTTGGCACGAGATTGTCGTTCTCACCGCGACCCGAGGTCTGGATCGCGCTGGTGGCGACGCCCGCGCGGACCAGGGCCGCCCTGACGGAGGCGGCGCGGCGCTCGGAGAGACGCTGGTTGTAATCGGTCGCGCCGGAGCGATCGGCGTGGCCGGTCACGACGACCCGGACGTTGCCCCGCTTCGCGTCGTCAGCGGCCTGCTGGATGATGCGGGCGGCTTCGGGCGTGATGTCGGAGCGGTCGAAGTCGAAAAACACGAGATACGTCTTCGGCACCGAAGGCGCTGGCGCCGGTGCGGGCGCGGGGGCAGGCGCTGCCGGAGCGGCGGCGATCACCCAGGAGCTCGGGTTGAGTCCGCAGCTCGCGACGTCCTCGGCGTGATCCTCGGACATCTCCTCGAGCCAGCATTCGAAAGCGACCTGCTGACTGGCGGCCGCGACAGGATCGCGCGCCTTGGTGGCCTCGATCCAGGCGGAGAGACGGGTGCGGTAGTCGAGCGCGGTCGCCAGCGTCTGCTTGTTGTCGAAGCCGACGACCAAGCGGCCCCACATCGGCGGATGGCCGCGACGACGATCCCACTCCATCGGGTCGCCGACCGGCACGTTCTGGCCGCGCGCGGCCATGCCCGACTTCTCGTACATGACGTTGGCGCCGAGCGGATCGTATTCGGCGGCTTCGGCATCGCCGCGCGCCTTGTAGCCGTCGGCGAGCGCAAGCAGGAAGCGGTCGGTGGTGGTGCGGGGACCGGCGGCGAGGTTCGGATCGGCGACCTGGCAGGCGGCGAGCAGCACAGTCGCGGCGATCGAGAGGACGAGGCTGCGCAAGCGCATCGGTTTTCCTTTCTGGAGGGGCGATGGAGCCCCATCGTTACTCAGATACCGCGCAACTGTCCTCTGGAATGAACAAGAGGCTATCAAACGCCTCTGAGTGGCATTCTCGTCTTTGACTTGAAATAGAAGCGGGCCACCGGAGATCCGGCGGCCCGCTCCTCGCTATACCCGGGAAGGTCTAGCGGAAGGCGATCTCGACCCGGCGGTTCCGCGGCTCGCGGACGCCGTCCGGCGTGGCGACGAGGTTGTCGTTCTCGCCGCGACCCGAGGTCTGGATCGTGCTGGCAGCGATGCCTTCGCGGACCAGGGCGGCCCTGACGGAGGCGGCGCGGCGCTCGGACAGGCGCTGGTTGTAGTCGGTCGGGCCGGAGCGGTCGGCATGGCCGGTCGCCACGATCAGACGGACGTTGCCCCGCTTCGCGTCGTCGGCGGCCTGCCGGATGATGGCAGCGGCCTCAGGCGTGATGTCGGAGCGGTCGAAGTCGAAGAACACCAGGTAGGTCCGCGGAGCCGGTGCCGGAGCGGCGGCCGGGGGCGGGGTGACGACGGTCTGCTGGACGACCCAGATCGACGGATTGAGGCCGCAGAGCGCGACCTCCTCGTAGTCGTCCTCGGCCATCTGCTCGAGCCAGCACTCGAAGGCGACCTGCTGGCCGGCGGTGGTGACCGGGTCGCGTGCCTTGGTGGCGGCGATCCACGCGCTCAGGCGAGCGCGATAGTCGAGCGCGGTGTCGAGGGTGCGCTTGCTCTGGAAGCCCACGACCAAGTGGCCGAACATCGGCGGATGGCCGCGGCGGCGGTCCCATTCCATCGGATCGCCGACCGGAACCGGCTGGCCGGTGCCGGCGAGGACCGACTTCTCGTAGAAGATGCCGGCCGGGACATAGTCCCAGTGCCAGGTGCTGTCCTCGAACTGGCCGAGCTTGCGATAGCCGTCGGCCAGCGTCTGCTGGAACGGGTCCGGATGCGGACGGAGGTTGTGGGAGTCGGTGCGAGCGGGCTCGGCAAGCCACGTGCATCCTGCGGTCAGCAGGACGGCCGCGAGGCTCGGGATTAGGCGATGGAGTTTCATGGAACTTTCCCCATACGTAAGGTTAGGCGGCAACACGGCCGTCGGTGATGCGGACCATGCGGGCCCGCGCGCATTCCGAGATCGATGCCCGTAAATACCCAGTTACCGCCGGTTGGTTCCCCGCTTCGGACGCCTTTTTTGAGAAAGACGAATGCGGGTCGCGAGTCGGGCGGCGATATCGGAGCCGCTGTGTTCGGAATGCAACGCTCTTGACCGCGCCAGGCGCGGCGGACATGGTCGCCGCCTCGCTGCGGAACCGGTCCCTTGAGCGCCCGAAAGACCATTCTCGTTCATCATTTCGTCGGCCAGATGCCGCTCGCCGGCATCGCCTGGCAGGCGACTCAGTACCTGTCGGCGCTGCGCCGGCTGGGCCATGATGTCTGGTACATCGAGGACAACGGGGTGAACCCGTACTCGCCCAAGGAAAACCAGCTCGTCTGGGACTCCACCTACAACATAGGCTACGTCCGCTCGATGATGGAGCGGCTCGGCCTCGGCGATCGCTGGGCCTACTGGGACCCCGTCAAGGACGGCGCGTGGGAAGGCATCGGCCGTGACAAATTAATGCGCCTCTACGGCGAGGCCGACGCCCTGATCAATCTCTGCGGCTCGACCAAGCTCCGCGAGGAGCACATGAAGTGCCCGGTCAGGATCCTGATCGACACCGATCCTGGCTACGAGCAGATCAAGATCGCGCAGGACGACGCCTACTCGACCGAGTTCGTCGACGCGCACACGCATCTCTTCACCTACGGCCAGAACATCGGTGACGCCGACTGCCTGATTCCCGCCGGCACGCGGCCGTGGAAGCCGACGCGCCCGCCGGTCGACCTCAAGCTCTGGCCCTATGACGACCGCCCGGCGCCGTCCGCCTACACCTCGGTCGCGACCTGGCAGAAAAAGGGCAAGAACGTCCGCTGGCAGGGCCAGTCCTATCAGTGGTCGAAGCACACGAACTTCCTCAAGTTCCTCGACCTGCCGAAGCGGAGCGGCCGCGAATTCGAGCTGGCGCTGATCACGCCGGATCCCTCGGTCAACAAGCAGGTGGAGGAGGCCGGCTGGCGCGTGCTCGACGGCGCGGTGCAGTCCGAGACCATGGACTCCTACGGCGACTTCGTGCGCGGCTCGCGCGGCGAGTTCACGGTGGCGAAGGACATCTATGTCCGCACCAACTCCGGCTGGTTCTCCGACCGCAGCGTCTGCTACCTGGCATCCGGCCGGCCGGTGATCATGCAGTCGGCCGGGTTCGAGAAGACCATCCCCGTCGGCCGGGGCCTCTTCTCCTACACCGACCACGAGCAGGCGATCACCGCGCTGGATGCGATCGACAAGGACTACGAGATCCACCGCAAGGCCGCGCGCCAGATCGCCGAGGACCACTTCGAGTGTACCGCGGTGGTGAAGGAGATCCTGGACACGGTCGGGCTCTGACAAGAGGCTAAAGCCTTCGTCCTTCAACGCCCTCACGCTT
>CAZDGR010000424.1:0-3548 GCA_964504845.1 uncultured Rhizobium sp. | reverse complement strand
GAGCAGACGCGTGCCGAGTATCCCTTCGCCTTCCGCCTCACGCTCGACTACGAGCTGGCGGCGACGACGCTCGATGTCGGCTTCGCGGTCGAGAACCGCGGGCCGGAGCCGATGCCCTACGCGGCCGGATTCCATCCGGCCTTCAACTGGCCTTTCGCCGGCGGCGCAAGGGAGGACTATCGCGTCGAGTTCGACGCAGACGAGGCGGCTGCGATCCCGGCGATCGCCGCGACCGGCCTCGTCCGCCGAAGTTCCCGCCCGTCGCCGCTTACCGGCCGGCGGCTCGATCTCCGGCCCGAACTCTTCGCCGACGGCGCCTTCGTCTTTCCGGACGCCAGGAGTCGCGAAATGACCTTCGCCGCCAAGGACGGCTCGGCGCTGGTGATGACGGCGGAGGGATTTCCCCATCTCGTCGTCTGGGCGAAGCCGGCGGCTCCCTACGTCTCGCTCGAGGCGTGGAGCGGGCATTCCGACTACGAGGACACCAACGGCGACTTCGCGACCAAGCCGAGCATGCGCCTGCTTCCGCCGGGCGAAACGGCGCGACATTCCGTACGCCTGGCTTGGCGCGCTGCCGGACGCTGAGGTAGGCTTCCCTCGCTTCCCCATCTCGCGGACGGAGTCCCATGATCGATCATCGTTGGCGGCGCGTGCTCATCACGGGCGCCGCCGGGCGTATCGGCTCGACCCTCAGGGCCGGCCTGATCGGCCGTCACGACGGCTTCCGGCTTCTCGACCGCAAGCCGGTCGTCGATCCGCGTGCGGACGAGGAGGCGATCGTCGCCGATCTCGCCGACACCAAGGCGCTGGCCAAGGCGGTCGACGGCGTCGACGCGATGATCCATCTCGCCGGCGCTCCCGATCCGAAGGACTTCGAGACGATGTTCCGGATCAACGCGCGCGGCATGTACGACGTGTTCGAGGCGGCGCGGAAGGCAGGCGTGAAGCGGATCGTCTTCGCCTCGACCAACCACACCTACGGCATGTATCCGGTCGAGCACGGCATGACCGAGACCGATCCGGTCCGCCCCGACAGCTTCTATGGCGTCACCAAGGTCTTCGCCGAGGCGATGCTGCGCTACTATTTCGACAAGCACGGCATCGAGTCGGTCAGCGTCCGCATCGGCAGCTTCGAGAAGCGGCCGAGCCAGCAGCGCCATCTCTCCACCTGGCTCAGCCATGGCGACACGGTCGAGCTGTTCGACCGCGCCCTCAAGCAGCCGGAGATCGGTGCCGCGATCGTTTTCGGCATGTCGAACAACAAGCGGCTCAAGATCAAGCATCCGAACTGGGAGGCGATCGGCTTCAAGCCGACCGACGACGCCGAGACCTGGCTCGACCAGCTCAAGAGCGAGGGCGTCGACGTCGAAGGTCCGCTGGAGTGGAAGCTGCACGGCGGCATGTACGAGCCTCCCGAGTTCTGAGGTGGTCGAGTTCGATGTGATCGTGGTCGGATCCGGCTCCGCCGGAGCCCCTCTGGCCGCGCGTCTGAGCGAGGATCCCGGCCGCCGCGTGCTGCTGCTGGAGGCGGGATCCGACATGCGGAGCGCCGATACGCCGGCGGCGATGCGGGCACCGAACCCGACCGCGCTGATTGTCCATGACAGCTTCGGTCGGTATCAGTGGCCGAATCTCGTGGCGAAGCGGACACCCACGCAGAAGGCGCGCAAGTACTGGCGCGGCCGCGTGCTTGGAGGGTCATCGGCGATCAACGGCCAGGTCGCGATCCGCGGCCATCGCGAGGACTTCGACGGCTGGGCCGCCGAGGGCTGCATCGGCTGGAGCTGGGAGGACGTCCTTCCGTCCTTCATCCGGCTCGAGGACGATCACGACCACGGCGACAAGCCCTATCATCGGCGCGGCGGGCCGACACCGGTGCGCCGCAACGCGATCCACGACTGGGGCCACATCGACCGCGCGTTCTTCATGGCCGGTCTCGACCTGGGCTATCCGTTCGCCGACGATCACAATGCGCCGGATTCGACCGGCGTGTCGCGCTATGCGATCAACAACACGGCCGACGGCGTGCGCGTCTCGACCGCCGACGGATATCTGGAGCCGATCCGCGGCCGGAAGAACCTGACCATCGTCTGCGATGCTCAGGTCGACCGCGTGCTGCTGGAGCCGCGCGGCAATCAGGTGATCGCGACCGGCGTCGCCGCGCGCCTTCCGGGCGGCCTGCGGGATTTCCGCGCCAAGGAGATCGTGATCTCGGCCGGCGGCGCGCACTCACCGGCGATCCTGATGCGATCCGGTATCGGACCGGCGGCGGACCTCCAGGCGCTCGGCATCGCGCCGCTGCTCGATCTGCCGGTCGGCCACAATCTGCAGGACCATCCGGCGGCGCCGTTCCGTCTGCTGTTGAAACCCGAAGCGCGGGCGAAGTCGCTCTACGAGCGGCATACCAACTGCGTGATCCGCTACACGTCGGGCATGGCTGACGCCGGCACCAACGACATGAAGCTGATCGAGCTGAACCAGTTCGGTGACAGCCTCGGCCGCCGGCCGGACCTCGACCTGACCCAGAACCAGAACGAGGTCGGAGTGATGGGCGTCGTCCAGCACCGCTGCTTCTCGCGCGGCCTCCTCAAGCTCGCGTCGCCCGATCCTGACGCCGATCCCGAGATCGACCTCAACCTGCTCGGCGACGAACGCGACATGGTGCGGATGGTCGATGGCGTGAAGCGGCTGATCAAGTTCGTCCGCCATCCCGAAGCTAAGCGCATATCCGAGCGCGTGATGGTCGGGTTCAGCGACCACACGCCCGAGCAGCTCCTCGACGAGGAGATCGCGCGGCGCTGGCTGCTCGCCGAGGTCAACGACGGCCAGCACATCACCTCGACCTGCAGGATGGGGGCCGCCGACGACGCAGAAGCGGTCGTGGATCCCCAGGCACGCGTCCGCGGCGCGGTCGGGCTGCGCGTCGCCGACGCCTCGATCATGCCGTGGGTGGTCCGTGCCAACACGCATCTCTCCTGCGTCATGATCGGCGAGCATGTCGCCGACATGATGCGCAAGGGTCGTTGATCAGCCCGTCGCCAGCAGGAAGCGGCGGTTCAGCGGCTGGATCGGCCGCGAATTATTGGCGAAGATCTGCGCGAACTGCCTGAGCTGCGCCTCGGATGCCTCGATCGGCTCCTTGTAGACGGTCCACAGCACGCCCTCCGAGCAGGGCGGCGTGGTCAGCGAGCCGTAGTAGCGGAAATAGGTCGAGTTCGGTGGCAGCAGCCTGTCCGGATTGACCGAGACGCTGGTCCACTTCTCCGGCGAGGCCTTCGTCGGCATCACCTGCCAGATCGACTGCAAGGTCGGACTGGCCTGGCCGCCACGGATGAAGACGCCGATCACCGCGAGCTCGCCCGCCTTGTTGCGATGAACCAGGTGAAGCTCGAGCTCGAAACGCTGGCCCGAGAGGATGTGCTCGCTCGGGTGATGGAAGTGATACTGCAGAAGATCGTAGGTCTGGCCTGCGATCTGCGCCTGGCTGCCGCCCGGACAGCTGACCTGGATCGTGCGGCCGTTGTTGAGGATGCGCACCGGCATCCGCT
>CAZDGR010000423.1:0-3549 GCA_964504845.1 uncultured Rhizobium sp. | reverse complement strand
AGCACGATCAGGATCATCTTGTTGCGGAAGACGGGGTTCTCGACGATCGCCGAGGCCTCGGCCGAGAGCAGCAGGAAGCCGCTGACGACCTGGATCGCGAAGGCCGCCATCGCGACACGCCGCCAGCAGGCGATGAACGGCTTCAGGGCCAAGCCCGAGAACGCGCCGAGCAGGCGGGCGTCCATGATCGCGATCACGCCGAAGAAGAAGCAGAGCCCGACGATGTGCATCACGTTGGCGAGCGGGTAGAGGAACGACGAGCCCCGCATCGCCTCGCCGAGGCCCGATTGCTCGAAGGCGAGGAACCACTCCCCCATCAACGCATCTCGTAGGTCTTGCCGTTCACGGTGATGCGCTCGGCCCGCATCTCATGAGGCTTGGCGGTGCTGGCATACCCGTAGGCCGACATCACGTTGCCTTCCTTGACCACCGCGATCACCGCCTGGCGGGCTTCCATCCTGGAAGGCGGCGCCAGCGTGATCTCCCAGGTGTTGCCCTGGTGGTCGATCATCGCGTGCACGTGGGGGTACTGATACGTCGAATGCTTGATCGCACCGGTGATGGTGATCGGCTTCGAGGCGTCGTAGCTGCCCCAGCCGTGATGGGCGAGTACCGGCGCCGCGCCGAAAAAGGCGGCGCCGATGCCAACGAGGGCGATTCGGCGGGTTAAAGGCATTTTCGCGTCTCCGGGATCGAGGTTCCCCTGCAGGGCTTCAGAGTAGCCGTAGGCCGTTCCTCCGGCCAGAAGCGCCGGTTGCGCCGGGGCTTACCTCACAACATAGTGCGATCGGCCTTTTGGGGGATCATTGAGAGGGGCTTATGGCGGATTCGAAGTGGGACGTCGTCTGCATCGGCAATGCCATCGTCGACGTGCTGGCACATGCCGAGGACGCCTTCCTCGCCAGGCACGGCATGGCCAAGGACTCGATGATGCTGATCGACGCGGACCGCGCCGAGACGCTCTATGAGGCGATCGGACCGGCGATCCAGCAGTCGGGCGGCTCGGCCGCGAACACCGCCGCCGGCATCGCCTCGCTCGGCGGCACCGCCGCCTATATCGGCAAGGTCGCCGACGACCAGCTCGGCGACATCTTCGCTCACGACCTCAAGGCCGGCGGAATCCATTTCGGCACGCCGCGCCTGGTCGCCGGCGAGCCGACCGCGCGGTCCTTCATCCTGATCACGCCCGACGGGCACCGGACGATGAACACGTATCTCGGCGCCTGCGTCGAGCTGACACCGGACGACGTCTCGGCCGAGGTCGTCGGCGGCGGGCAGGTGCTCTATCTCGAAGGCTATCTCTGGGACAAGCCGGCGGCGAAGGAGGCCTTCCTCAAGGCGGCCCGCCTTGCCCACCATGCCGGACGGAAGGTGGCCCTTACCCTCTCGGACTCCTTCTGCGTCGAGCGTCACCACCAGAGCTTCCTCGACCTGGTGCGCGACCACGTCGACATCCTCTTCGCCAACGAGGCGGAGATCAAAACGCTCTACCGCACCAAGTCCTTCGAGGACGCTGCCGAGGAAGTCCGCAAGCTCGGCAAGACCGGGGCGCTGACGCGCAGCGAGAACGGCTCGATCGTGTTCGACGGCGACCACTGGCATACGATCCCGCCGATGCCGACCCGGGTCGTCGACACCACCGGCGCCGGCGATCTCTATGCCTCGGGCTTCCTCTACGGAGTCACGCACGACCTCGGCATCGAGCGCGCCGGACATCTCGCCGCGATCTGCGCCGCGGAGGTCATCTCCCATGTCGGCCCGCGGCCGCAGGCGAGCCTCGCCGAGCTCCTGAAGGAAGTCGTTGCGTGACCGGCTGGCTCAGTTCGCTCGCGATCTACCGGGAGCCGCGGCTACTCGCCATCCTGCTGATGGGCTTCTCGAGCGGGTTGCCGCTGGCGCTGACCGGCGCCACGCTCGGCGTCTGGCTCGCCGAGGCCGGCCTCTCGCTGACGACCATCGGCCTCTTCGCCCTGGTCGGCACCGCCTACAACTTCAAGTTCGTCTGGTCGCCGCTGATCGACCGGCTGCCGCTGCCGGTGCTGACGCGCCTGCTCGGCCGCCGCCGCGGCTGGGCCGTCCTCATCCAGGTGCTGCTGGGCGCAGCGATCTTCCTGATGGGCTGGGCCGATCCGCGCATCGATCCGTGGTGGACCGCTCTCGGCGCCGTCGCCGTCGCCTTCCTCTCGGCGAGCCAGGACATCGTGATCGACGCCTATCGCGTCGAGCTGCTCGAGGACCGCGAGCAGGCCGCCGGTGCCGCCGCGACGCAGGTGGGCTACCGCTTCGGCATGCTGGCCTCCGGCGCCGGCGCGCTCTACCTCGCCACGTTCTTCGGCTGGCAGGCCACATACGCGGCGATGGGCCTCCTGATGGGGATCGGCATCCTGACCGTGCTCCTGACCCGTGAGCCCGAGCGGGCCGACGCCGCCGCGAAGCCGGTGCCCAGGACTCTCGCCGCCTGGCTCCAGGACGCGGTCGTGGCTCCCTTCGCCGACTTCGTCACGCGGCCCAACTGGGCGCTGATCCTGGTCTTCGTCGTCCTCTACAAGTTCGGCGACGCGCTCGCCGGCACCATGTCGAGCCCCTTCTACGTCGCGATGGGCTTCAGCAAGATCGAGATCGCCAACGTCTCGAAGATCTTCGGCGTGGTCTCGACATTGGTCGGCGTCGCGCTCGGCGGCGTGGTCACGTACAGGCTCGGCCTGTTCCGCGGACTGATGGTCTGCGGTGTCCTGCAGATGCTCTCGAACCTGATGTTCGCGATCCAGGCGATGGTCGGATACGACGTGCCCATGCTGATGCTGACGATCGCCACCGAGAACGTCACCGGCGGCATGGGCTCGGCCGCCTTCGTCGCCTACCTCTCCAGCCTCTGCAACGTCTCCTACACCGCAACGCAGTACGCGCTGCTGTCCTCGCTCGCCGCGACCGCGCGCACGATGCTGTCGTCGTCGGGCGGCTGGCTTGCCGAGAGGCTGGACTGGGTGCCGTTCTTCGGGCTCACGGTGCTCGCCGCGGTTCCCGGGCTGCTGCTGCTCGCCTGGCTCGGCCGCAACCTGTCGAAGCCCGCAGCCGAGGTCGCGCGTGCGTAGCTTCCTGTTCGCGCCGGCCAACCATCCGCGCCGCGTCGAGAAGGCGCTCGGCCTCGCCGCCGACGCGGTGATCCTCGATCTCGAGGACGCGGTGCCGGAGGCGGAGAAGGACGCGGCCCGCAAGGCCGCTGCCGAGGCCGCGAAGCGTCCGCGGAAGACGCGCCTCTATATCCGCATCAACGCGCTCTCGACGCCGCACGGCCTCGCCGATCTCGCCGCCTTGCCCAAGGACATCGACGGCGTCGTGATTCCGAAATGCGAAAGCACCA
Source organism: uncultured Rhizobium sp. (assembly GCA_964504845.1). Lineage (GTDB taxonomy): Bacteria > Pseudomonadota > Alphaproteobacteria > SHVZ01 > SHVZ01 > SHVZ01. The sequence goes on along the minus strand of CAZDGR010000423.1, from coordinate 188 downwards.
TGGATGTCGGCCAGGCCGCTGCGCATGCGCGGGGGATCGACCTGATGCCGACGATCGAGACCGCGCGCGGGCTCGAGGCCGCCGAGGAGATCGCGCTGGCCAGCGTGCGGGTTCGCCGCCTTGCGTTCGGAGCGCTCGACTTCGCACTCGACCTCGGCCTCTCGCCAGGCCGCGACGAAGCGGAGATC
>CAZDGR010000422.1:0-3555 GCA_964504845.1 uncultured Rhizobium sp. | reverse complement strand
ACCGCCGGCGGAACCGGTCATGTGATCGAGTACGCGGGCTCCGCGATCCGCGGCCTGTCGATGGAAGGCCGCATGACCGTCTGCAACATGACGATCGAGGGCGGCGCGCGCGCCGGCCTGGTCGCGCCCGACCAGACCACCTTCGACTACCTCAAGGGCCGGCCGATGGCGCCGAAGGGGGCTGCCTGGGAGGCCGCCGTCGCCTACTGGAAGACGCTGCCCTCAGATCCCGGCGCCAAGTACGACCGGGTGGTCAAGATCGACGCCAAGGACATCGTGCCCCAGGTGACTTGGGGCACCAGCCCTGAGGACGTCCTGCCGATCACCGCCAAGGTGCCGAACCCGGCCGAGGTCGCCGACGAGGCCAAGCGCGCCTCGATGCAGCGCTCGCTCGACTACATGGGCCTCAAGGCCGGCACGCCGCTTTCCGAGATCAAGGTCGACAAGGTCTTCATCGGCTCGTGCACCAACGGCCGCATCGAGGATCTGCGCGAGGCGGCGAAGGTCGCCAAGGGGCGCAAGGTCGCCTCCCACGTGAACGCGCTGGTCGTTCCGGGATCCGGCGTGGTGAAGCACCAGGCCGAGGAAGAAGGTCTCAACAAGATCTTCATCGAGGCCGGATTCGAGTGGCGCGAGCCCGGCTGCTCGATGTGCCTGGCGATGAACGCCGACAAGCTCGAGCCCGGCGAGCGCTGCGCCTCGACCTCGAACCGCAACTTCGAGGGCCGTCAGGGCCGCGGCGGGCGCACGCATCTGGTGAGCCCGGCGATGGCCGCCGCCGCCGCCGTCTCCGGCCACCTCGAAGACATCCGCAAGCTGATGCGTTAGCCGCCTCTAGCGGCTGACGTCGTCGATCAGGTCGTTGTTGTATCCGCGGACCATGCCCGGGATCAGCAACGCGTCGACCAGCCACCAGAGGCCCGGGATCGCCATCAGCACCATGCCGATGACGATCCAGTAGGTCGCAGCGGCGACCAGGGTCAGGATCAGCAGGATGAAGCCGCTGATCCATTTGCCGAGGTAGAAGCGGTGCACGCCGAACCAGCCGAGGAGGAACCACAGCAGGTATGCGACGATGACCGACTTCTTGTTGGCGTCGTAGCGCATCATCGCGACCGCGTCGTCGGTCGGCCGCCCGGATTGGTTGGTCATCTGGCTTCCTCCTAACCTATTGCGATATTAGGATAAAGATCGGTGCGGTGCCACGCTCTGGCACCCGCCCTCCGAGACTGTTATCAAGACCACCGAATTTTCATCCGAGAACGGCCATGCAGAAGTTCACCCAGCTGACCGGCGTCGCCGCGCCGATGCCGATGATCAACGTCGATACCGACAAGATCATCCCCAAGCAGTTCCTGAAGACGATCAAGCGGACCGGTCTCGGCACGCATCTCTTCGACGAGATGCGCTACGACATGAGCGGCAGGGAGAACCCGGACTTCGTTCTCAATAAGCCAGCCTACCGCAAGGCCGAGGTGCTGGTTGCCGGGGAGAATTTCGGCTGCGGCTCCAGCCGCGAGCACGCGCCGTGGGCGCTGCTCGACTTCGGCATCCGCTGCGTGATCGCGCCCAGCTTCGCCGACATCTTCTTCAACAATTGCTTCAAGAACGGGATCCTGCCGATCGCGCTGCCGCAGGCGGACTGCGACAAGCTGATGAGCGATGCCGACAAGGGCCAGAACGCCCGCATCACGGTCGACCTCGCCAAGCAGGAAATCACCCGCCCGAACGGCGAGGTGATCAAGTTCGACATCGACCCGTTCCGCAAGCATTGCCTGATCAACGGCCTCGACGACATCGGCCTCACCCTCGAGAAGGGCAAGAGCATCGACACGTTCGAGGCACAGCGGAAGCAGAGCCAGGCCTGGCTCTGACGTTTCAGGTACGTCCTCACGCTTCGACAAGCCCAGCATGAGGACGACCGATAGAACTCGCTTTCTAAGTACGCCTCATCCTGAGCTTGTCGAAGGGTGAGGCGGTCCCTCCCAAGTCCATCACGTCCATCCTGACAAGGCGATCCTCCATGGCGGCGAACAAGCAGCTTCTCGTGCTCCCCGGCGACGGCATCGGCCCTGAGGTGATGGCCCAGGTGCTTCGCGTGGTCGACTGGTTCGACAAGCGCCGCGCCGTCAGCTTCAACCTGAAGGAAGGGTTGGTCGGTGGCGCCTCGCTCGACAAGCTGGGCATGCCGATCTCGGACGAGACGCTCGCCGACGCGAAGGCGGCCGACGCCGTGCTGTTCGGTTCGGTCGGCGGGCCGAAGTGGGACACCAACCCCTTCGACAAGAAGCCCGAGCGCGGCATCCTGGCGCTCCGCAAGGAGCTCGATCTCTTCGCCAACCTGCGCCCGGCGCCGGTGTTCGACGCGCTGATCGACGCGTCCACGCTGAAGAAGGAGGTGGTTCAGGGCACCGACCTCCTGGTGCTGCGCGAAGGCACTGGCGGCGTCTATTTCGGCGAGCCGCGCGGCATCGAGACCCGCGCCGACGGCACCAAGAAGGCCGTCGACACCCAGGTCTACACCACGCCCGAGATCGAGCGGATCGTGCGTCTGGGTTTCGAGCTCGCCCGCAAGCGCCGCAACAAGGTGCATTCGGTCGAGAAGGCCAACGTGATGCACACGGGTGTGCTCTGGCGCGAAGTCGCCAACCGCATCCACAAGGCCGAGTTCGCCGACGTGCAGCTCGAGCACATGTACGCCGACAACTGCGCCATGCAGCTGGTGCGCAATCCGCGCCAGTTCGACGTGATCGTCACCGACAACCTGTTCGGCGACATCCTTTCCGACTGTGCTGCGATGCTGACCGGCTCGCTCGGCATGCTGCCGTCCGCCTCGCTCGGCGCCAAGGACAAGGTGACCGGCAAGCGCCACGCGCTCTACGAGCCGATCCACGGCTCGGCGCCCGACATCGCCGGCAAGGGCGTCGCCAACCCGCTGGCGCAGATGCTGTCGTTCTCGATGCTGCTGCGCTACTCGTTCGATCTCGGCGAGGACGCCGACCTGGTCGAGAACGCGGTCAAGGACGTGCTGGCCTCCGGCATGCGCACCCCCGACATCATGGCACCGGGCTCCGCCAAGGTCGGCACCACGACCATGGGCGACGCGGTGCTCCGCTCGCTGGACAAGCTCGCAGCCTAGTCCGCCGCCGTCACCAATCCGTCGCGGCGGTCTTTCGCGGTGGCATCGGCGGGTCGTTCGGCCGGCGATCCGACGCCGCCGCCGCCGGGCGTCATCAGCACCAGGCGGTCGCCGGCGGGGATGGTCTGGAAACCCTTGCCCTTGAGCTTGGTACCCGACTTGAGCTGAAGCACGCCAGCGGCGCCGTTCTCGCCGCCGTCGCGGCCGCGCGCCGGATGGTCGATGCGGTCGAAGGCGGCCAGCAGCTCGAAAGGCAGGCCCTTCGAAGATTCGACCTCGATCACCTGGCCCATGCCGCCGCGCGTGCGGCCGGCGCCACCGGAGTCGGGGCGAAGCTCCTTTCGCCAGAACACCACCGGCGCGATCGACTCGGCGATCTCGACCGGCGTGCCCTTCACGCCCGACGGATAGGCGGT
>CAZDGR010000421.1:0-3573 GCA_964504845.1 uncultured Rhizobium sp. | reverse complement strand
CTTGAATCACATCTCAATGCCAAAGGGAATCCTTATTGAGTACAGACCCTAGGCCGGCGGTGCCGGCCTCCGGTTGACCAGATAGAGGCCGGTGAAGATCAGCGCCGCGCTCAAGGCGACGCCGAGCCCTATGGTCTCGCCGAAGAACAGCCAGCCCCAGCAGAGGCCGGACAGCGCCACCGCATACGACGCCTGGCTGACGAACACGGCGCCGACGTGCCTGAGCAGGTCGAAGTAAAGGATGTAGGAGCAGACGGAGACGAACATCACCGCGATCAGCGCCCACTCGCCCGGCACGAACGGCGGCAGCGGCATGTAGAGCTGATCCATCGCGGTGGCCGCCGGCAGTAGGAAGCTGATCGCGCCGCCGAGCATGCCGGCTGCCATCACGATCGGCTCGTTGCGGTCGCTCGGCCGCAGCTTGACGCCGATGATGTTGCCGAGCCCGTAGAGCGCCGGCGTCAGGAGGGCCTGCAGGATCCAGGGCAGCAGCTCAGGCGCCGGCAGGGCGACGCCCGGACTCGCCAGCACGACGACGCCGGAAAGCCCGACCAGGATGCCGAGCGCGCGCACGCCGGAGAACGCCTCGAGCCGGATCAAGACCGCGAGCGCATAGGTGACCACCGGCGACAGGTTGACCAGCAGCGACATCAGCCCGGCCGGGATGTGCTTCACGCACAACGCCATGTTGGCGTTGGGAAGCGCGATGCTGAAGATTCCCATCGCCAGGTAGAAGCGGACATGCTGCCAGCCGAACCCGAACTTGAGGTCGCGCCAGAGTGCCAGCAGGAGAAGCAGGAGAGCCGCCCCGGTCGACTGCCAGAGCGAATAGCTGAGCGGCGGCACGCCTGATGTCGACGCCATCTTGGCGAGCGACATCATCAGGCCCCAGAGCGATCCGAGGCAGACGATCCCTATGACGGCGTGGAGCGGGCTGATGGCGGGTTGGGACATGCGCCGACCCGGCATAGCAGATATCGGGCCGGGCGCCATCTCCGGACTGATCCACGGCGATACGATCCCGGTTCCTAACCGCGCGTGCTCAACGTAACCTCACGGGCATGGCAAACGCCCGCCTCGAAAGCCTCCGCGACTATCCCTTCGAACGGCTCGGCCGACTTCTCGACGGACCGCCCTTCGGCAATGCGCCGCCGATCAACATGTCGGTCGGCGAGCCACAGCACGAACCGCCCGCAGTCGTCCGCGAGCTGGTCGACCGCGGCCACCCGAGCTGGAACCGCTATCCGCCGATCAACGGCACGCCCGAGTTCCGCCGGGCCGCGCTCGGCTGGCTCGAGCGCCGCTATCACGTGCCGGCCGGCATGATCGAGCCGGATGCGATGATCGTCCCCTGCGCCGGCACGCGCGAAGGCCTGTACATGGCGGCGACCGTCGCGATCTCGCCGTCCGAGACCGGCGGGGCGAAGCCGCTCGCGTTGATGCCGAACCCGGTCTATCAAGTCTATGTCGGCGCCTCGACGCTGGCCGGCGCCGAGCCGGTCTACCTGCCGGCGACATCGGCGAACGGCTTCCTCCCCGACCTCGATGCGATCCCGGCGGAGACGCTGGCCCGCACCCAGATCATGTATCTCTGCACCCCGAGCAACCCGCAGGGCGCGGTCGCCGATCTCGACTACCTGAAGAAAGCCCTCGGGCTCGCCCGGCGCCACGGCTTCCTGCTGGTCGCCGACGAGTGCTACGCCGAGATCTACTCGACCGACCGCGCACCGCCCGGTGCGCTCGAGGCCGCGGTCGAGCTCGGCGGCTCGCTCGACAACCTGATGGTCTTCCACACGCTGTCGAAGCGCTCCAGCGTGCCGGGCCTGCGCTCCGGCTTCGGCGTCGGCGCGAAGAAGGAGACGCAGCTGATGCAGCGCCTCCGGACCTACGCCTCGGCGGCGACGCCGATCGCCGCCCTCGACGCGGCGACCGCGCTCTGGCGCGACGACGCCCATGTCGAGGCGACACGGGCGCTGTACCGGCGCAAGTTCGACATGGCAGAGCGGATCCTCGGCGGACGCTTCGGCTTCTATCGGCCCGCAGGCGGCTTCTACCTCTGGCTGGAGATCGGCGACGGCGAGGCGGCGACCCGCCGTCTCTGGGAGAAGGCCGGCGTCAGGACGCTGCCCGGCAGCTACCTGACCAGGCCGGAGGCCGACGGGACCAATATCGGCACTCCTTATATACGCATCGCGCTGGTCGCCGACCTCGAGTCGACGGAGGAAGCGCTCAACCGCATCTCCCGCGTGCTCTGATGCGGCTGGACCCGGTCGACGTCGTCGTGGTGGGCGCCGGTTTCGGCGGAGCGGCCTTCTGCGCCAGGCTGGCCGCCAAGGCGCCGAAGCTCCGCATCGTCTGCCTGGAGCGTGGCCCCTGGGTCGACCGCAAGGCGATGCCGTCGCTCCGAGAGGACTGGCAGAGCGCGTCGTTCGGCGCCTGGGCGACGCCGCCTAATGCGCGCCTCAAGTCGGGGCAGACGCTGCAGAGCGCCGACTATCCGATCGACGACGACAGCTCGGCCTTCAAGCCGCTGATGTGGAACGGCGTCGGCGGCTCGACCGTGACCTGGGCCGCTCACTTCCCGCGACTTCACCCCTCCGACTTCAGGACGAAGACCCTCGACGGCGTCGGCGACGACTGGCCGTTCGACTATTTCGACCTCGAGCCCTACTACGACGAGAACGACCGCATCTGCGGCGTCGCGGGCCTGAACGGCGATCCGGCCTATCCGCCGAAGTCGCCGCGCCAGATGCCTCCCCTCCCTCTCGGCCGGCTCGGCATGACGGCGGCGAAGGGCTTCGACAGGCTGGGATGGCACTGGTGGCCGGTCGATGCGGCGGTGAACTCGGCGCCCTACGAAGGCCGCGCCGCCTGCAATCACTGCGGCCCCTGCCTGCAAGGCTGCACGACTGGCGCCAAGATGTCGGTCGACCAGACCTACTGGCCGAAGGCGCTCGCCGCCGGCGTCGAGCTTCGGCCGAGCTGCATCGTCCAGCAGGTCGAGATCGAGGCTGGCCGCGCGACCGGCGTCCGCTATCGGGGTCTCGACGGCAAGGAGGTCGTGCAGCCGGCATCGCTCGTGGTGGTCGCCGGCAACGGCATCGGCACCGCGCGCCTACTGCTGGCCTCCGGCGTGGAGAGCCCCGCGCTGGGCCGGAACCTGATGTTCCACCCCGCCGCTTATCTGCGCGCCAACTTCGCCGAGGAGCTCGACGGGCCCGTCGGCCCCGTCGGCTGCGCGCTCTACAGCCACGAGTTCTACGAGACGGATCCGAAGCGGAGCTTCAAGCGCGGCGTCCACATCCAGGTGACCAGGGAGAACTCGCTGCTGAGCCAGGCGATGCGGATCACGCCGAGGGCCTGGGGCAAGGAGCCGCAGGAATTCCTGCGGAAGGAGTTCAAGCACTCGATGGCGGTCCTGGTCCTGGCCGAGGACCTGCCCGAGGACCACAATCGCGTAACGCTGACGAACAAGACCGAAGCCGACGGCCTGCCTGGCGTGAAACTCGACTACACGCTGTCGGAGCACTCGCGGAAGAGCCTCGACTTCGGCCTCGACCGCGGTGAGGAGTT
>CAZDGR010000420.1:0-3602 GCA_964504845.1 uncultured Rhizobium sp. | reverse complement strand
CCTTGCGGAGCTTGAACTCCCAGGTGGTGTTGTCGACGGCCTTCCAGCTCTCGGCGAGGCGCGGCTCGATCTCGAGCCCGTCGCCCGACCAGGTGAGCGTGTCGAAGACGTGCTTGAGCGCCTCGGCATGGGTGCCGGTGGCGGTGAAGTGCGGATCGATCGATTCCGGTCCGGCACGCACGCCGATGTTCAGCGTCTGAGCCAGCGACGGGGTCGAGGCGTAGGCCAGAGTGCCGGCGACGATCGCGGCTCCCACTCCCAGTTTGCGCATAGTCATGTTCGTTACTCCCTGTTTTCTTCGATGGGCCAGTTCGGAGAGTCGACGACGAGCTTGGCGAGCAGCTTCGACAAGGTCTGCTGCTCGCTTTGGGAAAGTTCCGAAAGCATCCGCCGTTCATGGGCCACCATCGGCGGCACGCTCTCGGCGAGGATCCGGCGCGCCTCGGCGGTCAGGCGCAGGACGAAGCTGCGGCGATCGCTCGAGTCCAGCGCCCGCCGGATCAGCTTCCGCTTCACCAGCTTGTGAATGGCTCGGCTGATCGTGTTCTTGGGGAAGCCGGCGGTCTCGCAGATGTCCTGTGCGGCGATGCCGTCGCGCAGCGTCAAGGAGTAGAGAACCAGATACTCCGGCCGAGAGAGGTCATGGCGGTCGGCGATACGGCCATAGACCGGGCCGTTGAAGCGCAGCGACAGATAGTTGATGCGGAAGGAGAACCAGCACGGGTTCTCCCAGAGCTTGGCGGCAATCAGCGGATGAATGGGCGCGTCGGCAAAGGCTTCCGCCTCCGTCGCGCGTGTCCGGTTCATCGGGCCAGAGTCAGGCACCCGGCCTCCCCCCGTGAATAGTTCCAGATGGAACTTGACGATGTTTGCGCGTGTCGGTCAAGGTCTTCGTCAAGAGCCGGGGGAGATTACCATGCGCATCGCCGACATGACCTGGATGCAGGTCGAGCAGCGAGTCAAGACCGACGACCGCTGCGTCCTGCCGCTCGGCAGCGTCGAGCAGCACGCCTATCTGAGCCTCTGCGTCGACCAGATCCTGTCGGAGAAGGTCTCGGTCGACGCGGCCGAGCCGCTCGGCGTGCCGGTCTATCCGGCGGTCCCCTTCGGCCTCACGCCTTACTTCTCGGACTTTCCCGGCACCGTGTCGCTGCGCGTGACCACCTACATGTCGCTGATCGAGGACATCCTCGAGAGCCTCTACCAGAGCGGATTCCGGCGCATCGTCACGGTCAACGGCCACGGCGGCAACTCGCCGGTGCAAGGGCTGCTCAAGGAGTGGATGGGCAGGCGCCGCGACGCCAAGGTCAAGTTCCACAACTGGTACAATGCGCCGAGAACCTGGGCGAAGGTGCAGGAAATCGATCCGGCCGCGAGCCATGCGAGCTGGATGGAGAGCTTTCCCTGGACGCGCGTGCCGGGCGTGACGCCGCCGAAGGAGGCGAAGCCCCGCGTCGATCTCGATCGGATGGCGATGGCCAATCCGGCCGAGGTGCGCGAGATCGTCGGCGACGGCAACTTCCACGGACGATACGAGCGCTCCGACTACGAGGTCCTGGCCTTGTGGCAGGTCGCGGTCGAGGAGACCCGCGACGTCATCGACCGGAACTGGTCGTAAGGCGTCCGGCCGGTAGGCGGAAAACCGCATGCTCGGATTCCTGATCCAGCGCCTGCTCCAGGCGGCCGTGGTGATGGTGGTCATCTCGGTGCTGGTGTTCTGCGGCGTCTTTGCGATCGGCAATCCGATCGACGTCCTGATCTCGCCGGACGCGACCCAGGAGATCCGCCTCGACACGATCCGCCGCTACGGCTTCGACCAGCCGCTCTGGCGCCAGTACCTGAATTTCGCGAATACGCTTATCCATGGCGAGTTCGGCCGCTCCTTCGTCTTCAACATGCCGGTGCTCGACCTGATCCTGTCCAGGCTGCCGGCGACGCTCGAGCTGACCCTGGCCGCGGTGATCGGTGCCACGATCATCGGCGTGCCTCTCGGCATGTACGCGGGCTACCGCCCGAACGCCGCCGGCTCTCGCGCGATCATGGGCCTTTCCGTGATCGGATTCTCGGTGCCGACCTTCTGGGTCGGCCTCCTGCTGATCATGCTCTTTGCCGTCGAGCTTCAATGGCTTCCCGCCGGCGGTCGCGGCGACACGGTCGAGGTTCTCGGCATCCAGTGGAGCGTGCTCACCTGGAACGGCTGGGCGCATCTGGCGCTTCCGGCCCTCACGCTGTCGCTGTTCCGGATGGCGTTGATGATCCGGATGGCGCGCGCCGGCATGCGCGAGGCGATGCTGTCCGACTATGTCCGCTTCGCTCGCGCGCAAGGGCTCTCGGACAGCAAGGTGATCTTCGGCCATGTGCTGAAGAACATCTCGATCCCGCTGGTCACCATCTTCGGCCTCGAGCTCGCGGCGACGCTCGCCTTCGCGGTCGTCACCGAGACGATCTTCTCCTGGCCCGGTCTCGGCAAGCTGATCATCGACTCGATCCAGTCGCTCGACCGGCCGGTGATGGTGGCCTACCTGATGCTGGTCGCCTTCCTGTTCATCATGATCAACTTCGCGGTCGACGTCGCCTATGCGGCGCTCGATCCGCGCGTGCGCTCGGGGCACGCCTGATGCGCCGCGACGCCTCGCCCTTCATCCGCTTCTGCCGCGAATTCGCCGAGAACCGGCTGGCTCTGTTCGCGCTCGGCGTGGTGATCCTGGTCGTCGGCGCCGCGGTCCTCGCACCGCTGTTCACGCCGCAGGATCCCTACGACATCGGCAAGCTGGTCCTGGGCGACGCCCGGCGGCCGCCCGGCCATGTCGGCAGCGGCGGCTACGTCCACCTGCTCGGCACCGACGCGCAGGGCCGCGATCTCTGGTCGGCAATCCTCTACGGCCTTCGCATCTCCATCCAGATCGGGCTCACCGCCGGCGCCGTCGCGTTCATCGTCGGCGGCTCGCTCGGCGCAATCGCAGCCTTCGCCGGGGGACGGATCGAGGCGCTGATCATGCGCTTCATCGACCTGCAGCTGTCGTTCCCGGCGATCCTGCTGGCGCTCGTGATCTCGGCGATCCTGGGCCAGGGGAAATGGCAACTGACGGCCGCCCTGGTCGCCTCGCAGTACGCCTATTTCGCCCGCACCGCCCATGGCGCCGCCGTCGCCGAGCGGTCGAAGGAGTACATCGAAGCCGCGCTCTCGACGCCTCTTTCGTCGCGCGTCGTGATTTTCCGCCACATCCTGCCCAACTGCATGCCGCCCTTGATCGTGGTCGCCACCGTCCAGGTCGCCAACGCGATCGCGCTGGAAGCGACGCTCTCGTTCCTCGGCATGGGCCTGCCGGTCACCCACCCCTCGCTCGGCATGCTGATCTCGAACGGCTTCCAGTACATGCTCTCCGGCCGCTACTGGATCTCGATCTATCCCGGCATCGCGCTGATCGTGCTGATCCTGGCGATCAACCTGGTCGGCGATCAGATCCGCGACCAGCTGAATCCGAGGCTGCAGCGATGACCGCGGCGCTCGAAGTCCGAGGCCTGAAGACCCATTTCTTCACCCGCAGCGGCGTGGTGAAGGCGGTCGACGGCGTCGATCTCTCGATCGAGCGCGGCCGCGT
>CAZDGR010000419.1:0-3602 GCA_964504845.1 uncultured Rhizobium sp. | reverse complement strand
CCCGGCGGCTGCAGGAAGCCGACGTCGACCAGGTGCCGCTCGATCACGTCGCCGCTCGCCGCCAGCAGCGAGGGCACGTAGCGCCCGCCCATCCACTGGCCGCCGCGCGGATCGAACACGGCCTTGAGCTCCTCGACGACGAAGGAGACGTCGCCGCCGCGGCGGAAGACCGCCGAGATCATCCGGGTGAGCGCCACGGTCCAGGCGTAGTGCTCGGTGTTCTTCGAGTTGATGAACACCTCGAACGGGCGCCGGCGGCCGTCCTGGATGATGTCGTTCAGCGTGATGTAGATCGCGTGGTCGCTCTCCGGCCACTTGATCTTGTAGGTCTTGCCCGGGAGCTCTTCCGGCCGGTTCAGCGGCTGCGTCATGTAGACGACGCCGCCCGCGTCCAGCGCATCGGCGGGCTTCGCGGTGATGTGGGTGGTCTTCGGCGTGTCCAGCGGCAGCTCGCGCTGGCCGGCGGTCTCGGTCTTGATCGTCAGCACCGACCCGGTGACGTCGTTCGGACGATAGGTCGTGCAGCCCTTGCAGCCGAGGTCGTAGGCCTGCTGGTAGATGTCCTTGAAGGACTCGAAGTCGAGCTCGGCCGGGACGTTGATGGTCTTCGAAATCGAGCTGTCGATGTACTTCTGGACGGCTGCCTGCATGACGACGTGATCGCCGGGTGCCAGAGTCTGCGCATTGACGAAGTAGTCGGGCAGCGGCGCGGTCTCGCCCTTGATCCGGCGGAAGGCGCGGTAGGCGGCGTCGGTGACCTCTTCCTGGCGGCGGGTGCCGTCCGGCATCAGCACCGAGCGGGTGTAGCTGTAGCTGAACACCGGCTCGAGGCCGGAGGAGACGTTGTCGGCCAGCAGCGAGATCGTGCCGGTCGGCGCGATCGAGGTCAGCAGCGAGTTGCGGATGCCGTATCTGGCGATGTCGGCGCGAAGCTCGTCGTCGAGCTCGCCGACGGATTCGCCGGAGATGTACTTCTCCGCGTCGAACAGCGGGAAGGGGCCCTTCTCCTTGGCGATCTCGACCGAGGCGGCATAGGCCGCCCGGCGCAGCGTCGACATCCAGGTCTCGGTCAGGCGCACCGCCTCCTCGCTGCCGTAGCGCGCCCGGCAGTAGAGGAGCGCGTCGGCCAGGCCCGTGACGCCGAGGCCTATGCGGCGCTTGGCCTTCGCTTCCTCGGCCTGCTGCGGCAGCGGGAAGTTGGAGACGTCGACGACGTCATCCATCAGGCGGACGGCGACGGCGGTCAGCTTCGAGAGGCGATCGAGGTCGAGCGACGCGCTCTCCTCGAACGGGTTCGAGACCAGGCGCGCCAGGTTGATCGAGCCGAGAAGGCAGGCGCCGTAGGGCGGCAGCGGCTGCTCGCCGCACGGGTTCGTCGCCGCGATCGTCTCGGCGTACCAGAGATTGTTCCGCTTGTTGATGCGGTCGATGAAGATCACGCCGGGCTCGGCATAGGCGTATGTCGCCCGCATGATCTTGTCCCAGAGCGCGCGCGCCTGGACGGTCTTGAAGGTGGTGCCGTTGAAATGCAGCTCCCAGGCCTGATCCTCGCGGACCGCCTGCATGAAGGCGTCGGTGACCAGGACCGAGAGGTTGAACATGCGGAGCCGGCCCGGCTCCTGCTTGGCGTCGATGAACGCCTCGATGTCCGGATGGTCGCAGCGGAGCGTCGCCATCATCGCGCCCCGGCGGCTGCCGGCGCTCATGATGGTGCGGCACATCGCATCCCAGACGTCCATGAACGACAGCGGGCCGGAGGCGTCGGCGCCGACGCCCTTCACCGGCGCGCCCTTGGGGCGCAGCGTCGAGAAGTCGTAGCCGATGCCGCCACCCTGCTGCATGGTCAGCGCCGCCTCGCGCAGATGCGCGAATATGCCGCCCATGTCGTCGGGGATCGTGCCCATGACGAAGCAGTTGAACAGCGTCACCTGGCGCGCGGTGCCGGCGCCGGCGATGATGCGGCCCGCCGGCAGGAACTCGAGCTCGGCCATCGCCGCCTCGAACTTCGCCGCCCATTCCGCGCGGAGCTCGGGCTTCTCTGCCTCGGCGACGGAGGTCGCGACCCGGCGCCAGGTGTCGGCCAGGGTCTTGTCGACGGGCTGGCCGTCGGCACCCTTGAACCGGTACTTCATGTCCCAGATCTGCTGGGAGATCGCCGATACCTGACCCTGGCTCATCCTGGACTCTTGCTGAAGGCTTCGCCCAGGGCCGGTCGGACCCTAAGCCATTGAAAATTCATGATAAAACCGCCACATGGCGGGAACAAAAAGTATACGGCGAGCGCCGCCTCCAGTCAAACCACCCCATGGACGGTGGGCTCCCGAATTTGGCGCCCCCATACGCTGACCTGCCGTCGCGCAGTTGTCGAGAATCGGCTTAAGGTCCGGCCATCAAAAATTCGGGGGACCGCCATGCCGCGCGTGAAGAAGATACCGCTCGTCTCCATGACCCCGGGGACCAGCCGCGAGCTGACCGTCTGGCGCTGGGGCAAGGCCGGCGCCCGGCCCAAGGCCTATCTGCAGGCATCCATCCATGCCAACGAGCTTCCGGGCGCGATGGCGATCCACCATCTGGCGCCGATGCTCGATGCGGCGGAGAAGAAAGGACGGATCAAGGGCGAGATCGTCGTCCTGCCCCACTGCAATCCGATCGGCCTCTCGCAGCTCGTCGGCAACACGCATAGCGGCCGATACGAGCATCTCGGGCGCGAGAACTTCAATCGCAACTATCCCGACCTGTTCGCACCGGTGGCCGAGAAGGTCGGGAGGAGGCTCGGCAAGGACGCGGCAGCCAACGTCGCGATGATCCGGAAGGCGGCGCTCAAGCACCTCTCGGAGCTTGCGCCCATGAAGGAGCTGGATCAGATGCGGATCCAGCTGATGTCGATGTCGGCGGACGCCGACATCGTGCTGGACCTCCATTGCGACGCCGAGGCGGCGCTGCATCTCTTCATGAGCGGCCGTGACTGGCCGAGCGCCCGCGACCTCGCGGCCCAGCTCGGCGTGGAGGCGAGCGTCTACAACGCGCCCTACCCGCAGACGATGACATTCTCGGGCGCCAACGGATCGTTCTGGGCGAGGCTGCAGGAAAAGTTTCCGGCCGCGGCCATTCCGCAAGCCTGTCTCTCGGTCACGGTCGAGTATCGCGGCCAGCACGATGTGAACCATGCGCTGGGCGCGTCCGACGCTGCGAACCTCTTCAAGTTCCTCCAGCGCCGGGGAGTGATCGGCGGCAATCCCGGGCCGCTGCCGAAGCTGAAAAGCGAGGCGACGCCGATGTCGGGCATGGACGTGGGATACGTGCCCCGGAACGGCGTGCTGGTCTACCTGAAGCCCAAGGGGGCCAAGGTGAAGACCGGCGAGGCGATCGCCGAGGTGATCGACTTCTATGACCCGAATCCGAAGACGAACCGCACCCGGATGGTCTCGCGGACCGACGGTATCCTGTTCAGCCGGAAGCTCGACGGCCGACTCTGCTGGCCCGGGATGGTCGCCTTCCGAATCGCCGGCGCCAAAGATCTTCCACATCGTAAGGGCTTGAGCGGATTGGACGACTGATCGTCACCCGGGGGTGTCCTTGACGCCCCCGGACCCCGTTCCTAG
>CAZDGR010000418.1:0-3607 GCA_964504845.1 uncultured Rhizobium sp. | reverse complement strand
GTGATCACCGACAAGGGCACGGTCGAGTGCGAGAACCTGGTCATCGCCGCCGGCATGTGGGCCGATCGCATCGGTGCCATGGCCGGCGCCAAGATCCCGGCGGTCGCGGTCGAGCACCAGTACATGGTGACGGAGAAGTCCAACGAGATCCCCAAGGGCCTGCCGACCTTGCGTGATCCGGACAAGGCCTTCTACCTGAAGCCTGACGTCTCGGCGCTGGCGATCGGCGGATGGGAGCCGAACACCGTACCTTTCGGCCGTGGCGGGGCGCCGTTCGAGTTCGGCCGCGAGCTGCTGCCATCGAACTTCGACCGCTTCGAGCAGATTGCGACGCCGGCGACCGAGCGCCTGCCGATCCTGGAGAAGCTCGGCGTCCGTACGCTGATCAACGGCCCGATCCCGATCTCGCCCGACGGCGAACCGATCCTCGGCAAGGCGCCGGAGCTGGACAACTTCTTCGTCGCCTGCGGCTTCACCTCAGGCATTGCCGCCTCGGGCGGTGCCGGCAAGGCGATCGCGCAATGGATTGTCCATGGCGAACCCGAGCGCGATCTCTGGGCCTTCGACGTCCGTCGCTTCGGCCTACACCACATGAGCGGGCAGTATCGCTACGAGCGCGCGGTCGAGAGTTATCACCGCTACTACCTGATCCACTGGCCGGTCGAGGAGCTATCCACCGGTCGTGGCGGACGTCGAAGCCCGCTCTATCCGCTACTGAAGGCCAAGGGCGCGGTCTTCGGCTCGCGCTTCGGCTGGGAGCGGCCGACCTGGTTTGCGCCGAAAGGGGCGGAGGGCAAGGACGTGCCGTCCTTCGAGGGACGTCCCTCCTGGTTCGAGGCGGTGGCATCCGAGCACAAGGCGACGCGCGAACGCGTAACCCTGTTCGACCAGTCGTCGTTCTCGAAGTTCGAGATCGACGGTCCCGGTGCCTTCAAGACGCTGCAGCGGATCGCCGCCAACGACCTCGACAAGCCGGCCGGCACGGCGGTCTACACCCAGCTCTGCAACGAACGCGGCGGCATCGAGGCCGACCTCACCATCATGCGGATGAGCGAGAACCGCTTCTACGTCGTAACCGGTTCAGCCTTCGGCGTCCGTGACGGCGGCTGGATCCAGCGCCATGTGCCGGGCGACGGCTCGGTGAGTTTTCGTGACGTGACGTCGTCGAAGGCCGTCATCAATATCTGCGGCCCCCGCTCGCGCGAGGTCCTGGCGAAGGTCGCCGAAGGCGACATGTCTAACGCCGTGTTTCCTTATCTCGGCGCGCGCGAGATCCGCATCGGCTATGCGCCCGTGCTGGCGGTCCGCATCACCTATGTCGGCGAGCTCGGGTGGGAGCTTCACATTCCGTTCGAGTATGGGGCGCATGTCTACGAGACACTGGTCGCGGCCGGCGCCGAGTTCGGAATCGCCGACGCTGGTTACCGCGCGATCGAGACCTTGCGCCTGGAGAAGCGCTACCTCTACTGGGGCGCCGACATCACCCCGGACTACACGCCCTACGAGGCCGGCTTGGGTTTTGCCGTGGCGCTGAACAAGGGCGACTTCATCGGCCGCGACGCGCTGACCAGGGCCAAAGCTGAAGGAGCGAGACGGAAACTCTGCGTCTTCCTCCTCGACGAGCCGGTGTCGGTCTATGGCGGCGAGGCGATCTATGCGGCGGACGGGCGCGTGCTTGGTGTGACCTCGAGCGGCGGCTACGGTCACACGATCGGCAAGAGCATCGTCTACGGCTACGTGCCGTCCGAGGACGCGAACGCGCCGCGCTATGAGATCGAGGCCTTCATGAAGCGGATCCCGGCGACCCGCATCGACAAGGCGCCCTACGACCCCGAGCGGAAGAAGCTGCTCGCCTAGGGGCTGCCGGCGATCGCGCGGGACGCCGCTCGCAAGGCCGATCACGCACCCGACCCGGCGTAGCCCACGATGATCGAATGGCCGGCCAGCAGGTATCCCACCAGCTGCGAGAGCTTGAAGCGATGAGCGATGGCGCCGAGAATGAAGGCGAGGACCAAGCCGACCACGACAATGGCGATCAGCGGCGTGCGATGCTCCATGCGCCGGATCTCCATGAGGGGGAGGCTACGGGTCGATGTTGCTGCGGTCGCTTCGGCCGAGTTGCAAGGAAAAGTCCGCTCCACGCCTCCAGATCAACGTTCCGTCAGCTTGTAGATGCGTGCCGCGGTCTCGCCCAGGACCATGTCGCGCGACGGCGGATCGAGGCGGTCGAGCCAGCCGTGGAGCGCCTCCATCCAGCGGCCGTAGCCGCCGGCGAGATTCACGACCGGCCAATCGCTGCCGAACAGCAGCCGCTCCGGGCCGAAGGCATCAAGCAGCGCGTCGAGGTATGGCATGAGATCCGCCGGTATCCAGTCCTGCCGCGCCTCGGTTGCGAGACCCGAGGTCTTGCAGGCGACGTTCGCGTGGCGGCCAAGCTGATGCATCCCTTCGGCCCAGTCGGAGAAGTTCTCGTCGCCGGGCGCCCAGCGCGCGATATCCGGCTTGGCTCCATGATCGACGACGAAGGCCATGCCGGGGTGCCGCTCGACCAGGATCTTGAGCGGTTTCAGATGCACCGGCCTGACCAGCGCATCGAACGCTAGTCCCGCCGACTCGATCGCCGCGTAAGCTGGCTCGAGCACCGGCGCCAGCATCCAGCGCGGATCGGCAATGTCGTGGATCATCGGCCGGAGCCCAACCAGCTTCTGCCGCCGGGCGAGCCGTGCGATGCGGTCCCGCGCATCGGCCGCCCCCATGTCGACCCAGCCGACGACGCCGGCAACCGACGGCGTCGTCGCGGCAAGGTCCAGCAGGAAGTGGGTCTCGGCCTCGGTCGGCGCCGCCTGCACCAGCACGGTGCGCCCGATGGCGAATGTGTCGAGATGCGGCGCGAGGTCGGCAGGCCCGAAGTCGCGATAGATCGGCGCCAGCTTCGGCGTCAGCCAACCGTAGTCGCCGCGGGCGAGCTGCCAGTAATGCTGATGGGCGTCGATCCTCACGGTGTCGGCGCTTCGGCGGCGATCAGCCGCTCACGCTTGAGGTCGGCCCACAGCGCCGACGGGATCGGGTGAGCGAGGAGCGCCTTGTCGGCCTCGACCTCGCCGGCGGCACGGGCGCCGATCAAGACGGTGGCGACGGCCGGATGGGCGAACGGGAACTGCAGCGCCGCGGCGGCGAGCGGGACGCCGTGAACCTTGCAGACCCGTTCGAGCGCGGCTGCGCGATCGAGGACCGCCTGCGGCGCCAGCGCGTAGTTGTAGATCGCACCCGGCCTGGGGCCGGTCGCGAGGATGCCGGAGTTGAACACGCCGCCGGCGATGATCGAGACCTGCTTCTCGATGCAGAGCGGCAGGAAGCTTGCCAGCGCCTCCTGCTCCAGCAGCGTATAGCGGCCGGCGAGTAGCACGCAGTCGACATCGGCGATGCGGACTACGTCCTCGGCGACCTTCCAGTCGTTGACGCCGAGGCCGATCGCGCCGACCACGCCTTGGGAGCGAAGTTCCGCCAGCGCCGGATAGGCACCCTCCATCGCTTCCCTGAAGCGGCGTGGTTGCTCGTCGCGATGGGTGAAGCGGTCGATGTCGTGGATCAGCAGGATGTCGATGCG
>CAZDGR010000417.1:0-3783 GCA_964504845.1 uncultured Rhizobium sp. | reverse complement strand
GAAGTTGCTGTTGGTCTCCGACGGCACGATCGAGTGATGCACGCGGTGCATGTCCGGCGTGACGACGACCCAGCGCAGGATCCCGTCGATCGCCGCGGGGATCCTGAAATTGGCATGGTTGAACATCGAGGTCGCGTTGAGCAGCACTTCGAAGACCAGGACGGCGGCGGCGGGTGCGCCGATCGCGGCTATGGCGACCAGCTTGATGCCCATCGAGAGAGTGATCTCGACCGGATGAAAGCGGAGGCCGGTCGTCACGTCGAAGTCCAGGTCGGCATGATGCATGCGGTGCAGGCGCCACAGTGCCGGCACCGCATGGAACAGGACATGCTGGAAGTAGATCGCCAAGTCGAGCGCCAGGACCGCGACGATGGCCTTTGCCCAGGACGGCAGAGCGAGCCAGGGAAGCAGGCCCCAGCCTCGCGCCTCGCCGAGCATGGCCAGCCCGACCGCGGCGGTAGGAAAGAGGACGCGCACCGCGATCGTGTTGAAGGCTGCAAGGCCGAGGTTGTTGGTCCACCGGAGCCAACGGCTTGCGGATCTCGGCCGACGCGGGAGCGCCGCCTCTAGCACGGCGAACAGCACGAAAGCGCCGAGGAAAACCGACAGCCTGACCGTCGGCTCGTGAGCCAGGATGCTGTTCAAAGTTGGGCCTCGTGCTTGCACGGCCGTTGGAGACCGCCTACATTCAATCAATTAATTGAATGAATGACGATGTCAAGAAGCAAAGAAACCGCTAACCCGAAGCGCCAGCTGTACGCAGCGTTCGCCGAGGTCGCGAAAGCAATGGGGCATGCGCACCGGCTCGACCTGCTCGAGCACGCCGCCCAAGGCGAGCGCAGCGTCGAGGCGCTCGCCCAGTGCACGGGGCTCACGATCGCCAACGCCTCGCAGCACCTGCTGCAGCTCCGGCGCGCCGGGCTGGCGACTTCCCGCCGCGACGGCAAGAACGTCCTCTATCGTCTGTCGGACGGCACGGTGCTAGAGCTGCTGACTGCGTTGCGGCGGATCGGCGAACGCAACGTGGCCGAAGCGCAGCAGGTGATCGCGGGCTACTTCCAGAATCGTGATGCGCTTGAGCCCGTCGGGCGGAAAGAACTCGTCCAGCGCCTGCGCGAGCGATCCATCACTCTCATCGACGTCCGCCCGAACGAAGAGTTTGCGATGGGACATATCGCCGGTGCAGAAAACATCCCGTTGAAGGAGCTTGTGCGGCAGCTTAGCCGCTTGCCCAAGAGCCGGGAGATCGTTGCCTATTGCCGGGGAGCCTATTGCGTCATGGCGTTCGAAGCCGTGGCACTGCTGCGCGAACGTGGCTTCAAGGTTCGGCGCCTTGAGGATGGCTACCCGGAATGGAGAGAAGCTGGCTTGCCGGTTTCGGCAGCGTGAAGCTCTGCGAGTTCATGTCCGCTTCAGCATTAGAAGCAGAACGCGGCCGGGACCTGCCGATGGCGCGCCGCCGACCTGGAACCAGATTCGCGCTGCCTCCGCGCCGGTCAGGCGCGCGCTCGGGATAGAGCTCCGTCGCTTCGCGTCTGGCTGCGCAGGTCGTCGAATGCGTCGCCGAGCCGGCCGAGCGCCTCGTTCAGCAGCGGCCGCGGCATGGCGAAGTTGAGCCTGAGCCAGCCGGCGCCGCCGGGGCCGAACTGCTCGCCCGGGCTGGCGAAGATCCGCGCGCGGCTCTTCACGCGTTCCGCCACGTCCTCGGGCGCGAGACCCGTGCCGGAAAAATCGACCCAGGCGAGATAGGTGGAGTCGAGCCGCATCGGCCGCGCCCCGGGGATCATCTCCGTGATGCGCGTATCGAGCAGATCGCGATTGCCCGTGAGATAGGGAAGGAGCGCATCGAGCCAGGCCTCGCCGGTCCGCCAGGCCGCCTCGGTCGCGATCATGCCGAAGCTGTTGTAGGAGCTGAGTCCGCTCGCGGCGATCCGCTGGTCGAGCTTCTGCTTGAGCGCCGTGTTCGGCGTGACGCAGGCGCCGACATGGGCGCCGGCGAGATTGAACGTCTTGGTGGCGGCGAGGCAGGTGATGATGCGGTCGGCGAATTCCGGCGCCGCGGTGAGCGCCGGCACGTGCACGGAGCCGTCCAGCATGAGATCGCAATGGATCTCGTCGGACACCAGGACCAGGTCGCGCCTGGCGCAGAAGGCGGCGAGCGCCCGCGTCTCCTCAGCCGTCCACACCGTGCCGCCGGGATTATGGGGATTGCAGTAGAACACCACTTTCGAGCGCGGGCTGAGCTTGGCCTCGAGCGCTGCCAGATCCATGCGGTAGCGGCCGTCGGCCTCGATCATCCGGGCGTCGAGGATGTGTCGGCCGTTGGCCTGGATGATCTTCCGGAAGGCGTGATAGGCCGGCGGAAACAGCACCACCTCGTCGCCGGGCTCGGTGATCGCCTGCAGGATCAGGCCCAGGCCCGAGACGATGCCCGGTGTCTGGGAAACCCAGCCCGGATCCAGGGTCAGCCGGTGCCGGCGCTTCATCCATTCGACCAGGGCCTGCGCCCAGCTGCCGGTATCGGCGTAGTAGCCGTGGGTTGCCCGCCTCACCTCTTCCATGAGCGCTTCGGTGACGCCGGCAGGCGCCGCGAAATCCATGTCGGCGACCCACATCGGCAGCGCATCCGGCGCCTGGATGCCCGACAGCTTGGCGATCATGTCCCATTTGGTCGAGTGCGTGCCCCGGCGCTCGATGACGCGATCAAAGTCGAACATTCGGCACTGTCTCCGCTGGGAATGGAAAGCCTTCGCCGGGCGGGAATATGCCCTCCCGGTCCAGACCGATGCAAACCCGGAGGCAGCCCGGCGCGCTTCAGGCGCGTTCAGGCCATCCGGGAATAGAAGGCGAAGTAGGCGTCGACCTGCGCCTTGTTCTCCGGCGGCAGGAAGACGAAGCGGCCGGCGATGTCGCTTCCGTCCTTCCGCACGATGACGACCTCGGCGGCGAAGGCGATGGCGAAGGGGTCCTGCCGGATGTTGAGGTTGACCACGCACTTGTCGCCGACGATGCGCGGGCCGGCGTAGGGACCGGCGAGGAATCCGTGCGCGCTCCAGTTCTTGAGCGTATGGGGGACGCCGTCCACGGAAACGGTCGCGGTGTCCCGTGGCGCATCCACGCGCTGGCCCCGGCGGCGATCGGCGTCGTCCGGGCTCGGCCTGAAAAGCCGCTTCACGAACTCCAGCATCCGGGGAAGCCTAGCGCGATAACGCGCACATTCAAACCGAGACCTGGTTTTCTCAGGGCGCACGCCGGCTTTTAGCCGAGAATCGCGAAGCCGCTGATGTAATTTTTATCATCCGGCTGATTTATTTTTTATCATCCGCTGACAGAACGAACATCCGCTCCAGCGGCTCGACGCGCGGGACGATGCCCTCGACGGTCTCCAGGATGTCGGCCATGTGCGCGCGCCAGCGCTGCCCGACCGGATGGCCGGGGATCCGGTCCATCGTGTGATCCCGTCGGCGGACGATGAAGGCGAACAGCATGCTCGTGCCCGCGTGCAGGCTGATTTCGTAGTGCACGACGCCGGACGAGAGCAGAAGCTCGCGCATCTCCGGCCACAGCTCGTCGTGGCGGCGTCGATACTCGGCTTCCGCACCAGGCCTCAGGCGAAGGACGAAGCTCAGGCTCTCGACGCCGTCGAGCCAGGACGCCGCGGCCGTCATCGCACAGCGGCGAACGCCTCGCGCGCGGCGCCGATCGTCCTCTCGATGTCGTGGTCCGTATGGACCAGCGAGACGTACATCTTGCCGCCGGGCGTGAGCAGGAAGCCGCGATCGA
>CAZDGR010000416.1:0-3786 GCA_964504845.1 uncultured Rhizobium sp. | reverse complement strand
GTCCTGCGATCCGAACCGGCGGATGGCGACCTTGCCTTCCTCGGCCTCCTTGCGCGTGCGGCCGAGCCAGGCCCTGATCCGGGCAAAGCGCGACGAGCCTTCCGAGGTCTCGGTCATCGCCGCGCCTCGTACGGGTCGGGAACGCCGAGACCCGCGAGCACCTCGACCTCGACCCGCTCCATCCTCCGGGCTTCGGATGTCTTCTCGTGGTCGTGGCCGAGAAGATGAAGCACGCCATGGACGACCAGGTGAGTCAGATGATCGGCGGGCTTCTTGCCCTGGTCCTTGGCCTCGGCCAGCACGGTCTCGAGCGCCAGCACGACGTCGCCGAGGAACGGCCTGTCGCCGGATTCGAACGACAGCACATTGGTCGGCTTGTCCTTGCCGCGATAGTCGCGGTTGAGCACGCGGACCTGCGCATCGTCGGCGAGCGCGAGCGACACTTCCGCCGGGCCTTCGTGCACGGCGGCAAGAGCCGCCTTCGCCGCCCGCTTCGCCAGCCTGTCGGCGCCGGGAACGGACTTCTTCCACCGCTTGGAGAGCTCGGCGACGGAGACCGTCGCCGTGGCCCGAGGTCGACCCGGGCTCACGGTTTCGTCCCGTCCGGCTTGGCGATCAGCCGCGGATCGTGGGCGTTGTAGGCGCGGACGATGCGCGTCACCAGCGGATGGCGGACGACGTCGGCATCGGTGAACTCGACCATGGTGACGCCCTTGACGTCGCGCAGGATGTCGACGGCTTCGTTCAGGCCCGACTTGGCGCCGAGCGGCAGGTCGATCTGGCTAGGGTCGCCGGTCACCGCCATGCGGCTGTTCTCGCCGAGCCGCGTCAGGAACATCTTCATCTGGGTCGGCGTCGTGTTCTGCGCCTCGTCCAGGATGATGAAGGAATTGGCGAGCGTGCGGCCGCGCATGAAGGCCAACGGCGCGATCTCGATCTCGCCCGCCTGCAGGCGGCGGTCGACCTGGTCGCCCGGCATCATGTCGTAGAGCGCGTCGTAGAGCGGGCGCAGATACGGATCGATCTTGTCCTTCATGTCGCCGGGAAGGAATCCGAGCCGCTCGCCCGCCTCGACCGCGGGCCGCGACAGGATGATGCGGTCGACCTTGCCGGCCTTGAGCGCGGCGACCGCGACGGCGACCGCGAGATAGGTCTTGCCGGTGCCGGCGGGACCGAGCCCGAACACCAGCTCATGGGCGTCGAGCGCGTCCAGGTATGCGGCCTGGCGCGGCGAACGCGCCTCGATCGGGCGGCGCCATGTCGTGATGCCGCGCGGCTGGCTCTCGTTGCGCGACCCGGCGAAGCGGATTGCAGCGTCGATGTCGGCCGGCGTCAGGCTCGTCGGCTGTCCGGTCTTGCGCTTGTCGGCGACGAGGCGTCCGTAGAGGCGTTCGAAGGTCTGCTTGGCGGCTTCCGCCTGGGATCCTGCGATCGCCAGCGGGCTCGAGTGCCCGGTGACGCGCACATCGAAGCTCTGCTCGATCCGCGCCAGGTTGCGGTCGTGCTCGCCGAACAGGAGGGGCAACAGCGAAACGTCTTCGAAGTTGACGTGCAGTACCGTCTGGTCTTCACGCCTCACGCCGCCACCTCCTCAATGACAGCCACCCGCCCGGCAAGGCTGATGCCGTGGGCGGCGGTCACCTCTACCGAAACCATCCGGCCGATCAGCCGTTCCGCACCGTCGAAATGGATCGACTGCAGGTAAGGCGTGCGGCCGATCAATTGCCCCGGCTTCCGTCCCGGACGCTCGGCCAGGACGTCGATCCTGCGCCCGACCATCCGTCGATTGAAGGCGAGCTGGTGGCGCTCCAGCACCTCGTGCAGGCGACTCAAGCGCCGGCTCTTCTCGTCCTCGGCGATCTGGGCGTCCATCAACGCCGCCGGCGTTCCGGGGCGCGGGCTGTACTTGAAGGAGTAGGCCTGGGCGAAGCCGACCGCCTCGGCGAGATCGAGCGTCGCCTGGAAATCGGCCTCGGTCTCGCCGGGGAATCCGACGATGAAGTCGGAGGAGAGCGCCAGGTCCGGCCGCGCGGCTCGCAGCTTCTCGACGAGACGCAGATAGTCGGCCGCCGTGTGCCGCCGGTTCATCGCCGCGAGGACGCGGTCGGAACCCGATTGCACCGGCAGGTGCAGGAACGGCATCAGCTTGTCCTCGTCGCGGTGGGCGGCGATCAGCTCGTCGTCCAAGTCGCGCGGATGCGAGGTGGTGTAGCGAAGCCGCTCGACGCCCTCGATCGCAGCGATCTCGCGGATCAGCCGGCCGAGGCCCCAGGTCTTTCCGTCGGGACCTTCGCCGTGGAAGGCATTCACGTTCTGGCCGAGCAGCGCGATCTCCACCGCGCCTTGCGCCGCAAGGCGCTTCGCCTCGGCGACGATCGCGGCGACAGGTCGCGAGTACTCGCTGCCGCGCGTGTAGGGCACGACGCAGAAGGTGCAGAACTTGTCGCAGCCTTCCTGAACCGACAGGAAGGCGATCGGTCCCTGCGGCGCGCCGTCGGGCAGGTGGTCGAACTTGGGCTCGGCCGGGAAGTCGGTCGCCAGCACCTGGCCGCCGGCGCGAGCGGCCCGCGCCACCAGCTCGGGCAGCTGGTGATAGCTCTGCGGGCCGACGACGATGTCGACATAGGGCGCGCGGCGCAGGATCTCGCCGCCCTCGGCCTGGGCGACGCAGCCTGCGACCGCCAGCGTCAGGTCGCCGCCGGCTGCCCGCTTGTCCTGCTTGATCAGGTTCAGCCGGCCGAGCTCGGAGAAGGTCTTCTCGGACGCCTTCTCGCGGATATGGCAGGTGTTGAGGATCACCATGTCGGCGGCTTCGGGCGTCTCCGCCGGCGCATAGCCGAGCGGCGCCAGGACATCCGCCATCCGGGCGGAGTCGTAGACGTTCATCTGACAGCCATAGGTGCGGACGAACAGCTTCTTGGCCAATGTGGTCCCGGATACCCCTTTAAGCGCCACTTCTCCGCGTCCGGCGCTCAGGATGGCCTGCTCCCGTGACGAGACGATGTCGCTCAAAACCTAGCATTCCGGGGGTATCGTCTCAAGGCCGGGGCCTTGCGACGAAGCGACCTGAGCGTGTACCGCTTGGGCTCATCCGAGAGGGAGGATAGCCGTGATCAAGATCTGGGGCCGACCCAATTCATCGAACGTCCAGAAGGTGTTGTGGGCCGCCGACGAGATCGGCGTGAAATACGAGCGCACCGACGCCGGCGGCGCCTTCGGCATCGTCAAGGAGCCGAGGTACCTGGCGATGAATCCCAACGGGCTGATCCCCACGATCGAGGATGGCGACCTGATCCTTTGGGAATCGAACGTCATCGTCCGCTACCTGGCGGCCAAGTACGGCAAGGGCACGCTCGGGATCGACGATCCGGGCAAGCGGGCGCTCGCCGAGAAATGGATGGACTGGGGCTTCACGCTTGGCGTCCCGAACGGTCCGCTGTTCTGGGGTTATGTCCGCACGCCGCCGGACAAGCGCGACCCGGCGGCGCTCGAGGCCAACCGGGTCAAGGCGATCGAGCTCTGGACCATCGTCGAGAACCAGCTTGCTAACCAGCCGTATATCGCCGGCAAGGATTTCACCGTGGGCGACATCGGGCTCGGCGTCTTCGTGCATCGCTGGCATCAATTCCCGATCGATCGTGGCACGATGCCGAACCTCGCCGGCTACTATGAACGCCTGAAGGCGCGCCCGGCCTACGCGAAGCACGTTGCATTGCCGCTCACCTGAAGAAGGAACTCGTCACAGGCATTGGCGCATTAAGGGGGCGACACTCAGGGAGATCGCCC
>CAZDGR010000415.1:0-3814 GCA_964504845.1 uncultured Rhizobium sp. | reverse complement strand
TGATCGCGATCGCGCTCGCCTGCTCGCCGAAGCTGCTGATCGCCGACGAGCCGACCACCGCCCTCGACGTCACGATCCAGGCCCAGATCCTGGCCCTGATGCGAAAGCTCCGCGACGAGACCGGGGCTGCGATCCTGATGATCACCCACGACCTCGGCGTGGTCGCGCAGATGGCCGACCGGGTGGTCGTGATGTACGCGGGGCAGGTGGTGGAGGAGGGGGGCGTGTCCGAGCTCTTCGCCCGTCCGCTGCATCCGTACACGCGGCTTCTGATGCGCTCGATCCCGCTCGCGCGGAAGAAGCTGAAGCGCCTGGAGACCATCGCCGGCACGACGCCGTCGCCGGCGAGCTTCCCTCAGGGCTGCCGCTTCAATCCGCGCTGTCCGGAAGCCACCGACCGGTGCCGGAGCGAGCCGCAGATGCTGCGCCGCTTCGCCGATGGCCGCCAGGCCCGTTGCTGGAGGGCGGAGGCGTGAGCGCGCTGCTCGAGGTCCGGAACCTGACCAAGGAGTTCCCGGTCGGCGCCGACTTCCTGGGAAGGCCGCTGGCTCGGCTCCGCGCCGTCGACGACATCTCGTTCGCGCTCGAGCCCGGCGAGACGCTGGGCCTCGTCGGCGAGAGCGGCTGCGGCAAGACCACGGTCGGCCGGCTGATCCTCCGCCTGCTGGCGCCGACCTCGGGCACCATCCTCTTCGAGGGCCAGGACATCACCAACCTGACCGAGCCGGAGATGCGGCCGCGCCGGCGTGACATCCAGGTGGTGTTCCAGGACCCGTACTCCTCGCTCAATCCGCGGCTGATGGTCCGTGACATCGTCGGCGAGCCGCTGAAGAACTTCGGCCACTCGCGCGACCAGATCGACCAGCGGGTCGCCGAGCTGATGCGGATCGTGGGCCTGCCGCCGGAATACATGAGCCGCTACCCCCACGCCTTCTCTGGCGGCCAGCGCCAGCGCATCGGCATCGCCCGCGCGCTCGCGGTCTCGCCTAAGCTGGTGGTCTGCGACGAGGCGGTCTCGGCCCTCGACGTCTCGATCCAGGCGCAGATCCTGAACCTGCTGGCCGACATCCAGGCGCAATTCGGGCTGACCCTGCTGTTCATCTCGCACAATCTCGGCGTCGTGCGCCACGTCAGCCACCGGATCGCGGTGATGTATCTCGGCCGCCTGGTCGAGCTGGCATCCGAGGAGGCGCTGTTCGAGCGCCCGCTGCATCCCTACACGGCGGCGCTGATCGCCGCGGTGCCGGAGCCGGATCCTGCGACCAGAGGCCGCCTCGCGGTGCTGCCGGGCGAGATCCCGAGCCCGCTCGACCCGCCGCCGGGATGTCCGTTCAACACGCGATGCCCGAAGGTCGAGGCGCGCTGCCGTGCCGAGCTGCCGGAGTTTCGCGAGGTCCAGGCCGGACGTTGGGTCCGCTGCCACTTTCCGGGATGATGGATCGATGATCGTCGAACGCACCCAGTACTACGCCAAGCCCGGACGGGCCGCCGAGATCCTCGCCAACCGCCGCAAGGCCAGCCGGATCCGCGTGTCCTTAGGCCTTTCCGCCGGAACCATCTACGCCAAGAAAGGCGGCGACGGGCCCGACGTCACCTGGGAATGCAGCTTCCCCGACGAGGCGGCACACAAGGCCGACCTTGCCGCCCGCGACAGGAGCCCGGAGTTCGAGAAGATCCGCGCCAAGCAGCGCGACGCGCTCGCCCGCTTCGAGCGCCATGTCGAGACCCGCGACGTCGACGGCCCGGACTGGTGGGGCGACATCTCGCTCGACGGCCACCCTATCGTTCCGACCGAGCATACGTTCGAGAGCGGTAACCTCGAGCTGAAGGGTTACCTTTACGTTCCACCTGGGAAAGGCCCGTTCCCCTGCGTGATGCTGAACCACGGCAGCGGCGTGAACCAGGGCACGCTCGACGTATCGCGACCCGGTACCTCGTCGTGGCTGATGAGCTGGGGCATCGCCTCGTTCCTCACTCATCGCCGAGGATACGGCAATTCGCCCGGCACACCCTGGCGCGAGGACTGCCCGGCGCCGTTCGGCACCGACGAGTACGACGACCAGCTCGCCCGCCGGCTCGATGCCGAGAGCAACGACGTGCTGGCGGCGCTGGCCTACGTCAAGACGCTGCCCCAGATCATAGCCGGCCGCATCGGCGTGATGGGCTCCTCCTTCGGCGGCACCAACACGCTGCTGGCGGCCTCCAAGACGGCCGAGTTCCGTTGCGCGGTCGAGTTCGCCGGTGCTGCGATGAACTGGGACCGGACGCCCAAGCTCCGCGACCTGATGACGAAGGCCGCGCACAAGGTGACCTGCCCGATCTATTACATCCAGGCGGCCAACGACTACTCGATCCGCCCGACGATCGAGCTCGGCGACTCCCTGAAGAACACCAAGGGCGTGTTCCTGACCAAGATCTTCCCGGCGCACGGCTTCAACAACCACGAGGGCCACCTGCTGGAAAGCACCGGCCAGAACCGTTGGGGCCCCGACGTACGCCGCTTCTTCGAAAGGTGGCTCTAGAAATGAAAGGCGCGTGGCTCGAGGATCTGACCTGGGTCGAGGCGGGTGAACGCCTCAAGTCCGGCTGGCCGGTGGTGATCCCGATCGGCGCGCGCGCCAAGGAGCATGGCCACCACCTGCCGCTCAAGACCGACTACCTGGTCGCGCGCGAGTTCGGCCAGCGGATCGCCGAGGCCTTGCCGGTGGTGGTCGCGCCCGTCGTCGACTTCGGCTACTACCCGGCCTTCGTCAACTATCCCGGAAGCCAGCACCTCCGCGCCGACACCTTCGTGAACGTGCTGAAGGACCTGATCGGCAACTTCATCGACCACGGCGTGACGCGCATCGCGGTGGTCAATACCGGTGTCTCGACCGAGGCGCCGCTTCGGATCGCGGTCCGCGACATCTACGAGGAGCGCAAGGTCCGGGTCGCGACCACCGACAGCCGCATGCTCGGATCGGCGACCAAGGGGCTGATGAAGCAGAAGCTCGGCGGCCATGGCGACGAGCAGGAAACCTCGATGATCCTCGCGATCGAGCCCAGGTCGGTGAAGATGAAGCTGGCGAAGACCGATTACGGCCACGCGCTGTCGGAGCCGAAGACGGTCTTCTATATCCCGACCGTGTTCGACGGTTCCAAGAACTCCGGCCCGGACTATAGCCTCACCGGCGTCCGCGGCGATGCGGCGCTGGCGACGCCCGAGAAGGGCCGGAAGGTGCTGGCGGCGATGGCGAAGGAGCTGATCGACGGCATCCAGGCGATCTTCCCCGAGGCGTTTGCGCCGCGTGCGGCCAAGCTGAAGGCCGCACCCCGGCGAAGTCGCGGAGCAGGGGCCAAGCGCCGGCGATGAGCGACGCCGACGTCATCGTCGTCGGCTTCGGGTTCGCCGGCGGCATCACCGCGATCGAGGCGGCCGACGCCGGTGCCAAGGTGATCCTGCTCGAGAAGATGCCGGATCCGGGCGGCATCTCGGTCTGCTCGGCCGGCGGCATCCGCGTCGCCAAGGATGCGAAGAAGGCGCTGGCCTACCTGGAGGCCACCAACGGCGGCACCACGCCGATGCCGGTGCTGAAGGCGCTGGCCGACGGCATGACCGATGTCGGCGCCTACATGAAGAAGCTTGGGGATGCGGCCGGCGCCGTGGTCGTCGAGCGTCCGGCCGAAGGCAATTATCCGTTCGAAGGCTACGACACCTTCGGCTTCTCCAACGTCGACGACATCCCCGGCATCGACATCGCCAGGACCTTCCCGCATGTGCGCGGCAATCCGGCCGGCGCCAGGATGTTCAAGGTCGTGCTCGACAACGTGATGA
>CAZDGR010000414.1:0-3825 GCA_964504845.1 uncultured Rhizobium sp. | reverse complement strand
ATCCGCGAGAAGATGGAGACCCCGGAGCGCGTGGGCCTCGGCTACATCCATGTCGGCCAGCCGGCGACGACGCTTTCGGGCGGCGAAGCGCAGCGCGTGAAGCTGGCGAAGGAGCTGTCGCGCCGCGCCACCGGCCGCACGCTCTACATCCTGGACGAGCCGACCACCGGGCTGCACTTCGAGGACGTCCGCAAGCTGCTGGAGGTTCTGCACGCGCTGGTCGACCAGGGCAACACGGTGCTGGTGATCGAGCACAACCTCGAGGTCATCAAGACCGCCGACTGGATCATCGACCTCGGCCCCGAGGGCGGCGACGGCGGCGGCGAGATCGTCGCCGCCGGCACGCCCGAAGAGGTCGCCAGGGTGGCGCGCAGCTACACCGGCCAGTACCTTGCCCCCTATGTCGGCAAGCGCAAGGCGGCGAAGCGGGCCTAGCGCGAGCCGACCTCGTCGGGGCCGGAGAACTTGGCGCGGAAGAACGGTGCTTCCTTCATCACCTTGTTCTCCATGTTCACGAAGTACTGGGACGAAACCTTGATCCAGGCCCGCCAAGCCGGGTCGGCGGCCATCTTTCCGCGGCGCTCGTCGCGCTCGGCAAGGTTCTCGTAGGCCCAGATATGGACGATCTGGTTCAAGGGCCCGATCTCGGTGAAGAAATAGCCCGCCAGCCGCCCGAGATGCTTGATCTGCACCTTGAGCCCCATCTCCTCATACTTGGCGAGGTATTCGGGAAGCGTGCCGGGCCTCAACGTATAGGTGCGGTGATCGACGATCATCGGGTTCCCCTCTAGAGCGGATTGACGGAATGGCCGCCGTCCACGACGAGGACGGCGCCGGTCATGTAGCGCGATGCATCGGAGACGAGCAACAGCAGCGGCCCGTCCAGATCCTCCGGCCGGCCGAGCCGGCGTTGCGGGATGCGACGGACCAGGTCCTCGCCGGCCTTGCTGGCGAAGAACTCGGCGTTGAGCTCGGTCTCGATGTAGCCCGGCGCCAGCGCGTTGACGCGGACCTTGGAGCGGGCGAGCTCGACCGCGAGGTTCTTCGTCAGGTGGATCAGCCCGGCCTTGGAGGCGGCATAGGCCGCGATATGGCCGCCGGTCCGCAGGCCCGCGATCGAGGCGATGTTGACGATGGCGCCGCCGCCGCTCTCCGCCATCCGCCTGGCCGCCGCCTGGGCGACCAGGAAGGCGCCGCGGAGGTTGGTGGCGATCGTCATGTCCCAGTCGGTGACGGTGAGCTCGAGGGCCGGCTTCGCGATCACGATGCCGGCGTTGTTGACCAGGATGTCGATGCCGACCATCGCGTCGGCCACCTGGCCGACAGCCTTGTCGACGCTGGCCTCGTCGGTGACGTCGAGCTCGACCAGCAGGGCCTCGCCGCCATCGGCACGGATTTCCTCGGCCAGCGACACCAGCTTGTCCATCCGGCGCGCACCGATCGCGACCCGTGCGCCGGCCTTGGCCAGCAGCTTGGCGAAGTGGCGGCCGAGGCCGGATGAAGCGCCGGTGACGAGCGCGGTCTGGCCATTGAGATTGGGCGTCATGCTGCGTACCTCACGCCGGCGGATCGAAGGTAAAGGGAATATCGATCCGGTCCGTCGACGGCTCCTGCCCGTCGAGGAAACGCGTCATCTCGTCCTCGCAGGCCGAGCGCTCGCCCGACCAGGAGCCGGTGTCGTGCGAGGCGTTGCCGATCACCAACCTCATCCCGTTCCTGAACCCCGGCAGCAACTCGTCGGCATTGGAGACCGGCGTGCGGCCATCCAGCGTGCCGACATGCATCAGGGTCGGCACCTCGCTCACCAGCGGTCCGCGGAACGCCTCGCCGGCATCCGGCAGGCCGAGACCGTCGCCGACATCCGGGAACGGCAGGTTGATCGCGTCGCCGAGCAGCGCCGTCTTCGCCTCCTCGCGGATCCGCTTGAGCCGCGCCGGCGTGGCACCGGAGGCGACATCCATCACGACCGACATGAAGTTGAAGGCCGGTCGGCGTCGGCGCGACAGCGCAGTCTCACCGAGCCAGCGCCAGTCGCCCTTGGTCATCGCCAGGACGTTGCCGGGCAGCGCCTTCAAGGCAGGTGTCGCGCCCAGCGTATCGGCGACCCCCATCTGCAGATCCCAGTCGCCGACCGTCACCTCGACCTCGCCGCCGCGGCGCCTGTCCTTGACCGTCACGCGCTTCGGCGCGCGCCGCAGATCGCCCAGCAGATCTGTGAGGGCCGAAACCAGGCTCGGAAGCGACGGCGCCCAGCGCGGATCGAGTTTCAGTGTCCGATCCAGCTCGGCCAGCGCCTTGTCGACATTGCTCGGCAGCTTGAAGGTGTGATCCGGCCCTTCCGAGCCGCCGGCGATGGCGCGGTCGATCGCCGCGCCGTGGCGCCGGATCACCGAGAAGCAGAGATGCGAGCCATAGCTGTAGCCGACCGGGCTCATGCGATCGTAGCCGAGCGCTTGACGCAGATCGTTCACGTCGTCGGCGCTGTCGGCGGTGGTGTAGCCGTCCGGATCGACGCCGCGCTCGCGCCAGAAATCGCGCGCCTTCCTCGCCAGATCGTGGCTCGCCTCGACATAAGCTGCACGGGTACCCGGCTCCGTCATCGGCAGATCGAAGAAGAACGGCGGCGTCAGCTCCGGCCGCGAATGGCCGACGCCCCGCTGGTCGAACAGAATCACGTCCCGCTCCTCGGCCCAGCGCCGCCAGCGCGAGAGTCTTCCCATCGATCCGGCGATGCCGGCCGATCCCGGTCCGCCGGCGAGCCAGATCGCCGGCGGCCTCGGCTTCGCGGCCGATGTCTTCAGGCGAACGAAGGCAATCTGGATGGAGCGGCTGTCCTTCTTGGCCCGGACCTCCGGCACCTGCAGCTGCCCCCATTCGGCGGCCACGCGCGTGCCATCCGTACCGTGCAGGACATGCGGGAACAAAATCGGTGTCACTCTCGTCTTTCCCCTAAGGCCCGCGCCTGGTCGCGGAGCTGGAACTTCTGGATCTTGCCGGTCGAGGTCTTCGGCAGCGGACCGAACACCACCGTCCTCGGCAGCTTGAAGCGCGCCAGCCGCTCGCGGCAGAAGCCGATGATCTCGCTTTCGTTCGTCGCTGCCGCGCCAAGCTTCAAGGTAACGAAGGCACAGGGGCTCTCGCCCCACTTCGCGTCGGGACGCGCCACCACGGCCGCCTCCATCACCTGCGGGTGTCGGTAGAGCACTTCCTCGACCTCGAGCGAAGAGATGTTCTCGCCGCCGGAGATGATGATGTCCTTGGCCCGATCCTTGATCTCGACATAGCCGTCGGCGTGCTTCACCGCGAGGTCGCCGGTATGGAACCAACCGCCGCGGAAAGCCTCGTCGCTGGCGTCCCGGTTCTTGAGATAGCCCTTCATGACCGTGTTGCCGCGCAGCACCAGCTCGCCGAGCGTGATGCCGTCGGCAGGCACCGGCGCCATCGTCGCCGGATCGAGCACATCCTGGCCGGCCATGGTCACCAGGTTGACGCCCTGGCGCGCGACCTTGAGCGCCTGCGCGTCCGCGTCCAGCCCGTCCCACTCATCCTGCCAGGCGCACAGGGTCGAAGGGCCGTAGACCTCGGTGAGGCCGTAGAGGTGCGTCACGCGAAAACCCATCTGAGACATCGCCGCGATCACCGGCGACGGCGGCGCGGCACCGCCGGTCGCAACCTCGACCGTATGATCGAAGCGGCGCTTCACGGTCTCCGGTGCGTGGATCAGCATGCTGAGCACGACCGTCGCGCCACAGAGATGGGTCACGCGGTGGTCGGCGATCGCCGGGAAGATCAGGGCCGGGTCGACCTTGCGCAGGCACACATGGG
>CAZDGR010000413.1:0-3831 GCA_964504845.1 uncultured Rhizobium sp. | reverse complement strand
CTGGTGGCCGAGGCAGATGCCGAACAGCGGCACCTCCTTCTTGATCACCTCGCGGATCATCGGCACCGAGTAGACGCCGGTCGCCGCCGGATCGCCGGGGCCGTTCGAGAGGAACACGCCGTCGGGCTTGTGGCGCATCACGTCGTCGGCGGTCGCGTTCGCCGGCAGCACCGTCACCTTGCAGCCGGACGCCGCGAGGCAGCGGAGGATGTTGCGCTTGGCGCCGTAGTCGACGGCGACGACGTTATAGATCGGCTTGTCCTGGCGGCCGTAGCTGTCGGTCTCGAAGCTCCAGGTGGTCTCGTCCCAGCCGTAGCCCTGCCGGCACGAGACGTCCTTGGCGAGGTCCATGCCTTCGAGCCCGGGCCAGGCCTTGGCCTCGGACTTCAGCTTGTCGAGGTCGAACTTGCCGTCTGGCGCATGCGTCAGCACGCCGGTCGGAGCACCCTCGTCGCGGATCAGCCGCGTCAGCTCGCGCGTGTCGACGCCGGCGATGCCGATCAGGTTGCGCGCCTTGAGCCAGGCATCGAGATGCCTGGTCGCGCGGTAGTTCGACGGGTCGGTGATGTCCTCGCGCACGACCAGGCCGCGGGCGGCGATCGTCGTGGTCTCGATGTCGGCCTCGTTGGTGCCGACGTTGCCGATATGCGGGAAGGTGAAGGTGATGATCTGCCCGGCATAGGAGGGATCGGTCAGGATCTCCTGGTAGCCGGTCATCGAGGTGTTGAAGCAGACCTCGCCGACCGTCGAGCCCGCCGCACCCAGCCCGCGGCCCCAGATCGCACGGCCCGAGGCCAGCACGAGAACGGCGGTGGAGCCGGGAGGGGGGATCTGGGCGGGATCGGTCATCTCGGTCGTCCTGCAGGTCGCGCCTCGGCTTCCCGGCGATCCTACGAGAGGTCGCGAGAGGCAAGGCGGGCACTGATGTCGGGGCTTCGGCGAAGCCGCGACTTATTACGGGAAGGCCGTCCTGGCGTCAAGTCGGTGACAGTCGAGAAAGCAAAGGAATATCAATTCGTTAACCCGATGCGACGGTTTTGCAAAACCGTCCTGCATCGGATAAGGTGAGGACTTTCCCGAAGATCACCCGAAAGAGGTCGCCCATGCTCCGACAGCGCCTGTCCGAGGCCCTGAAGGAGGGCATGAAATCGCGTGACGAGCGTACCACCGCGACCGTCCGCCTGATTCTGGCGGCCCTCAAGGACAAGGACATCGCCGCCCGCGTCGCCGGCAAGACCGACGGCATCCCCGACGCCGACGTCCATTCCGTGATGCAGGGAATGGTCAAGCAGCGCCGGGAATCGATCGAGATGTTCAAGAAGGGCGGGCGCCAGGACCTGGTCGAGAAGGAGGAAGGCGAGATCGCCGTGATCGAGCGCTTCCTTCCCCAGCAGATGACCGAGGACGAGATGAAGGCCGCGATCAAGGCCCTGGTCGCCGAGCTCGGCATCGCCAGCATCAAGGACATGGGCAAGGCGATGGCGGCGCTGAAGGAGCGCTATGCCGGCCGCATGGACTTCTCCAAGGCCGGCGCCATCGTCAAGCAGTCGATCGGCTGACGAGCGGGCATAGGTGAGCCTCAAGCCGGAATTCCTGGACGAGATCCGCGACCGGGTGAGCCTCTCCTCGGTCGTCGGCCGCCGTGTCCGCCTGATCCGCAAGGGGCGCGAGCACTCCGGCCTCTGCCCGTTCCATAACGAGAAGACGCCGTCCTTCACCGTCAGCGACGACAAGGGCTTCTTCCACTGCTTCGGCTGCGGCGCCCATGGCGACGTGATCGGCTTCGTGATGAAGAGCGAGGGCCTGGCCTTCCGCGAGACGGTGGAGCGGCTCGCGGCCGAAGCCGGCTTGCAGATGCCGGTCGAGCGGCCCGAGGAGCGCGAGCGCGAGGAGCGCGCGCAGACGCTGGGCGAGGTTGTCGAGCTCGCCTGCAAGTTCTACGAGCAGCAGCTGCGCGCTCCGAACGGCCGCGCCGCGCTCGACTACCTGAAGGGTCGCGGTCTCGCCGACGCGACGATCGCGCGATTCCGCCTGGGCTATGCACCGGCATCGTCCGGCGCGCTCAAGGCGGCGCTCGCCAAGGCAAATGTTCCCGAGGAACGGATGGTCGCGGCCGGGCTGCTGAAGAAGCCCGACGACGGGCGCGACGCTTTCGACTATCTCCGCGACCGGGTCGTCTTCCCGATCTTCGACCGCCGAGGCCGTGCCATCGCCTTCGGCGGCCGCACCATGAGCAGCGACGGCGGGCCGAAATACCTCAACTCGCCAGAGACCGAGCTCTTCCACAAGGGCCGCGGGCTTTACGGCCTGCACTTGGCGCGCGAGGCTGTGCACAAGGCCGGCGAGGTGGTCGTCGTCGAAGGCTATATGGACGTGATCGCGATGGCCGAGGCCGGCATGGCGCATGCCGTCGCGCCCTTGGGCACGGCGCTGACCGAGGACCAGATCCAGGAGCTGTGGAAGCTGGCGCCGGAGCCGATTCTTTGTTTCGACGGCGATGCGGCCGGCCAGCGCGCCGCCGCCCGCGCCGCCGACCGGGCGCTGCCGCTGCTGAAGCCCGGCCGCTCGGTCCGTTTCGTCCAGCTTCCGGCCGGTGACGACCCGGACTCCCTGGTCCGCAAGAAGGGCGGGCAGGCGCTCCGCGACGTGCTGGCGACCGCCCAACCCCTGATCCGCCAGCTCTGGGAGATCGAGCTGGCGGCCAAGCCGATCGATACGCCTGAGCGCCGCGCCGACTTTCACGAGCGGCTCCGCCAGCGCCTGGGCAAGATCGCCGACCAGGCGATCCGCGAGTTCTACCGGCAGGGGTTCGAGGAGGCGAAGCGCCAAACCTTCCAGCGTCCTGAACCTTCGCGTCCCTGGGTACCGCGTGAAACCGGCGGATTCCGCGGCTTCCGGACGCCGCCCCCCATCCCTCAAGCCCCGCCGGGCGGGCGTGCGGCGCGGGCCGGACGCGATCAAAGCCAGGCGCTCCGCCTGGAGCAGGCGAAGGTCCTGGCCACGCTCCTGGCCCATCCGGAGCTGGTTCCGGAGGTCGCCGAGTCCCTCGGCTACGTCGTCTTCGTCGAGGCGGCCGAGGAGCGGCTTAAGTCGGCGTTAGCCATGATTCCGCCCGATCTTGCCCTTGACGCCCAAGAGGTTCGCCGCCATCTCAACGGACTGGGATTTGCCGAGACCGTGGACAGGCTTATGAGCGATGAGGTACTTCAAAGTGCCCCCTTCGCTCGTCCGGGGGCACCCATCGAGGTTGCACGGGAGCGCGTTCAACGGTTTCTCGATCGGGCCGCGATCCCAGAGATCGAGGCTCAACTCGCGGAAGCCGAGCGGGAGCTTCTTGTGCATATGACCGACGAGACCTGGGCCAGGTTCGACAGCCTGCGCCAGTCGTTGTTGCGAATTAAGCCGCGCGTCGCCGGTGCCGAGGCTGCCGACGCGTGATTTTGGACTTTCGTTTTGAGGACGTTCAAGCCGATGGCTAGCAAACCCGCCGCCGCAGTCGCCGCCACCGCATCCGAAGAGACCCAGACCCAGGAAGGCGCCGACGGCCCCCTGATGGACAAGGTGGGCATCGCGGTGAAGCGCCTGATCCAGAAGGGCAAGGAGCGGGGCTACATCACCTATGGCGAGCTGAACCAGGCGCTGCCTTCCGACCAGATGACGTCCGAGCAGATCGAGGACGTCATGACCTCCCTCTCCGAGATGGGAGTCAACGTCATAGAGAGCGAGGAGTCGGACGAGGCCCAGCCGGCCGAACCGGAGAAAGCCGATGAAGAGGCCGAGGGCGACGGCCCGGCAGTCGCCGGCAATGTCGGCGACGACGTCGGCCGCACC
>CAZDGR010000412.1:0-3848 GCA_964504845.1 uncultured Rhizobium sp. | reverse complement strand
AGGAGACCGCAGAGAAGATGAAGGCGATGACCACGTCGCGGAGCGGCTTGCGGCTGCCGAAGCCCCGCGCGACCGAGGCGAACAGCACGGTCGAGGAAAGGATGAAGCCCAGAACGCCGATCAGCGCCACGTTGACGGCGAGTCCGAAGCCGACCCAGCCGAGCGCCTGCCAGTCAGGAGGCCCCGAGCCCTCCTCCTCCTCGGCCTTCCAGGCACCGGTCCAGGCCTGGAGGAATAACACCAGCCCGAGCAGGACCAGCCCGGCCGCGACCATGGTCGGAAACGCCTTCGGACCGACCTTCGCATAGGCCGGCGACATCGGGATCTGGCTGGTCTCGTAGCCGACGACGATACCGAGGACGACGACGCCGAGAGCGACGGCGATCGCGCCGGCCGAACGTTCCTGCACGCGCTTCCCCCTCGACGATTACTCTTGAAGCCCCTCCCCCGGCTTCGCCGGGAGAGGGGACCAGGACTTCCTACGCCAGCCCGAGGTCCTTCAGGATCGCCTCGATGCGGACGTTCTCGGACTTGATGTAGTCCTCGTAGGCCTTGCCGGTCTGAAGGATGCCCATCCAGTCGCGCTTCGTGAGCTCGTCCTTCCAGGCTTGGCTGGCCGCCATGTCCTCGATCATCTTGGTGAGCTTGGCGCGCTCGGCGTCCGCGATGCCCGGCGGGGCGAAGAGGCCGCGCCAGTTGAACAGCTCGACGTCGATCCCCTGCTCCTTCAGCGTCGGCACGTCGAGGCCGGCGACCCGCTTGTCGGAGGAGATCGCGAGCGCGCGGAGCTTGCCCGCCTTCACCTGCTCGGAGAACTCGCCCCAGCCGGAGACGCCGCATGTCACCTGGTTGCCGAGAAGCGCAGCCTGGGCGGGGCCGCCGCCGGCGAAAGCGACATAGGCCGCCTTCTTCGGATCGAGGCCGTTCGCCTTGGCGATCATGCCGACCAGGATGTGGTCGGTGCCGCCGGCCGAGCCGCCGGCCCAGGAGACCGAGCCCACGTCCTTCTTCAGCTGCTCGACCAGGGACTTCATGTCCTTGTGCGGCGAGGATCCCGGAACCACGATCACCTCGAACTCGCCGGTGAGACGCGCGAGCGGCACGGTCTGGGTCAGGTTGACCGGGCTCTTGTTTGCGATCAGCGCGCCGACCATCACCATGCCGGCGACCATCACGCTGTTCTGGCGGCCCTTCCACTGGTTGACGAACTGCGGCAGCCCGACGGCGCCGCCGGCGCCCGGCACGTTGGTCACCTGGGCATTGCCGATCTGCTTGTTGGCCTTCAGCACCGCCTCGATCGTGCGGCCGGTCTGGTCCCAGCCGCCGCCGGGCGCGGCCGGCACGAAGATCTGCAGCGTGTCGATGGCCTGGGCCAGCGCCGGGCTCAGGCCGGCAGCGAGCGCGGTCGAGCCTGCGAGCGTGGAAAGCATCATGTCGCGACGGTTAAGCATCAGCGTTTCTCCCTTGGAATTGGGCTGCCCGGGGCCGTTCCGGGGTTCGTGGCGCGCCGGCCTTCACCGCCTAGTGAAGCCGATTTGGCCGGAAAAGCAAAGCCGGACCATGGACTAAGGCCCGTTCAGGCCAGCTTCGAACGGACCCAGTCCTGGAACTGGATGACGCCCGTCTCCATCACCGGCGAAAGACGCCCGGTCGCGTAGACGCCGGCATCCAGGTTGCGCTGGACCTCGCGGCAGATCCGCTTGTCCTCGTCCACGATGGTCAAGGACCAGCGCATCATCTCGTCGCGCCGGCTCCGGGTCTCGGGACTGTCGTCGGTGAACAGGTACCAGTAGACGAGCTGCGAGCGCCCATGGTCGAGCGGCTCGAG
Source organism: uncultured Rhizobium sp. (assembly GCA_964504845.1). Lineage (GTDB taxonomy): Bacteria > Pseudomonadota > Alphaproteobacteria > SHVZ01 > SHVZ01 > SHVZ01. Next base: position 2,020 of record CAZDGR010000412.1, on the reverse strand, counting down.
CCGCACGAGGCTCATGCCCCAGTCGTAGATGTTGAAGAACAGGCCCGGGAACTTCCAGAGCCAGAGGCCGTTCGTCCCTCCTCCGGCTGCGGCCGCGCGGTGGACCTGCACACCTTCTTCGACCGCGCACTCGACCTCGTAGGTCGCCATCTGGATCGCGCGGTTGAGGTCCGGGTGGATCGTCGGCACGTGGTAGCCCTCGGCGTAGTTGTCGCCGTAGGTCTTCCAGTTGACGCCGAGGTCGATGGTCAGCGCCTGGTGGAACTTCATCCGCTCCAGCGGATAGCGCTTCGCGCGCTCGTCGATGCTGCCGAGCCACGTCGCCAGCGGAGGTGTCGCATCGTCGAGGCAGACGAAGGCGAAGCCGCGCCAGGTCTCGACCCGGACCGGGATCAGGCCGAAGGCGTCGAGGTCGATCTCGGCGCCGAAGTCCGGCGTCTTCCGGAGCCGCCCCTCATGATCGTAGAGCCAGCCGTGATAGCGGCAGCGAAGCACGTCGCAGCGTCCCACGCCGTCCGGCACCATCGCCGCGGCACGGTGGCGGCAGACGTTGTGAAAGGCACGAAGAGCGCCGTCGCGGCCGCGCAGCACGAAGACCGGCCAGCCGGCGACGTCGTGCGCGACATAGGACCCGGGCTCGGCGAGCTGGTCGGCCCTGGCGATCAGGTTCCACGACGCGCCATAGATAGTGCGGCGCTCCTTCTGCCAGAGCGCGGGATCGCCATACCAGCTTGCCGGCAGGGACTCGGGCGCCTGGAGCCTCGCCGCCGTGTCCATGATCTCCTCCGCCTAAGGATTAGGCATTGTCGCGGATCGGCCCGCTAAGCGAAATGTCTACTTGGTCGTCCGAGGTTTTTCCCGTATGTGCGTCGCTTCACGATTCCGAGCCACGCACAGCGCAGCGATGCCCAAGCCCAAGTTCTCGCCGAAGACCGACCCGCACATCCTCTACCAGGAAGCCGTCCAGTCGCCCGAGGGCGACATCCGGCTGATCGACCGTCACTACAAGAAGCTGTTCGGTCGCCCGGCCCGAACGTTCCGCGAGGACTTCTGCGGCACCGCCCTTTTGTCCTGCGAGTGGGTGAAGCTGGGAAAGGATCGCCGCGCGATCGGCGTCGATCTCGACGCGCCGACGCTGAAGTGGGGCCGGGCACACAATCTCTCGCGGCTCTCCGACGACCAGCGCGCTCGGATTGACCTGGTCCGCACCAACGTCCTCGAGATCGCCAGGCCGAAGGTCGACGTCCTCGCGGCACTGAACTTCTCCTATTGCGTCTTCAAGACGCGGGCGCTGATGCTGGCCTATGTGAAGAACGCGCATCGCTCGCTCAACCGCGACGGCATGCTGTTCATGGACATCTGGGGCGGCAGCGAGTCACAGACCGAGCACACGGATCGCCGGCGCATCCCCGGCGGCTATACCTATGTCTGGGAGCAGCGTTCCTTCGACCCGATCTCGTTCCACGCCGACTGCCGCATCCACTTCGAGTTTCCGAACGGGAAGAAGCTCAGGAACGCCTTTACCTACGACTGGCGGATGTGGACGCTGCCGGAGCTCAAGGACATCTTCGCGGAAGCAGGATTCAAGGACATCCACGTCCTGTGGGAGACCTCGAACGACAAGGGCCAGGGTACCGGCATCTTCCGCCGGACCGAGAAGGCTTCGGACGAAGAGAGCTGGATCTCCTGCGTCGTCGGCCGGCGCTGATCAGCCCGCGATCGGCGCGACCGTCGGCTTCGCGACCTCGATGTAGGACTTCGTCGCCAGGAACATCGAGCGGTCGAGGCGGCCGGCATTGAAGGCGAGCTTGTCGTGGGTCAGGAGATCGGGATCCACGACCAGGGTCAGCTCGTCCGAGAACGAGAACGGCGGCACCGCCCCCATCACGCAGCCGGTCAGGCGGTTCGCTTCCTCAGGGGCGGCCAGCGCCGCCTTCTTGCCGCCGACTGCCCTGGCGATGCCGCCGAAGTCGACGCGGCGGTCGCCGGGCAGGACGGCGAGCACGAATTTCCGGCCGTC
>CAZDGR010000411.1:0-3852 GCA_964504845.1 uncultured Rhizobium sp. | reverse complement strand
GCAGCATGCGCTCCTGGCTTTCCGACAGCATGATCTCGTAGGCGGTCATGCCGGTCTCGCGCACCGGCACGTTATCGAGATCGAGCTCGATGCCGAGGCCGCCGCGCGCCGCCATCTCGACCGACGACGACGTCAGGCCGGCCGCGCCCATGTCCTGGATCGCGACGATCGCGTCCTCGGCCATCAGTTCGAGACAGGCCTCCAGCAGCAGCTTCTCGGTGAAAGGATCGCCGACCTGGACGGTCGGGCGCTTCGCCTCCGACTCCTCGGTGAACTCGGCCGAGGCCATCGTGGCGCCGTGGATGCCGTCGCGGCCGGTCTTGGCGCCGACATAGAGCACCCGGTTGCCCGGGCCCCGCGCGGCCGCCTTGAAGATGCGGTCGGCCCTGGCGAGGCCCACGGTCATCGCGTTGACCAGGATGTTGCCGTTGTATGAGGGATGGAAGTTGGTCTCCCCCGCGACCGTCGGCACGCCGATGCAGTTGCCGTAGCCGCCGATGCCGGCGACGACGCCCGAGACCAGGTGCTTGGTCTTGGGATGCTTCGGATCGCCGAAGCGAAGCGCGTTCAGGTTGGCGATCGGCCGCGCGCCCATGGTGAAGACGTCGCGGAGGATGCCGCCCACACCCGTCGCCGCACCCTGGTAGGGCTCGATGAAGCTCGGATGGTTGTGGCTCTCGATCTTGAAGACCGCGGCGAGCCCGTCGCCGATATCGACCGCACCGGCATTCTCGCCCGGCCCCTGCAGCACCTTCGGCCCCGAGACCGGGAAGGTCTTGAGCCAGACGCGCGAGGACTTGTAGGAGCAGTGCTCGCTCCACATGACCGAGAATATGCCGAGCTCGGCCAGCGTCGGCTCGCGGTCCATGATCTTCAGGAGGAGCGCGTACTCGTCCTGGGTGAGGCCGTGTTCCTTCACGACCTCGTCGGTGATCTTGGCGTTGGGGATCATCAGTGGAGCGCGTTCACCAGGCTCTTGAACATGCCGAGACCATCCGTGCCGCCGGCATGGGGATCGGTCGCGTCTTCCGGATGCGGCATCAGGCCCAGCACGGTCTTCGAGTCGTTGAAGATGCCGGCGATCGCGTCGGTCGAGCCGTTCGGGTTGGCATCCGCATCGGTCTTGCCTTCTGGGGAGACGTAGCGGAAGGCGACGAGGCCGCGATCCTCCAGCTTCCTCAGCGTGTCCGGATCGGCGGTGTAGTTGCCCTCGCCGTGTGCCACCGGCACGCGGATCACCTGGCCCTTCTCGTAGGCGTTGGTGAACACCGACTGGCTGTCCTCGACGCGGAGATGGACGTGGCGGCAGACGAACTTGAGGGACGCGTTCCGCATCAAGGCGCCCGGCAGCAGGCCGGCCTCGATCAGGATCTGGAAGCCGTTGCAGACGCCGAGCACCGGCGTGCCCCTCGCCGACTCCTCCTTCACCGCCTTCATCACCGGCGAGTGGGCCGCCATCGCGCCGCAGCGGAGGTAGTCGCCGTAGGAGAAGCCGCCGGGCACGACGATCAGGTCGGTGTCCGCGATCTCGGCGTCGCCGTGCCAGACCAGCGTCGGCCTGGCGCCGGCCCGCTCCAGCGCCATCATGATGTCACGCTCGCGGTTGGATCCCGGGAAGCTGATGACGGCTGCCTTCATCACCTGATCTCCACCCGATAGGACTCGATCACGGTATTGGCGAGCAGCTTCTCGCACATCGCCTTCACCGCCGCCTCGGCCTTCGCCTTGTCGGTCTCGGCGAGATCGAGCTCGAGGAACTTGCCCATGCGCACCGAATTGACCCCGGCGAAGCCGAGGCCGGAAAGCGCGTGGCCGATCGCGGTGCCCTGCGGATCGAGGACGCCGGGCTTGAGGGTGACGTGGACGGTCGCCTTCATGGGTCTCCTTAGGGACGACGAGGGGGCGTAAACGCCCCCAGGTTGGACTCAAACGCCGTACGCGACGATCAGGTCAGCACGCCGAGACGGCGCGCCACCTCCTGGTAGGCTTCCTTGACGTTGCCGAGGTCCTGGCGGAACCGGTCCTTGTCGAGCTTCTCGTTGGTGCGGGCGTCCCAGAGGCGGCAATTGTCCGGGCTGATCTCGTCGGCCAGCACGATCCGCATCTCGTCGTTCTCGGTGTAGAGCCGGCCGAACTCGAGCTTGAAGTCGACGAGCTTGAGGCCGACGCCGAGCAGCAGGCCGACCAGGAAGTCGTTCACGCGCAACCCCAGCGACAGCATGTCGTCGAGGTCCTGGGTGGTGGCCCAGCCGAAGGCGGTGATGTGCTCTTCCGAGACCATCGGATCGCCGAGCTCGTCGGACTTGTAGTAGTACTCGACGATCGAGCGCGGCAGCGGCGTGCCGTCCTCGATCTTGAAGCGCTTGGCGATCGAGCCGGCGGCGACGTTGCGGATCACCACCTCGATCGGGATGATCTCGACCTCGCGCACGAGCTGCTCGCGCATGTTCAGCCGGCGCACGAAATGCGTCGGCACCCCGATTTCCGCCAGCTTGGTCATCAGGTATTCGGAGATGCGGTTGTTGAGCACGCCCTTGCCTTCGATGACGCCGCGCTTCTGGTTGTTGAAGGCGGTGGCGTCATCCTTGAAGTACTGGATGAGCGTGCCGGGCTCAGGCCCTTCGTAGAGGATCTTGGCCTTGCCCTCGTAGATACGTCTGCGTCGAACCATCGAATCCACTCGGAGGCTTGAGGGGGACATATAGCAGCCGAGGGCGGTCGAAACAACGAACCCTCAGGTATGAAAAGCGACCACGGCGCCGGTCGCCTCGTCCGCCGGGACCAGGATGGAGCCGCCCGGGCCGGGCTTGGGGTCGACCCCGGTCGATTCGAGCGCCGCCTTGCACCGCTTCAGGTCCTCGACCTTAACGGACAAGCCGATCAGGCACGGCAGCGGCCGGCCGGGCCTCGCCCTGACCCCCGGATAGACGGCGTCCAGGTCGTCGGGCGTCACCACCTCGATCCGCTCGCGCCCGGTATCGACGACCCGGCCTCGAATCGCGGCGGCGCCGAAGATCCGCCGGAAGCCGTCGAGGATGGGGGCCGGATCGGCGGCGGCGACGACGAAGCCGGACGTGGCGACCGCCCCGTTCGGGTGGTCGAGCCAGGCCGGCTCGCGCACTTCCTTCTCCGAAAGATGACAGCAGACGAAGGTGCGGAAGCCCGGCACCGTCCCGTCCGGCAGGTTGACGATGTCGAAGGCCAGGCGCGCATCGACGCCGTCGCGCTCGATGATGCGCTCGAGGCGCGTCGGTCCGGTCGGCGCGAGCCCGGCCTTGGCGAGGTGGCCGGCCGCGTCCGCGCCCGATGAGCCGCCGAAGGCGAGCCCGATCAGGCCCGGCCCATGCGCCAGATGGGCATCGAGGCTCGACGTCGGAAGCGCAGGATCGACGATGCCGATCAGCTCGATATAGCCCTCGCGCAGCATCAGGCAGTAGTTGCCGCTGCCGCGGCCCAGGTGCCGCCCGCGCGGCGTCGGCGTGAAGCCGAGCCGGGCCCAGGTGCGCCTCGCCATCTCGAGGTCGCGGACGACGACCTGGACATGGTCGATGCCGAATACCGGTGTCACTTCTTCAGGACCCTGCCGGCGACCGCGTCGAGCTTGGCGAGCAGCGCCGGGTCGCGCTTGTCGGGATGGGTCATGATCGCGTGCTCGAGCGCGCCCTGACAGCCGTGCTTGCAGGGGCCTTTGTGGTCCTTCATCCGCGGCGCCGCCTCGCAGACGAGGCTGCGGGCATTGTCGGCATTGGCGATCACGACCTTCACCACCTGGTCGACGGTGACGGCGTCGTGGTCGGGGTGCCAGCAGTCGTAGTCGGTGACCATGGCGACGGTCGCGTAGCAGATCTCCGC
>CAZDGR010000410.1:0-3862 GCA_964504845.1 uncultured Rhizobium sp. | reverse complement strand
ATGCGCGCGGCGGTCAGATGCCGGAAAAGCGGCACCTTGGCGACAAGCTGCCAGGTGACGATGAAGTCTCGCCGGCGCAGCTCCTCGATGAATCCCGAGGCGATGATGCCTGCCGGCATGGCGAAGCCGAGGATGCCGAGGACGGCGCCGAGCGCACCGGTGACGCGGCCGAGCGGCGTGACCGGCGCGAGGTCGCCATATCCCACCGTGGCCAGCGTCACGACACCCCAGTACAACGCCGCCGGGATGCTGCCGAACTTGTCCGGCTGCGCCTCGCGCTCCGCGACGTAGGCCATCGTCGAGATCAGCAGCAGAATGACCGCGATCACGCAGAATGTGGCGATCAGCGGCTGCCGTTCGGCGCGGATCACGGCGAAGATCGTGTCGAAGGCGCCGGTGAAGCGGAGCAGCTTGAACAGCCGCAGCACGCGCAGGACCAGAGTGAACTCCCAGGCCGCGCCGACGATAAGCTCGACATAGCTCGGCAGGATCGCGATCAGGTCGATGATGGCGAGCGGTGTCGCCAGGTAACGGAGCCGCCAGGTCCACGGGTTGATGCCTTGGGCATGCGGATCCTCGACCGAGACCCAGATGCGGGTCAGGTATTCGACCGTGAAGATGCCGACCGCCACCCACTCGACGGTCCGGAAGACCATGAGCCATTCGGGGCCGGTTCCCGGTACCGTCGCCATCGCGGTCGCCGCGATGTTGACGAGGATGATCGCGACCAGCGCGATGTCGAAGGCCCGGCCGGGCGGATAGCCCTGGTAGCCGGTTTCGACAACCGCGTAGAGCGTGCGCCGCAGCTCCCCCATGAGGGACAGTCTAACGCCTTGTTCAGCTTTTGAAGATGAAGAACGTCGCCGCGACCAGGCAGCCGAAGCCGGCCAGGTGGTTCCATTTGATGCCTTCGCCGAGATAGGCGATGGAGAACACGGCGAAGACCAGCAGCGTGATCACCTCCTGGATGGTCTTGAGCTCGACCGCGTTGAAGGTGCTGTAGCCCCAGCGATTTGCCGGCACCTGCAGGCAATACTCGAAGAAGGCGATTCCCCAGCTCGCCAGGATCACGATCCAGAGTGGCCGGTCGGTGAACTTGAGATGCCCATACCAGGCGAAGGTCATGAAGACGTTGGAGGCGATCAGGAGGCCGATCGTGGTCAGCCCGGTCACGGAAAGAAAGGCGCTCATCGGACGGTCTCCCCTGATGCCAGCTTCGAGAGGCCGGCGCCGTCGAGCCGGTAGGGAAGCCATTCGTCCATGTGGCGGAATCCGAGGTGGTGATAGAACTCGCGCGTGGGATTCCAGTTGAGGACCCAGAAGTCGAAGCGTCTGCAGCCGCGCTCGACCGCGATCTCGGCGAGGCGCTGCATCAGGGCCAGGCCGAGGCCCTGGCCGCGGGCGCCTTCGCGAACGAACAGGTCTTCGAGGTAGATCCCGGCCCTTCCTTCCCAGGTCGAGTAGTTGTGGAAGAAGAGGGCGAGCCCGTCGGCGCGGCCGTCCTGGCCCGCGAGCAGCGCCTCGAAGCGCGGTCGCTCGCCGAAGCCGTCGCGGAGCACGTCGGCTTCCGTGATCTTGACCGAGCTCGCCGGCTCCTTCTCGTAGGCGGCGAGTTCCCGGATCAGCTGGACGATGACGGCTGCATCGGCGGGCGTTGCCGAGCGGACGAGGGGGGAAGGCATGGAGGCTCCGGCTGGAAGGACCGGGGCATACAGCCTCGGCCCGCCGCCGGAGGCAAGATCAGCCGAAGTCGTCGATCTCCGGGCAGCGCTTGATCAGGTTCATCAACGTGCCGCGGGCGGCGGTGACCTGGGCCTCGAGCTCGGGCGGACGGGTCGTCACCTGCTCCGCCAGCCGGTCGAGCTGCCGGAGGTCGCGCTCGAACATGACCGCGCCGAACAGCGGCACGCTCTTCTCGCCCTCGAGCCGCGCCACATGGGCGGTCTCGTAGCTGAGCGCCCGCATCAGGAGCTTCTGGGCGATGCCGCCGACGATCTCGCGAACGAATGTGCCGCCCTCGCGGGTCTTGGACAGCGCGTTGTCGAGGACGACCATCAGGGACTGGAACTCGACCACCTTGTCGCGGACGCGGGTGAGCTGGAGCTCGTCGGGGGTGCCGCCGTCGCGGTCGATCAGCCCCATCTCTTTCCGGATGTCATTGGCAAGCCCCTGCAGCGCCTCGAACAAGGTCGCCGACGTCAGCTCGATCCGGTCCATGCTAGCAGCCACGGGGGCGCTCCCTGACTTTCGAGGAAACATCTAATCAAAAAATCATAAAATTCCTACTAAATTCTAAATCAACCCTCACAAAGCGGTCACGATATTGATTCAGTTGGAATGTCACCCCGGGGGCGAGGCTGTGCGGATCCGATTCATGGGCCTGCGGATCGCGCCGGCGGACCTGTTCCGTTTAACTTGCCAAAACGGGGCCCATTCCTGGAATCGGGGTAGGGTCCGCCGTAGCAAGAAAGAGCGGGCCATGTGGATCTACGCACGCACGGACGGCATCCGCGCCGGCATCGGCTTCGGCACGGCGCTGGCGATCGCGATTTCGTACACGAAGAACCAGTCGATCGGCTGGGCCATCCTCCATGGCCTCCTCTCCTGGCTCTATGTGATCTACGCCGCGCTGTTCCATTGAGCGTCGGGCGATGACCGGGGGAACCGCGACCGACGAGGGCGGGTCGGCGGCCAGGCGCCGCTGGGCCTATGCCCTGCTGCTGACGGCGCCGGCGATGTTCGCGGGCAACCAGATCACCGCACGCGCGCTGGGCGGCGAGCTTCCGGCCAACGCGCTCGCCTTCTGGCGCTGGGCGATCGCGGCGCTGATCATGACGGTCCTGACCTGGCGCGAGCTCTGGGAAGGCCGGCAGGCCATCCTGGACGAGCTGCCGGTGCTCTTCGTCCTGGGCTTTCTCGGCGTCGTCGTCTGCGGCCCGCCGGTCTACATCGCCGGCGCCACCACGGCCGCCACCAACATCGCGCTGATCTACGCGGTCTCGCCGATCCTGATCGTCGCGATCTCGGCGGTCCTGTTCCGCGAGCGGCTGACGCTGGTGCGGGCGCTCGGCATCGCGCTCGCGGTCACGGGCGTGCTGATCGTCGTCTTCAAGGGCGATCCCGGCATGTTCGCCAGGCTGGCTTTCGTGCCGGGCGACCTCTGGGTCGCCTTCGCGATGTCGGGCTGGTCGGTCTACGTGCTGATCCTGCAGCACAAGAAGAGCCGGCTCGGCGCCGCCGCCCGCTTCACCGCGATCTGCGTGCTCGGCACGCTGGCCCTCCTGCCTTTCTACGTCTGGGAGGCTTCGACCGGGCCGACGCTCGGCCTCGACGGCCGCACGGTCGGGGCGGTGCTGTTCCTTGCGCTGGTGCCGGCCGTCGGCGCCTATCAGGCCTACGGATATGCGCAGCGCGTGCTCGGTCCCGGGCCGACCAGCCTCGGCATGTATCTCGGGCCCATCTACGTGGCGCTGATCGCCCTCGCCGTGATCGGCGAGCCGATCCGCTTCTATCATTGGATCGGCGGAGCGCTGATCCTGCTTGGCGTCTGGCGTGCCGTCGGCGCCCCCTCTCGACGTTAGGAGGTTCCCCATGTCCCGCTTCACGCTCGGCGACACGCCGGCTCATCGTCTCTGGCAGGCGCTTCGCGAAGGCCAGGTCTCGCCGCTCGCCTTGTGGGCCGAGTCGAACGAGCGCCATGCGCGCACCGGCGAGAAGCTGAACGCCTACAAGCATTGGATGAAGGATGCTTCCGAGGCGCAGGCGCGCGCCGCCGAGGCCGCCTTCGCGGTCGGCGTCGATGCCGGCCCGATGCAGGGCCTGCCGATCTCGATCAAGGACGTCTACGGCATCAAGGGCACGC
>CAZDGR010000409.1:0-3874 GCA_964504845.1 uncultured Rhizobium sp. | reverse complement strand
TGTGTTCGCAGATGAACGGATCGCCACGTCGCTCGACGAGGCCGGTCCTGAAAGGAAGGTACTCGGATGCTTCGCAAACCCCTGATCTTCGCGGCCTCGGCCCTGATGGCGCTGACGGTGAGCGCGGCTCACGCACAGCAGCGGATGCCCGGCGGCCAGCAGATCTGCGCGCCACGTGCAGCGCTTGTCGAGAAGCTGAAGGCTGAGTTCAACGAAGAGCCTCAATCGGTCGGCGTCACGCATAGCGGCGGGCTGTTCGAGGTTCTCTCGTCCGAGTCCGGCACCTGGACGGTGCTTGCGACCGGACCGAACGGCGTCTCCTGCCTCGTGCTCTCGGGCGATGGCTGGATGACCAAGGAACGCGAGGCGACCAGCAAGGCGCAGGGCGCCGCCAAGAAGCTGGACATGTAGTTCGAACGATCCCGCCGCTGTCCCCACCCGCGGCGGGATCTCGTTTCTAGAAGCTGAGTGTGCGTACCCGTTCGACCTGGCTCAGCCCCTTCACCTTCTCCAGCACCCCTTCCGGAATCGCCTGGTCGACCTCGATCAGGCAGAGCGCGTCCTTTCCCGGCGCCGTGCGGCCGAGATGGAATGTCGCGATGTTGATGCCTGCCGATCCCAGCACTGTGCCGATGGCGCCGATGAAGCCCGGCTTGTCCTTGTTGCGGACATAGAGCAGGTGCTTGCCGAAGTCGGCTTCGATCGCGATGTCCTGCACCGCGACCAGGCGAGGGCGGGTGCCGCCGATCAGGGTGCCGTCGGCCGAGCGCGAGCGTGCCTCCGTGACAACGGTGAGCCTGAGCAGAGTCTGGTAGTCGCAGTCGCGCTCGTGGCGGGTTTCGCTGACCGCGATGTTGCGCTGTCGCGCGATCTCGGGTGCGTTGACCATGTTGACGCTGTCCAGCATCGGGCGGAACAGGCCGGCGAGCGCCGCCTGGATCAGCGGCCGCGGGTTCAGCTCGGCGGCATGGCCTTCCAGCTCCAGCGTCACCGCCGTCACCTCGCGCTCGACCACCTGGCCCAGCATGCTGCCGAGAAGCTCCGCAAGCCGCATGTAGGGCTTCAGCTTCGGCGCCTCCTCGGCCGTCACCGACGGCATGTTGAGCGCATTGGCCACCGCCCCGGTCAGCAGGAAGTCGCTCATCTGCTCGGCGATCTGCAGCGCCACCTTCTCCTGCGCCTCGGTGGTCGAGGCGCCGAGGTGCGGCGTCGCGATCACCTGCTCGAGGGCAAACAGCGGGTTGTCCTTGGCCGGCTCGACCGCAAACACGTCGAGCGCGGCTCCGGCGACATGGCCGGACTCGATCGCGGTCTTCAGATCCTCCTCGACCACCAGGCCGCCGCGGGCGCAGTTGATGATGCGCACGCCCTTCTTCATCTTGAACAGCGCCTTGGCGTCGATGATGTTCTTCGTCGACTCGGTCAGCGGCGCATGCAGCGTGATGAAGTCGGCCCGGGTGAAAAGGTCGTCGAGCTCGACCTTCTCGATGCCGATCGACTTGGCGCGGTCCTCGGTCAGGAACGGGTCGAATGCGATCACCTTCATCTTGAGGCCCAGCGCGCGGTCGGCGACGATCGAGCCGATGTTGCCGCAGCCGATCAGCCCCAGCGTCTTCGCCGCGAGCTCGACGCCCATGAAGCGGTTCTTCTCCCACTTGCTGGAACGGGTCGAGCGGTCGGCGGCCGGGATCTCGCGGGCGAGCGCAAACATCAGCGCGATCGCATGCTCGGCCGTGGTGATGGCGTTGCCGTAGGGCGTGTTCATCACCACGACGCCCTTCTGGGTCGCGTTCTTGACGTCGACGTTGTCGACACCGATGCCGGCGCGGCCGACGACCTTGAGGCGGGCCGCGACGTCGAGAACTTCCTTCGTCACCTTGGTCGCCGAGCGGATGGCAAGGCCGTCGTACTCGGCAACGATGGCCCGGAGCTGGTCGGGCTTGAGGCCGATCTTGACGTCGACCTCTATGCCGCGCGAGCGGAAGATCTCCGCCGCGAGCGGGGAAAGATCGTCGGAAATGAGAACTTTGGGCATGGACGGGGACTCCGGTCAGGCGGCCTTGGCGCGGGCGTAAGCCCAGTCGAGCCAAGGCGTGAGGGCTTCGAGGTCGGATGCTTCGACTGTGGCGCCGCACCAGATGCGCAAGCCCGGCGGCGCGTCACGGTACGAGGCGATGTCGAAGGCGACGCCCTCGGCCTCGAGGAATCCCGCGACCTTCTTGGCGATCGCCCCCTTCGCCTCGTCGCCGTGGCCGAGGAACCACGGATCGACGAAGGAGAGGCAGACCGAGGTCGAGGATCGGTTGGCCGGATCCTTGGCGAGGAAGCCCACCCACTCGGTACGGTCGACCCAGCCGGACAGAGCCTTGAGGTTTGCCTCCGAGCGCGCGATCAGACCCTTCAGGCCGCCGACCTTCTCTGCCCAGCGAAGCCCGTCGAGCGCGTCCTCGACCGCCAGCATCGACGGCGTGTTGATGGTCTCGCCCTTGAACGGCGCCTCGTCGAACTTGCCGGCCTTGGTCATGCGGAACAGCTTCGGCAACGGCCATGGCGGGACGTAGCTCTCGAGGCGCTGGATCGCACGCGGCGAGAGCGCCAGCATCCCGTGCTGCGCCTCGCCGCCCAGCACCTTCTGCCAGGACCAGGTGACGACATCGAGCTTCGGCCACGGCAGGTCCATCGCGAAGGCGGCCGAGGTCGCATCGCAGATCGCGAGGCCCTGGCGGTCGTCGGGGATCCAGCCGCCGTCGGGCACCTTCACGCCCGAGGTGGTGCCGTTCCAGGTGAAGACGACATCGCGCGACCAATCCACGGCCTTCAGGTCGGGGAGCTGGCCGTAGTCGGCCTTCACGACGCGGACGTCCCCTATCTTCAGCTGCTTGGTGACGTCGGTCGCCCAGCCTTCGCCGAAGCTCTCCCAGGAGAGCACCTCGACGCCGCGGGCGCCCAGCAGGCTCCAGAGCGCCATCTCGACCGCGCCGGTGTCGGAGGCTGGAACGATCGCCAGGCAATAGTCCTTCGGCATGCCGAGGATCGCCTTCGAGCGGTCGATCACCTCGACCAGCCGCGCCTTGCCTTCCTTGGAGCGATGCGAGCGGCCGACCAATGCGGATGACAGCGCCTCGGGCGACCAGCCGGGTCGCTTGGCACAGGGTCCGGATGAAAAATTGGGGGATTTCGGACGGAGTCCGGGGGTGTTCGTCATCGCCTATCCCTTGCAGAATAGTTGCGCTCCGGTGGGGGAGCGTGGCCCAGCTCCGAAGCTAAGGAGAGGGCGCCCGAGGGTCAATCGATTTGCCGCGGTGCGGCGTCCGGTCACGGCTTTCTTCCGAGGTTGCCGCTGCCGTCCAAACCGGCTACTCAATGCCGCGCCGCACAATCCCGATCGGAAAGCCTGTCTCGTGTCCCAGTCCGCCAGCGGATCGGATCTGACCTCCCGCGCGCTCCTGCCTCAGGGGCTGCGCGACGTGCTGCCGCCGGACGGCGACCACGAGACCCGGGTCGTCGAGAGCCTGATGGCGTGCTTCGCCGCCCACGGCTACGAGCGGGTCAAGCCGCCCCTGGTCGAGTTCGAGCACAGCCTCCTGGGTCAGGTGAGCCAGTCGGTCGCCAACCGGACCTTCCGGATGATGGACCCGGTCTCGCAGCGGATGATGGCTCTGCGTCCCGACATGACGCTGCAGGTGGCGCGGATCGCGACCACGCGGCTCAAGAAGGCGCCGCGGCCGGTACGACTTTCGTACGCCGGCGAAGTCATGCGGGTGATGGGCTCGCAGCTGAGCCCTGAGCGCGAGTTCACCCAGGTCGGGTTCGAGCTGATCGGCGCCGAGACGCCGGAGGCCGACGCCGAGGTGATCCTGATCGCCGCCGAGGC
>CAZDGR010000408.1:0-3877 GCA_964504845.1 uncultured Rhizobium sp. | reverse complement strand
TACGACCGCATGCACCGCCGGATCGACGAGCTGGAAGGCGAGGCCGACGTGCTCGACAAGGGCCGCACCCCGACCCTCAAGCGGCAGTTCGCCGACCTCGAGGCCGAGGGCTCGGTCGAGGCGGAGCTCGAAGCGCTCCGCGCCAAGGTGAAATCCGGCTCCTGATGAGATAGGACATGTCCCCGTGTTCACGTCCATGCTCTTCGTCGTGCCGGCGATCGTCATTGTCGGCTTCGTCCTGCCGCTCTGGCTGGTGCTCCACTACGTGACGGTGTGGCGCCAGCAGAAGCGGACCGGCGGCATCGACGCCGCCGCTCTCGGCGAACTCGAAACCATCGCGCGCCGCCTCGAGGATCGCATCGCCACGCTGGAACGCGTGCTCGATGCCGAGGACCCGGCGTGGAGGGAAAAGGCATGAGCAGGTGGAAACGCGAGTGGCGGCGCGAGCGGCGGCGCCGCGAACGCGAGGCCGAGGATTCCTTTCACGCCGAAATGGAGGCCAAGGCCGCCGAGCGCGGCGAGCGCGACGAGCACCGCTATCGCAAGCGCGAGCGCGGGCCGTTCCGACGCTATCCGGAACGCGGCATCGCCTTCGGCGTGGTCGCGGGCCTGGCGCGCTGGCTCGGGTGGAGCACCTGGGCGGTGCGCGGCCCTTCGATCGTGCTCCTGGTGATGAACCCGCCGCTGTTCTTCGCGATCTACGCCACGCTGTGGCTGATCATGGAGCGCGAGACGGTGTTCGGCTGGGTCCAGCAGCGGGTGCCGAGCCTTCCCGACGCCGTGCCGCAGGCACGGGTCGAGGACGTGCGGGCGCGGATCCGGGTTCTTGAGGAACGGGCAGCACGTCTGGAGGCGCGCGTCACCCCGGATGCCTTCGCGCTCAGGCGGCGCTTCCGCTCGCTCGACGGTGCCTGATCCGGCCTAAGCCGCGATCTCGACCAGCGAGCCCGGCTGCCGGCTGCTCTCCTCGGTCGAACGGATGGGCGGTGCCAGCGACGAGAGGCCCGCCGATATCGGCTCCGGACGCTCGACGACGATCTCCGGACGCGGACGCGGTTCCTCGATGCGGAAGCGGTTCTCGTCGCGCGTCTGGCGAACCCGGCGATCGCCCTCGTTGTCCTCGCGGCGGATCGGGCCGCGCGCGTCGCGGGCAAGGCCAGCGCCGTCGCCGCCCGGCTCGACACGCTGGATGGCGGCCGCCGGGTTCGGCACCGCCGGCGGCGGCGAAGCGAGCTCTTCCAGCGGCGCGATCAGGTTCGACGCATTCGAATAGGCGGTGACCTGGCGGCGGACCTCTGCGCGCGCCTCGGTTGGCGTCGGCGGCTGTTCGACGATCTCGCGGTTGCTGGTGGTGATCGTGCTGCCGGGGATCGTCGTGGTGACGGTCTCGGTCGTGCCCGGGATCACCTCGGTCACTTCGCGGGTCCGCTCTTCCGTCGTCGTCGGCCGCACGCGATCGACGGCGCCCTGGAGGGCCTCGATCACCTCGGGCCCCGCCCTCACCAGCAGATCCTCGAGCTGCCGGTTGACGTCGTCGCCGGTCGCCTCCAGAACCCGGCCGAACGTACCGACGATGCGCGAGCTGTTCTCTTCGACGATCTCGTCGAGGGCGCTGACGCCGCGCTCGCCGCCGCGATCGAACAGCCGATCGATGGTGCGGACCAACGACTCGCCGAGCCCGTCCAACGCGCGCTCGACGCGACGGTCGGTTTGGCTGCCGCCGCGATCGACGATCCGGTCGAGCGAATCCAGAAGCTGGTCGCCGCGGCGCTCTACCGAATCCGCATACCGCTGGACGCGTCGATCGGAAGAGCGGCCGCTGCCGCGATCCTCGCTCTCGCCGGCCCTCGCGGCGGCACGTTCAAGCAGCGAGCGCAGTTCCTGTACGCCGGCGCTTTCCTCACCCGGAACCGTGACCGTCTCGGTCACCGTGCGCGTCACCGTCGTCGATGGCGTCTGGACGGTGGTCGAGATCGTGGTGTCTGGCGTCGTGACGGTGCTCTCGCGAACCACCGAGTTGAGCGCGCGGCGCAGCTCGCGCTGCGGCGCTTCGGCGATCTGCGTCTCGATCGAATTGCTGCGGACGGCGAACTGCTGGGAAGACTGCTGCAGCGCCTGGAGCGTGCCTGATGCCAGCGGCGACGGCGGCACCTGGATGAGCGCGCCCTGACGGCTGCCGGAAGACTGCGAGATGTCGAGCGCGCCGGCGAGAAGCGTCGCCTCGGGTCTTGCCCTGGCTTCGTCCGACAACGGGCGCGACAACGCGACCGAGGCGACCGATGTCCGCCCGGAGATACCTCCCAGTAGCGCGGCTGCGCTTAGGCCCGCGACGCTCACTCCCATATGTTTAGATTACGCCCTTATGGGCGTTTAGCTCAATCCTTGCCGGCGACGACCCGGTCGAAAACTTCGAAGAACCGGTCGATCTCCGCAAGGTTGTTGTAGACGTGCGGACTCATCCTCAAGGAGGTCCCGCGGACCGAGGCGAAGCACTTCTCCCGGTTCAGCCGGTCGCCTAGGCCGTCCGGCACGCCGCCCGGAAACTGCAGCCCGATGAAATGCTTAACCCGAGCTTCGGCCGGCGGGACGGCGAGCTGCCGGGCGGCCGCATGCTCGGCGATCCGCTTCGTCAACGGCTCGATCGTGGCTTCGATCTCGTCCTGGCCCCAGGCCAGAAGCTGCTCCATGCCGACATTGGCGATGGGCAAATGAATGAAGTGGCTCCGCTCACCCATGTCGAAACGCCGGGCGCCGGGGGCGTAGGAATCGCCCATGCCGCGGTTGGCCGAGCTCTGGCTGCCGGCGCGGCCGTAGTTGTGCTGCTCCAGCGGGCGGCCGTCCTGGCGATGGGGCGCGACGTAGAGGAAGCCGAGGCCATACGGGCCGAGCAGCCACTTGTAGGCCGAGCACATCAGGTAGTCGGGCTTCAGCTTCTTCACGTCGACGCCTTTGGCGCCGAGCGACTGGGTCACGTCGGTGATGAACACCGCGCCCACTTGACGCGCGCGGTCGCTGATCTTCTGCAGGTCGATCAGCCCGCCATCGGTCCAATAGCAGTTGGGCACGCCGACCCAGGCGGTCTTCTCGTCGATCGCAGCCAGGATGTCGCGCGTCCAGTCGCCGTCCTTCGGCTTCGCGACCTGCTTCAGCGTGGCGCCGGCCTCGGCGCAGCGGCGCTTGTATTCGAGCAAGGTCGAGTAGTGCTCGCCGTCGAGGCCGACGACGTTCTGTCCGGCCTTGAGGCCGAGATTCTGCGAGGCGGTCGCCACGCCATAGGAGGTGGCGGCGACGATCGCGATGTCCTCGGGCGTGGCATTGATCAGCTTCGCGAACAGCACGCGGGCGCGCTCGACGTCGTCGTAGAAGTGCTTCCACTCGATGGTCCAGGGATGGACCTTGCGATCGACCGCCCAGTGCCCCATCTCGCGCTGCGCCTTCAGGTTCGGCGAGAGATAGGCGCAGTTGATGTAGGTGACGTCGTCCGGGATGTCGAAGAGCGCGCGCTGGTCGGGAAGCATGTCTGGCTCGCGGATGGAACGGGATCGGTCGAGCATGGCAGCCGCCTCGCCGCCCCCGCAAGCCGACACTCCTGCCAGCGAAACGAGCCTAGAACTTCTCGACCGAGGGCCGGAGATCGACCTCGTGCCCCCAGGTCGACCTGGGCTGGCGGTGGATCTGCAGATATGTGGCGGCGATCGCATCGGGATCGAGCTTTCCCGCCTCGTTCGCCCCGGCGCGGCCGATGGCGCCGTCGACGATCACATGGGCCACGTGCAAGCCCTTAGGACCGAGCTCGCGCGCCAGGCTCTGAGCCAACCCTCTCAGCGCGAACTTGCCCCTCGCGAAGGTCGCCGACTCGGCGTAGCCCTTCACGCTG
>CAZDGR010000407.1:0-3886 GCA_964504845.1 uncultured Rhizobium sp. | reverse complement strand
AGTTCTTGTAGTCGGGCTCTTCCCGGTCGAGCACGCGCTTCATCGCCGCGAGCTGTATCCTGGCGTAGGAGGCGTTCCCCTTGTCGACGCGCGCGAGCACGTCGGCATGGACCTCGGGGCGCACTTCCTGCAGCTCCCAGCCGGTCTTCATCGCATCCAGCTGCCAGCCGCAGAGCTCCTCCAGGAACTCGAGCCTGACCCACGCCTCCGCCGCGGTGTCGCCGACGACCAGCGGCCCGTGGTTGCGGAGCAGGATCGTGTGGTCCTTCGGCCCCATCAGGCTGGCGACGCGGGTGCCTTCCTCCCAGGAGAGAGCCAGGCCGCCGTAGTTCTCGTCATAGGCGGTGCGGCCGACATATCCCAATGCACTCTGGTGCGCGAGCGCCAGCTTGGCGCCCTTGATCATGCAGAGCGCGGTCGTCTTCGGGCTGTGCGTGTGGAGCACGCATTTCGCCGCCGGGATCGCCTTGTGCACCGGCGCGTGCAGGAAGAAGGCGGTGTCGTCGACGCCGTGCTCGCCCTCGACGATCTTCCGGTCGAAGGTGCAGTGGACGAGATTGGAAGCGGTGACCTCGGACCAGTAGAGGCCTTCCGGCGTCACCAGGAACTCGTCGTCGGCGCCCGGCACCATCAGGCTGAAATGATTGCCGACGCCGCTCTGGAAGCCCTTGCGATAGGCCCAGCGGCAGATCGTCGCCAGATCCACGCGCGCCTGCCAGAGTTCCGCGTCGTTCCGCATGTCAGTCTCCTGTCCCGGCGGAAGCGGAGCCCGAGCCGGCGCCTCCGTCAACCCCATTCGCCAGCCGATGGCGCAGGATCACGTCGAGGAAGGCGGTGCCGTAGCGCTTCAGCTTGGCCTCGCCGATGCCATGGATGCCGACCAGCTGATCCTTGGTGGTCGGCTTGAGCGACGCCAGCTCGATCAAGGTGCGGTCGGGGAAGATCACATAGGCCGGCTGGCGCTGGGCCTTGGCCAGCGTCGTGCGCAGGGCCTTGAGCGCCGTCAGGAGCGAGCCGTCGGCGCCGCCGGTAGCGACGGCGGCCGCCTCGGTCGCGCGGCGCTTCGCCTTCTTTCCGACCGCGCGGTTGGCGACGTCGGTGCGGAGCTCCAGCTTCTCCTCGCCCCGCAGCACGCGCCGGCCGTGCTCGGTGAGCGTCCAGCGGCCGTGCTCGACGATGTCGAGCGAGATCAAGCCCGCCGCATAGATCTGCCGGAGGATCGACCGCCAGCCATTGGCGTCGCGGTCCTTGCCGACGCCGAAGGTCTTCAAGGTGTCGTGGCCGAAGCGCTTGACCTGCTCGGTGGCGTTGCCGGTCAGGACGTTGACCAGATGCTCGGTGCCGAAGCGCTCGCCGGTGCGCAGGATCGCCGACATCGCCTTCTGCGCCTCGACCGTGCCGTCGAACACCTCGATGTCGCCCTGGCAGAGATCGCAACGCTCGCAGCGGTCGGAAGACTCCCCGAAATAGGCGAGCAAGGTCTGGCGGCGGCAGCGCGGCGACTCGCAGAGCGCCACCAGCGCATTGAATCGCTGGCGCTCGATGCGTTTGCGTGCCTCGCTCGCTTCGCCTTCCTCGATCTGCAGGCGGCGGAGCCGCATGTCGTCGAGGCCGTAGAGCGTCATCGTGTCGGCCGGCAGCCCGTCGCGGCCGGCACGGCCGATCTCCTGGTAGTAGGCCTCGACGTTCGCCGGCAGGTCCGCGTGCGCCACGAAGCGCACGTCGGGCTTGTCGATGCCCATGCCGAAGGCGACGGTCGCGACGATGACGACGCCGTCCTCCTGCATGAAGGTGTCCTGGTTGGCGTCGCGGTCCTGCTGCGCCATGCCGGCGTGATAGGGCAGCGTCCTGTAGCCGGCGAGGCCGAGATGGGTCGCCAGCTCCTCGGTCTTCTTGCGCGAGGCGCAGTAGACGATGCCGCTCTGGCCGCGATGGGATTCCAGGAACGCGGCGATCTGCTTTCGCGCATTGTCCTTGGGCTGCATCGCCAGATGCAGGTTCGGCCGGTCGAACGAGCGGACGAAGGTGCGGGGTGCGAGCCGGAACAGCTTGTCGACGATGTCGGCGCGGGTCGGGCCGTCGGCGGTCGCGGTCAGCGCGATCGTCTGGGAGGCCCGGATCTGCTCGCGGATCTCGCCGAGGCGGAGGTATTCGGGGCGGAAGTCGTGGCCCCATTGCGAAACGCAATGCGCCTCGTCGATCGCCAGCAGCCCGACGCCGGCGTTCGTCAGCATCTCGGCGGTGTCGGGACGCACCAGCCGCTCGGGTGCGACATAGAGGAGCTTGAGCTTGCCGTCGCGCATCGACTGGCGGATGCGCTTCACCTCGTCGTGCTCGATCGACGAATTGAGGGCGGCGGCCTCGACGCCGAGCTGCTGGAGCTGGCGGACCTGGTCGCGCATGAGCGCGATCAGCGGCGAGACGACGACGGTGAGGCCGGGGCGCAGCAGCGCCGGAAGCTGGTAGCAGAGCGACTTGCCGGAGCCGGTCGGCATCACCGCCAGCACGTTCTCGCCGTCGAGAACTGCGCCGATGATCTCGGGCTGGCCGGGCCGGAACGCGTCGAAGCCGAAGACGGATTTCAACGCCGCTTGCGCGGCGGCGAGCTCGCTCATCGGCTCATTCTAGGCCGACATCGTGGAGCGGGCGGCTCCAGTCACGGGATTCGGCGACCGCACGCTCGACGTCCTCCTCCAGCATGAAGCCCTCGGCGACCAGCGCTCGTGCCGCCGCCTCGTTGGCCTTCATATAGCCTTCCTTGGAGCCGTAGCGTTCGAGAATCGACCGGCGCGGATCGCCGGTCGCCTCGCGCTCTTCCCTGGTCTCGGGGAACGGTATGTAGCTCCCGTACATCTGGTGCATGATGCCGGCGGAATTCGGCTGAACTCTGGGGCTCCAGCCGGCATAGGTGCCCAAAGGAACCCGCACCATCGGCGCCAGCACGCCGGCGCGGTCGATCACCCTCGGCGGGCGGCTGACGATGCCTTTGTCCGAATCGGGCCCGTAGTCCATGTACTCCAGCCGATACGGCTCCCGCGGCAAAGCGAGGCCCGCGATCTTCGGGAAGCTCTTCCTCCACTCCTCGAAGGATTTCCCTCGGAGCGGCTTGACGCCGTTGTATCGTAGTTCGGTCGGCGCGGGGCCGACACGTCCGTTGATTGTCACATACTAAACTCGACGCACGGAAGCCGAAGGATGAGCCGGATCGCCAGCATCGAGGCCCTGCCGCTTCGCATCAGCCCGAAGACGATCTGGACCTTCGTCTCGGTCGCCGACGCCGACGGCCGAACGGGCACCGGCGAGGCGACGCTGAACGCACGCGAGGCGGATCTCGTCGCCGAGGTCGCGCGCCTCACGCCCTACCTCGTCAATAGGCCGGCAGAGCCCGCGCCGCTCGACGTGCCGGTGCCGGATGGCGGCACGGTCGAGGCCTCGGTGTCGAGTGCGCTCGACCAGGCGCTCTGGGACCTGAAGGGCCAGCGCGAGGGAAAGCCGGTCTGGCAGCTTCTCGGCCCCGTGCAACGCAGGCGCGTCCCGCTCTACGCCAACATCAACCGGCGAACGGTCGATCGCCAGCCGGAAGGCTTCGCGGCGAGCGCGCGCCATGCGGCCGCCGCCGGCTTCACGCGCTTCAAGGTCGCCCCCTTCGACGACCTGACGCCGGCGATCGCCGACGGCGAGGCGGGAAGACCGCTGATCGACGCCGGCATCGCGCGGGTCGCCGCGGTCCGCGAGGCGGCGGGACCCGAGGCCCGCGTCATGGTCGATTGCCACTGGCGCTTCACCGAGGCCTCCGCCGGGCGCGCGATCGACCGCCTGGCGGAGCTCGATGTCGACTGGTTCGAGTGCCCGATCCCGGAGAACGCCACCACCGTGCCGGAGCTCG
>CAZDGR010000406.1:0-3901 GCA_964504845.1 uncultured Rhizobium sp. | reverse complement strand
AAACGCCGATGGACAGAGAGGGGTACCGTGACCAAACCGTGACCTCCTTAGCCCTTGGATGAACTGGGAAATTGGCGACGACGCGAATTAGCGCGACGACATCAGATCAGCGGTGCCTTGCCCTCCTTGTCGCGCTGATCGCGATCTGCGCCGGGAGCCCCGGCGCTGCAGAAGCCGGCGACGGGATCCTCGTCGATCCCAGCGGCAAGGTCGAAAAGAGTCTGGCTCATGTCCGGGTCTCGCTCAGGTCCGCCGCAGCATCGAGAAAGGCGCGCACCAGGGCCAGCCCCCGGCGCTCCTCGAGGCAGACCACGTACTCGGCGACGGCGAGATCGGCACCGGCGACGGCGATGCGGTGGAAGCGGTCGCCCGGCCGGAACTCGCTTTCGAAGACGACGCCGATACCGAAGCCCGCGGCGACCGCCTCGCCGACGCCCTCCCGGCTCTCGACCTCTATGATCGCGCCGGGGCGGACGGCGGCCGCGGCCAGGGTCGCCTCGAAGACGCCGCGGGTCACCGATCCCCGCTCGCGCAGCACCACGTCCTGGCCGGAGAGCTCGGCGAGCCGGATCCGGCGCCGGCCGGCCCAGGGGTGGCCATGCGGCACGAAAAGCACGAGGCGGTCCGCGCGGAACGGCTGCGTGAACAGGCGCGGGTCCGAGGTCAGCTTCGCCATCACCGCGACGTCGGCTTCGTAGTCGAAGAGCCGGCGCAGCACGGTCACCGAGTTGCCGAGGCTGAGCGAGAAGGTCAGGCCGCCATGCCGGCGCTTGAGCTCCGCCAGGATCGGCACCGCGTGATAGGCCGAGTCCGCGCTGACCTTGAGATGACCGTGGGTCAGCGTCGCGGTGCCGGAGAGCAGCGCCCGCGCCTCCTCCTCGAGGGCGAACATCCGGTCGGTCAGGGCGAAGAGACGCTGGCCCAGCTCGGTCAGCTGGGCGCCGCGGCCGCGCCGATCGAACAGGCGGACGCCATAGGCTTCCTCCAGCGCCTTCACCTGCCCCGAGAGCGTAGGCTGGCTGACGCCGGCGACCGCCGAGGCCCGCGTGAACCCGCGTTCGCGGGCGACATGGTGGAAGGCCCGGAGCTGGGTGGGATTCATATCGATTATTTCAATAGTTCGTATCCGTATAATGTATTGGATTTATGGCGAATGGAAGCGGACGCTCGCACTAGATCCAGCCTCGCGGAGCTTCACATGACGACCAAGCCTGCAGCCTCGGAGACCGGCGATCCTCTTCTGCTGACACCGGGGCCGCTGACCACGTCGCGGACGGTCAAGCAGGCGATGGTCCACGACTGGGGCTCGCGTGACGCTGCATTCCTAAGGATCAACCGCGAGGTGCTGGAGCGGATCGTCGAGATTGCCGGAGGCGTCGGCACGCATGTGACCGTGCCGATGCAGGGCAGCGGCACCTTCGCGGTCGAGGCGATGCTGACGACCTTCGTGCCGCGCGGCAGCAAGGTGCTGCTGCTGGTCAACGGCGCCTACGGCCATCGCGCCGCCAAGATCTGCCAGATCGCCGGCCGCGCCCACCGCATCCTGGAGACGCCAGAGGACACGCCGCCGAACCTCGCCGCGCTCGACGAGGCGCTGGGATCCGATCCGTCCATCACGCATGTCTTCGCGGTCCACTGCGAGACGACATCGGGCATCCTGAACCCGATCCGCCAGATCGCGGGCGTCGTCGCCGCCCATGGGCGCAAGCTCCTCATCGACTCGATGAGCGCCTTCGGCGCGCTCGAGATCGACGCCGCCGCGGTTCCCTACGACGCGCTCGCCGCCTCCTCGAACAAGTGCCTGGAAGGCGTGCCCGGCATGGGCTTCGTCGTCTGTCGGCTCGACGCGCTGAAGGCGGCCAAGGGCAACGCGACGACGCTGGTGCTCGACCTCCACGACCAGTGGCAGGCCTTCGAGAAGACCGGCCAGTGGCGCTTCACCCCGCCGATCCACGTGATCGTCTCGCTGCACCAGGCGATCGAGGAGCACCGCGCCGAAGGCGGCGTGAAGGGCCGCGGCGGACGCTATGCCGCCAACTGCAAGCTCCTGATCGACGGCATGGCGAAGCTGGGGTTCAGGTCGCTGCTGCCTCCGGCGCTCCAGGCGCCGATCATCGTCACCTTCCACATGCCGACCGATCCCGCCTTCCGCTTCCAGGCCTTCTACGACGGGCTCAAGGACCGCGGATACGTGATCTATCCGGGCAAGCTGACGGTCGCCGACTCGTTCCGGATCGGCTGCATCGGCCGCATCGGCGCCGACCACATCAAGGGCGCGCTTGCTGCCGTCGCGGAAGTGCTGGCGGAGATGGGGGTAACCCTGAAGAAGGCCGCCTGATTCCATGACCGTCACCGTCAACGGACGCAGCTACGCGTCACCGAAGCAGCCGGTCGTGGTCGTCTGCGTCGACGGCTCCGAGCCGGGCTACATCGAGCGCACCGCCGAGGCAGGCGACGCGCCTTTCCTCGGCCGTCTCCTGAAGGAAGGCACCAATGTTCTCGCCGACTGTGTCGTGCCCAGCTTCACCAACCCGAACAACCTCTCGATCGTTACCGGCGTTCCGCCTTCGGTGCACGGGATCTGCGGCAACTATTTCTTCGATCCCGAGTCGAAGGCCGAGGTGATGATGAACGACCCGAAGCACCTTCGGGTCGACACCATCTTCAAGGCGTTTCAGGGCCAGGGCGCCCGCATCGCCGTCGTCACCGCCAAGGACAAGCTCCGCGCCCTGCTCGGCAAGGGCCTGACGCTGGGTCCAGGCAAGGCCGTCAGCTTCTCCTCGGAGAAGGCGGACAAGGTCTCGCTTGCCGAGAACGGCATCGACGGCGTGATGGACCTGGTCGGCAAGCCATTGCCGAGCGTCTACTCGGCCGACCTCTCCGAGTTCGTCTTCGCCGCCGGCGTCAAGCTGATGGAGCGCGACCGGCCGGAGCTGATGTACCTCTCGACCACCGACTACATCCAGCACAAGCACGCCCCCGGCACCCCGGTCGCCAACGCCTTCTACAGGATGATGGACGGCTATCTGGCGAAGCTCGACGCGATGGGCTGCGTGGTCGCGCTGACCGCCGATCACGGCATGAACGCCAAGCACGACAAGGGCGGCCAGCCGGACGTGATCTACCTGCAGGACCTGCTCGACCAGTGGATCGGCGTGGCCAAGGCGCGCGTGATCCTGCCGATCACCGATCCCTACGTCGTGCATCACGGCGCGCTCGGCTCCTTCGCCACCGCCTACCTGCCGGAAGGCGAGGCATCGGGCGTGATCGAGCGCCTGAAGAAGATGGACGGGATCGAAGCGGCGCTCACCCGGGCCGAGGCGGCCTCACGCTTCGAGCTGCCGCCCGAACGGATCGGCGAGATCGTCATCGTCTCGACGCGTCACAAGGTGCTCGGCACCAGTGCCGCCAAGCACGATCTTTCGGGCCTCACCGAGCCGCTGCGCAGCCATGGCGGCATTTCCGAGCAGAAGGTGCCGCTGATCGCCAACCGCAAGGCCGGTCTGGCCGGCGGCCGGCTCCGCAACTTCGACATCTTCGACGTCGTGCTCAACCGCGCCGCCCACTGAAGGACCTTGCGCATGACCGCGCTCCGCCGCCCCGCTCCCGAGCCCCTGCACGAGACGCTTCGCCTCGCCGGCCGCAAGGTCGAAGGCGAGGGCCGGGTCGAGGTCTTCAATCCCTACACCAACGAAGTCGTCGGCACCGTGCCGCGGGCTCGGCGCGAGCAGGTGGCCGAGGCGTTCAGGATCGCCGCCGGCTACAGGCCCAAGCTGACCCGCTACGACCGCCAGAAGATCCTGATGGCGACGGCGGAGCTGCTGGCCAAGCGCACGGACGCGCTCTCCGACCTGATCACCGCCGAAAGCGGGCTCTGCAAGAAGGACTCGCTCTACGAGGT
>CAZDGR010000405.1:0-3914 GCA_964504845.1 uncultured Rhizobium sp. | reverse complement strand
TCGACTGCAGGCGCTTCCACAGCGAGCCCTCGCGGCCGTGAGCCAGCCGATAGAGCTGGTCTTCATCCAGGCCGATCAGCGGGCTCTTCAGCACGGTCGCGAGGGTCAGGTCGTCCGAGGGCAGCAGCAGCGCGTGACCGAGCGCCATCAGGTCCATCACCGCGAGCTGCTCGGTGAGCAGGATGCGGTCGGCGCCGGCGACCGGCACGCCGCGCTGCTTCAAGGCCCGCACCAGCGCATCGAGGAAGGTGCCTCGGCGGCGCACCAGAACCATCACGTCGCCGGCGCGGATCGGCCGGCCCTTGGCCGTCAGCATCTCCTTGCGATCGATCCATTCGGCGATGCGGCGCGCGATCAGGCGGGCGAGCTCGGTCTCGGGATCGTGGCCGGCGCGCTGCTCGACCGGCGGCGTCCAGGATTCGAACGGATCTCGCTCGGCCGGCTCTTCCAGCGGCCAGATCTCGACCAGCCCGCCGGCACCCTTCCGATGCGGCACGTGATGGATCGGCGCGTCGTCGGGGGTCACGCCGGCCAGCGCCTCGGGACGGGCGAACACCGCGTCGACCGAGGCGAGCACCGCCGGCGTCGAGCGGAACGAGGTCTCGAGCTGCACCTCGTCCCAGATGCGCTCGGCCCCGCCGACCCGCATCGCGAAGTGCAGCCGCATGCGCTGGAACTCGCGCGGATCGGCGCGCTGGAAGCCGTAGATCGACTGCTTGTAGTCGCCGACTGCGAAGATCGTGCGCGTCACGTCCGGGCGTGCGCCGACACCGGCGAAGAACTCCTCGGCCAGGTGCTGCACCACCTGCCACTGGTCGGGGTTGGTGTCCTGGGCCTCGTCGATCAGGATGTGGTCGAGGCCGCCGTCGAGCTTGAACAGGACCCAGGGAGCCACGCCCTCCATCGACAGCAGGTCGCGCGCCTTCAGGATCAGGTCGTCGTAGTCGAGCAGCGCCTTCGCCTGCTTGAGCTCGGCATATGTGCCGATCACCGCGACCGCGAGGCGTACCAGCGCGGAAGTCGATCGTGCGATGCGGAGCGCCTTGATCTTCTGGTCGAGGCGGAGGATGCGCTCGGCCTCCTTCTGCAAGGTCTCCTTGCAGCGCGCGTCATGCGCTTCCGCCGCCTTGGCCGCCAGCCGCGTGCGGATCGTGCCGTCCTTGGTCAGGAAGATCGAGCGATAAGCCTCGAACGCGGAGACGCGGGTCTTCGGATCGGCGAGGAAGCTCGACAGAACCGGTGCGCGCCGCTGGTCCTCGACGCCGCTGCGGGCGAGCGCGCCGCAGGCGCGGCGGAGCGAGACCAGATCGAAGGCACCGTCGCGCACAGCCTCGGCGATCAGCTGCTCCGGCGTCTCGGTCGGATCGGCGTCGTGGCGGGCGAAGATCCGCGCGACCACCGGGTCGATGCCCTGATCCTCGACCAGCCGCATCAGCCGGCCCCGCTCGCGCGCCAGATCCTGGATCAGCGTGTCGAAGCGATCCTCGCCGGCACGCTCGGTCGCGACCGAAAGCGCCTCGGCCAGGTTGCCGCCGACACGCGCCGCGGCCAGCACGCGGTTGCGCGCCTCCGCCATCAGCTCGGCGGCAATCCGGTCCTCGGCGAGATCGAAATAGGGAACGACGCCGGCCTCCAGCGGGAAGCGGCCGAGCAGGCTCTGGCAGAAGCCGTGGATCGTCTGGATCTTGAGCCCGCCCGGCGCATCGAGCGCGCGGGCGAAGAGACGACGGGCGCACTCCTCCTCGTCGCGGGTCGCCGCACGCCCGAGCAGCCTGTGAAGATGCTCCGCGAGCACGATGTCGTCTGCCGCCGCCCAATGGGCGAGCTCGGCCATCACCCTGGTCTTCATCTCGGCGGCGGCGGCCTTGGTGAAGGTAAGGCAGAGAAGCCGCTCCGGCCTGGCACCGTCGAGCAGCATCAGCCTGAGCACGCGATCCGACAGCACCGAGGTCTTGCCGGATCCGGCCGACGCGCCGACCCAGACGGACGCCTCCGGCCGCGCCGCCGCGAGCTGCTCTGGCGATCGTGCGCGGGCTACCGGAGGCATGGTGTCATCCCTCCAGCGTCGACCATTCCTTCACCCTGGCGAGATGGTCGTAGTCGCTGTAGCGCGGGCCCGACACGGGATCGGGACGGGAGAGGTAGGGCGTCTTAGGATCGGCGAACTTGGCGATCAGGGCGAGCAGGCCGGCACGCGCCGCCTCGATCAGCTGCCTCGGATCGCCGTCGGCGAGGCTCCTGATCTCGCCGGCAGGATCGGCGCCGGAAAGGCGCCAGTATTCGAGCGCCTCGACCTTGCCGGCCTCGACGTTCTCGAAGCCGCCGGCCTCGGCGATCAGCGCTTCGAGCGGAAGCTGCGGCGAGAGGCCGAGGGCGACGTGCTCTTCCTTCGGCAGGACGCCGGTCTTGTAGTCGAGGATCACGAGCCCGCCGGAATCGAGCCGGTCGATCCGGTCGGCGAAGCCGGTCAGCGTGAAGTCGCCGAGCTTGAGCCTGCCCTTGGCTTCGGTGACCGAGGCGGCGAGCGCCGGCCGCCGCGCGGTCTCGGTCTCGATGAACCAGTCGACGATCCGCTCGAAGCGCGGCCACCAGAAGGCGCGCACGCCCGGCCGGTCCAGCGCCGCACCGAAGGCGGTGCGGCCGATCTGGATCAGCCGCGCCCGCGCGTCATGCGGCAGCCCGTCGGGAAAGTCGCGGACGAAGGCATCGAGGGCTGCGTGGATGAACTGCCCGCGCTCGGCCGCGCCCGGATCGGCGTCGATCGGGTCGAGCGCCTTCAGGCCCAGCACGTGGCGTGCATAGATCGCGTAAGGATCGCGCATCCAGCGCTCGATCTCGGTCACCGACATCCGCGTCGGCCGCGCCTCGGCCGGCGGCCGCGGTGCCGGCGGCGCGATCGGCTGCGGCGGGCCCGATGGCGCATCCAGCGCCTCGACCCAGGCGCGCCGGGCAGCACTCTCGCGCTTGAGCCGCTGCGCGCCGTCCTCGCCGAGAACGACGTCGAGACGAAGCAGCCAGCGCGACGCGACCGTCGGCGTGCCGTCGACGCGCTCGGCCCGGGTCAGCACCACCTGCTTCGCCGACGCCAGCTCGACGAAGTCGTGCGCCGAGAGGCCGATGCGCCGTTCCGGTGCCGGCAGGCCGAAGCGTGCCCGCATCGGCCGCGACAGCCACGGATCGGCCAGCGGCTCCGGCGGCCAGGTGCCCTCGTTCAACCCGCCGAGCACGACGACATCGGCCGTCTGCAACCGCGCTTCGAGCGGCCCGAGAATGGAGAGGCGTGGATGCTGGCCGCGCTGCGGGCGCACCACCAGCCCTTCGGTCAGCGCGTCGTAGAGCTGCGGATAGTCGGACCCGCGCGCCAGCGCGAAGGTGCCGGCGGCCTCGCTGATCTCGGCAAGCGCCGTGCCCAGCATCTCGCCGGCCTCGCCCCGCCACAGCCGCTCGGCGCCGCTCGACGCGTCGTCCCGGGCCAGCGCTTCCGCCGCCTCGATGTGATGGGCGAGGTGGGCCGTCAGCGTCGCCTCACGGCCCTCGATGCCCTGGATCAGCGGCGAGAGCCGTGCGCCCAGGTCCTCGACGAAGGCCGTCAGCGTCCTCTTCTCCCGGTCGTCCTTGATCTCGGCATTGGCGAGCGCGCTCCTGAGCCCCGCGATTCCCGGTGCCGGCCGCGGCCCGCGCAGGATCGCGTGCTCGAGCCTGCGTGCGAGGTCGCGGAACACCGGCGTCGAGAGGCCGCCCGAGGCGATCGGGTGCTTGAGCAGCGCCAGCAGGTCGACCGGTGCCAGGTCGGACTCGATCGCGGTCAGGATCAGCCGCATGAAGGTGCCGACCGCGCTGCCGTTGAGCGGCTGGCCGGAGGAATCGTCGACCTCGATGTTCCAGCGCGCCATCTCGGCGGCGACGCGGCGGCC
>CAZDGR010000404.1:0-3919 GCA_964504845.1 uncultured Rhizobium sp. | reverse complement strand
AAGGGCGACGTGCACGACATCGGCAAGAACCTGGTCGACATCATCCTGACCAACAACGGCTACAAGGTGGTCAACCTCGGCATCAAGCAGCCGATCTCCGACATCCTGAAGGCGGCCGAGGAGCACAAGGCCGACGCGATCGGCATGTCGGGCCTGCTGGTCAAGTCGACCGTGATCATGAAGGACAACCTGGTCGAGATGACCAAGCGCGAGATGAAGACGCCGGTGCTGCTCGGCGGCGCTGCGCTGACGCGTGCCTATGTCGAGGACGACTGCGCCAAGACCTATGCCTGCGGCCGGGTGGCTTACGCACGCGACGCCTTCGACGGCCTGGCGCTGATGGACAAGGTCATGAGCGGCAACTTCGACCAGATGGTCGCCGAGCGCTCGGCCGCGCGCGAGGGCAAGGCGAGCAACAAGAAGCGGAAGCTCGGCCAGGCTGCCGCCAACGACCAGACCATCGACGCCGGCTGGATCCTGGAGCGCCGCCGCGAGCTGACCCGTGGCCAGCCGATCGCTGTGCCGCCGTTCTTCGGCCCCAGGTTCCTCGAGCAGGTCTCGTCCAAGGCGCTGGTGCCCTATCTCAACGAGATGACGCTCTATCAATTCCAGTGGGGCTTCCGGAAGTCGGGCAAGACCCGCGGCGAGTACCGGCGCTTCGCCGAGACCGAGCTGAAGCCGATTCTGCGCCGCATCCTCGGCATCGCCCAGGAGCGCGAGATCCTGCAGCCGCAGGCTATCTACGGCTACTGGAAGGCCGCAGCCGAGAACAACGACCTGATCCTGTTCCAGCAGGACGGGATCACGGAGGCGGCGCGCTTCACGCTGCCGCGCCAGGCCGACGGCGAGCGCACCTGCATCGCCGACTATGTCCGCGACGTCACCGATAACGAGCGCGACGTGATCGGCCTCCAGGTCGTGACCATGGGCGCCAACGCCTCGACGGTCGCGCGCGACTGGTTCGGCAAGGACCAGTACCAGGACTACCTCTACCTTCACGGCCTCTCGGTCGAGATGGCGGAGGCGATGGCCGAATACGTGCACAAGCGCATCCGGGCCGAGCTTGGCTTCTCCGCGGACGAGGCCCGCGACATGGAAGGCCTCCTGAAGCAGGAGTATCGCGGCAGCCGCTATTCCTTCGGCTATCCGGCGTGCCCGAACCTGTCCGACCAGCGGCAGCTTCTGACGTTGCTCGGCGCCGATCGGATCGGCGTCACGCTGACCGAGGAAGACCAGCTCGATCCGGAGCAGTCGACCTCGGCGCTGGTGATCCTGCATCCCAAGGCCAAGTACTTCTCGGTCTGACCATGGAACAGTGGATTGCCTTCGCGGTCGCGACGCTGATCTTCGCTGTCACTCCGGGGCCGGCGATCCTCTACGCCGCGGCGCAGACCCTGGCGCGCGGTCGCCGCGGCGGGCTGCTCGCCTCCGCCGGCATTCATGTCGGGGGCCTGTTGCATGTCTTCGCCGCGGCTGCCGGCCTCGCAGCGCTGCTCGAGATGGTGCCGGATCTCTATCTGGCCTTGAGGCTCTTCGGCGCCGCTTACCTCGTCTGGCTCGGGATCAGCATGATCCGCAGCCGCTTCGATGCGAGCGCGTTGCCGACGGTGCGCGACCGCGACGCGCGACGGGCGTTTCTCGAAAGCGTCATGGTCGAGGCGCTGAATCCCAAGGCGGCGCTGTTCTACGTGGCGTTCCTGCCTCAGTTCGTGGATCCGGGCGCGGCGTGGCCGGCCTGGGTCCAGTTCCTGGTGCTCGGCTGGATCGTCAACCTCGCCTTCACTGCCGCCGACCTCGTCACCGTCGCGCTGATGGTGCGATTGCTGGACGGGCTCAGGCGGAGCGAGCGGGCTGCCCGGATCTTCCGGGTGGCGAGCGGCGCGACCCTGATCGGCCTCGGCGTCCGCCTCGCCGCTTCCCGGCAATAGGCGCGCCTTTAACGGCGCGTTAACCCCAGGCGGCCTAGACCCATCGCGATCTGCGTTCTATAAGCAGTCCTTGCTCGTTGCTGCGAAGGCACCACCGTGCTCGCCCGCCGCACGTTCGCCAGGGATCGATCCATGCTTGGTTTTCTCTTCAACAGGAATAAGGGTGATGCGGCCCAGGTCCCGCCGGGAAAGGCCGCGGCGGTCATCAAGTCGAGCAAGGCGCAGATCGATTCCACCGTCTATCACCTGTTCCAGTGGGACGGCTTCGGCTTCATCCTGAAGCCCTACACGGGCGGCCTGGTCGCCACCCAGATCTTCTATCCGCGGATCACCATCGAGCTCGAGCAGGACTCGATCGTCATCCCGGCGACGGCGGAGGTTCTGACCGTCGGCGACCAGCTTGCCGCCAAGTGGGTGACGATGACCGGGGCGGAGGCGCGCTGGTTGAAGCGCTACATGTTGCGGCATGGCCCCGGCTATAACCCCAATACCTCGGAGCCGACCGCGGCCGAAGCCGAAGGCGGGGACGAAAAGGGCAAGCCCGCTGACGCGAAGCAGGGCGAGAAGCCTAAAAAGTAGGCGTGCCCGCGCGGCAACCTACCGCGCGCTTAGTTGTTGAAAACCCTTGATTTGATCGGTTGGGCGTCCTACGAGACGGTCCGGCGGGGAGGCCGGGAGGCTCGGACGACGGGGTCTGTTCAGGGACACCGCATCCGGTCCTGTGCCGTGCTTCCGCCATAGTCGGTCCTAACTTTCGTCGCCAAGGTCGATCATCTTCGTGGCAGTCACGGGCCCGTGAGCGCTGATCCAAGCGCGCGGTTCCCGGAGGAGCCACGAGGACATGGGCCACTCAGAGGGACGGTATGGTGGTGAGAAGCATTCAGGAGACGGCTCGGGCATGAACGCCTCCGTTCTCGTCACCGGCGGCGCCGGCTATATCGGCAGCCATGCCTGCAAGGCGCTCGCTCGCGCCGGCTTCCGTCCCATTGCCTACGACAATCTCTCCTACGGCCACACCGAGGCTGTGAAGTGGGGCCCGCTGGTCGACGGCGACATCGCCGACGGTCCGCGCCTTCGCGCCGTGCTCTCGGCCGAACGTGTGGTCGCGGTCATGCACTTCGCTGCCTTCGCCTATGTCGGCGAGTCGATGAGCGATCCGGCCAAGTACTTCCGCAACAACACGATCGGCACCCTGGCGCTGCTGGACGCGATGCGCGACGTCGGCGTCGACCGCATGGTCTTCTCCTCGACCTGCGCCACTTACGGCATTCCCGGCGAGGTCCCGATCTCCGAGTCCACGCCGCAGCGTCCGGTCAACCCGTACGGCGAATCCAAGCTGATGATCGAGCGCGTGCTCGACTGGTACGACCAGGCCTACGAGACCAAGTCGGTCTGCCTTCGCTACTTCAACGCCGCCGGCGCCGACCTCGACGGCGAGATCGGCGAGGATCATGAGCCCGAGACCCATCTGATCCCGCTGGCGATCAAGGCGGCGCTGGGCCAGGGACCGGCACTCAGCATCTTCGGCACCGACTACCCGACGCCGGACGGCACCGCGATCCGCGACTTCATCCATGTCGAGGACCTCGCCGAGGCGCATGTCCAGGCGTTGCGCCATCTCCTGCACGGCGGCCAGTCGCTGAAGCTCAACCTCGGCACCGGCCGCGGGCGTACCGTCCGCGAGGTCATCGGCGCCGTCGAGCGCGCGACCGGTCGCCCGGTGCCGGTGATCGAGGCGCCGCGC
The DNA here is from genome assembly GCA_964504845.1 of uncultured Rhizobium sp. GTDB lineage: Bacteria > Pseudomonadota > Alphaproteobacteria > SHVZ01 > SHVZ01 > SHVZ01. Next base: position 247 of record CAZDGR010000404.1, on the reverse strand, counting down.
CGTGCCGGCGACCCGCCCTCGCTGGTTGCCGATGCGAGCCAGGCGAGGCTCAAGCTCGACTGGATTCCGAGCCGATCGGATCTCGACACGATCGTCACCTCGGCTCTCCGCTGGCATGAGCGGCCTGAGGATCGGCCGCTCGCTGCCGCCGCGGTCTGACCGCTCTCAAGGATGTTCAAGCGATGTGCGTCGACATGGCCGATCCGGCGTCACAGGCGGCGCCGGCCGGTGTCGATAAGCCCACGGG
>CAZDGR010000403.1:0-3934 GCA_964504845.1 uncultured Rhizobium sp. | reverse complement strand
GAGCGCTGGCAGGCGAACGGCCACAGGAGCGGCATCCTCTGGCTCACCGGGCTTTCGGGTGCCGGCAAGTCGACGCTCGCGATCGAGCTGGAGCAGCATCTCTTCCGCAAGGGCTGGCACGTGACCGTGCTCGACGGCGACAACATCCGCCATGGCCTCTCCGCCGACCTGGGCTTCGCGCCTGAAGACCGCACGGAGAACATCCGCCGGATAGGCGAGGTCGCGGCCCTGTTCGCCCGCGCCGGCATCATCGTGATCACCGCCTTCATCTCGCCCTACCGGGCCGACCGCGACCGGGTGCGGAAGATCGCGCCCGACCTGTTCCACGAGGTCCATGTCTCGGCCGACCTCGCGACCTGCGAGAAGCGCGATCCCAAGGGCCTCTATGCGAAGGCGCGGGCCGGGAAGATCCAGGAATTCACAGGTATTTCAGCCCCTTACGAGGCCCCTGAGTCGCCTGAGCTGGTCATCGACACGGGAACGCACTCGCTCGAAGCCTGCCTCGGCCAGCTGTCGGGCTACGTCGAGCGGCACCTGGGTGCGAAAAGCGGGGGCGTTTAACCTCCGATTAAGCTGTTTCGTGGTCCTTGGTCGGCCATGACTTCGACGTCCCCCGTGCCGGCGTCCGGCGAACCACGGGTCCTCATTCTCGGTCCGCCGTCGCTCGCGCGCGAGCTCGAGCAGCTCCTCGCCGGCGAGGACCTCCGCGTCAGCGCCGAGCCGCCCGAGCTCGGGCGCGCGCGCGCCAACGACATGATCGTCCTCGATCTCGCCCATGGAGGTCCGACCGCGCTCGATGCTCTCTCCTACTGGTGGCGGCTGCCCGAGGACGAACGGCCGGCCGTGTTGTCGCTCTATGCAGATGCCAGGCATAGGCGGCTGGCGCTGTCAGTCGGCGACGCGATCCGCATTCCTTACGAAGCGGACGAGTTCAAGGACCGGGTGATCGGCCTCTCGCGCTGGCACGCTTCGTGGCGCCGAGCCGTCGTCGCGACCCGCAAGCTCAACGAGGCGCGGGCACTGCTGCGCGAGGCCGAGGCACGGATGTCGCGGCTGGAAGCGCGCAACCAGGCGCGCCAGAAGAACGACCGCGAAGTGACCGCCTATCTCGCGCACGAAGTCCGCACGCCGCTGAATGCGATTCTCGGGTTCTCCGAGATCCTGAAGGACCAGCGCTTCGGTCCGCTCGGCGATCCGCGGTATCCGGGATATGCCGCCGACATCCACAAGTCGGCGACCCATCTCGCCGCCGTCTGCGACGACGCGCTCGACTTCGCCAAGGCCGAAGCCGGACGCGAACCGATCACGGTCGAGCCGGTCTCGGTCGTCGACATCTTCGACCGCGCCGTCTCGATGGTGCACGGGCTCGCCGAGTCGAGCGGCGTCCACCTCAGGGTCGAGATCGAACCCGGATTCCCCGAGCTCCGCACCGACGGATCGAAGCTGCTGCAGGTCGTCCTCAACCTCGCGACCAACGCGATCAAGTTCACGCCTTCAGGCGGCTCGGTAAAGCTGAAGGCATGCATCGACAAGTTCCGAGGCGCGATGCTCCTGGTGATCCGCGACACCGGCATCGGCATGACGCCAGGCGAAGTCGAGGTCGCGATGCAGCCCTTCGGCCAGGTCGGCAAGCCGCTGCGCGGCCGCCCTCAGGGCACCGGTCTCGGCCTGCCGCTGACCCGGGCGCTGGTCGAAAGGCTCGGCGGTCAGCTCGAGATCGTCAGCCATCCCGGTGCCGGCACGATCATCACCGTTCTGCTGCCGCGCGAGATCGCCGCCGCGGCCTGATCTCGCCGCGATAGACGCGGCCCCTGACTCTGTGGCCGAGTGGCGGTAACAGAGCAAGGGACGCTGCCATGTTCTTCGCATCTCCGACGTTCGGGACGATCCATGTCGTCCTGAGCTTCGTCGGCGTCTTCGCCGGCTTCGCGGTGCTCGGCGCCCTCCTCAAGGGCGAAGTCCGTCGCGACGCCTGGACCCATGTCTTCCTGATCGCGACGCTGGCGACCAGCCTCACCGGCTTCCTTTTCCCGTTCAACGGATTCACCCCGGCGATCGGCACCGGCATCGTCGCCACGCTGGTGATGATCCCGACCCTGCTCGCGGTCTACCGCTTCGATCTCGAAGGCTCCTGGCGGAAGCGATACGTGATCGGTGCGATCGTCTCGCTCTACCTCAACACCTTCGTGCTGGTGGTGCAGTCGTTCCTCAAGTTTCCGCACCTCAACGCGCTCGCGCCCAACGGCAACGAACCGCCCTTCGCGGTCGTGCAGGGGCTCGTGCTGGTGTTCTTCGCTTATGCCGGCTGGCGCGCGGTGAAGCGCCTCTGAGGGGCGTGGTAGACTTGGGAGTCATGATCCTCCTCTCGCCTACGCCCGCATCCGTGCGGAGCCAGCGCCGCAGCTGATGAGCCTGCCGGAGCCGTTTTCCGGCTGGTTCGCCGCGCGCGGCTGGCGGCCACGCGAGCATCAGCTCGCGCTGATCGAGGCCGACCGCGCCGGCGAGTCGGTCCTCCTGATCGCGCCGACCGGCGCCGGCAAGACGCTGGCCGGGTTCCTTCCGAGCCTGGTCAGGCTCGCCGCCGATCCGACGCCCCGTCTCGACACGCTCTACATCAGCCCGCTGAAGGCCCTGGCGGTCGACGTCCATCGCAACCTGCTCGACCCGATCGCCGAGATGGCGTTGCCGATCTCGGCCGAGACCCGCACCGGCGACACGCCGCATTCCAAGCGCCAGCGCCAGCGCCGGACGCCGCCCCACATGCTGCTGACCACGCCGGAGTCGCTGGCGCTCCTGATTTCCTATGCCGACGCGCCGGAGATATTCCGGCACCTCAAATGCGTGATCGTCGACGAGCTGCACGCGGTCACCGGCTCCAAGCGCGGCGACCTGCTGGCGCTGGGCCTCGCGCGAATCGCCAGGCTGGCGCCGGAAGCGCGCCGCATCGGCCTCTCGGCGACGGTCGCGTTCCCCGATGCGCTCGCCTCGTTCCTCTCGACCGAGGCCAAGCCCGACGACCCGCGCGTCCGCCGTGTCGTGCTCAAGGGCGGCGCCAGGCCGGAGATCGGCATCCTCCGGACCAAGGAGGAGACGCCCTGGGCCGGCCACATGGCGCATCACGCGATCCCGGAGATCTACGAGCAGATCAAGAAGCACAACACGACGATCGTGTTCGTCAACACGCGCGCCCAGGCCGAGATCGCGTTCCAGGGACTCTGGCGGCTCAACGACGACAATCTCGCGATCGGCATCCATCACGGCAGCCTCGAGCCCGAGCAGCGGCGGAAGGTCGAGGCGGCGATGGCGCGCGGCGCGCTCCGCGCGGTGGTCGCCACGTCGTCGCTCGATCTCGGCATCGACTGGGGCGGCGTCGACCTGGTGATCCAGATGGGCGCGCCGAAGGGCGCTTCGCGCCTGATCCAGCGCATCGGCCGCGCCAACCACCGGCTCGACGAACCCAGCCGCGCGCTGCTGGTGCCGGGAAACCGCTTCGAGGCGCTCGAGTGCCGGGCGGCGATCGAGGCGGTCGACAGGGGCGAGCTCGACGGCGACCCGCCCAAGATCGGCGGCCTCGACGTGCTGGCCCAGCACCTGGTCGGGCTCGCCTGCTCGCAGCCCTTCGCGCCGGACGACGTCTACAACGAGGTGATCGGTGCCGCGCCCTATGCGGGTCTCGCGCGTGCCGACTTCGACGCGGTCCTCGACTTCGTCTCGACCGGCGGCTACGCGCTGAAGGCCTATGAGCGCTACAAGCGGCTGCGTCAGACGCCGGGCGGCCGCTGGCGCATCGGCAACCCGACGCTCGCCCAGCGCTACCGCATGAACATTGGAACGATCGTCGAGGCGGTGACGATCAAGGTGAAGATGAAGCGTGGCCCCGTGCTGGGCGAGGTCGAGGAGTACTTCATCAACACGCTGACGCCGGGCGACACCT
>CAZDGR010000402.1:0-3950 GCA_964504845.1 uncultured Rhizobium sp. | reverse complement strand
TACGCGCCGCCGAGATTGCGCCACGGATCGACCGCGAGCGGCGTCAGCGCCAGCGCCCGCCGGAACCTCAGAATCGCCGGCGGCAGCACGCCGGCCCGCATGTCGACGGCTCCGAGATTGTTGTGCGCCTCGCCCGACTGGGGAGCGAGCGCGAGCGCGCGGCGCATCTCGGGCGCGGCGCGTGGATCGCGGCGATCGGCGAGGATGCCGCCCAGATTGAGCCGAGGCTCGACCGCCAGCGGATCGAGCCCGAGCGCGCGGCCGAACCAGGCGGACGCCTCGTCTTTCCGGCCGAGCAGCCGGAGCATCACGCCGAGCGTATTGATGAAGAGGCCGCGCTGCGCCTCGCCAGCGACCGCGCGGCGCGCCATCGCTAGCGAATCCTGCCCGGGCTCGGTCCGGCAGCCGATCGCGGCCAGCAGATGGACGATCTCGGCGTTGTCGGGCGCGAGCTTCAGCAGGCTGCGGCAAACGGCGTCGGCCTCCTTGAGCCGCCCCTCGCGGAACATCCGCAAGGCGTGGGCGAAGGTGGTGTCGAGAAGGGCCATGCCGGCGGGGCGCGTCACGAGTCGGGATATATCACCCGCAAGCGCCGGAGCCGAGCCGAGAACGGCACCCGGAAGTGCCGAATCACCCGATGATTACAAAGTCCTGTACGCCTTTGCAGGGCAATGGTAGGAGGGTCGCGGACGAACCAGAAAGCCTGCCATGGAGCCGAGTTCGAGCCCGTCGTCTAAAGACCTCCAGCGGATCTATCGGTCGTTGCGGCTGATCCGCCGCGCCGAGGAGGAGGTCGCCAGGATCTACCCGTCGGACAAGATCAAGAGTCCCGTCCACCTGTCGATCGGCCAGGAATCGGTCGCGGTCGGCGTGTGCGACATGCTCGTGAAGAAGGACGCGGTCAGCGGTACTTACCGCGGCCACGCGACATACCTCGCCAAAGGCGGATCCCTGAAAGGGATGATCGCCGAGATGTACGGCAAGGACACCGGCTGCGCCCGCGGCAAGGGCGGGTCGATGCACCTGATCGAGGCCAACGCCAACGTGCTCGGGTCCTCGGCCGTGGTCGGCACCACGATCCCGATCGCGATGGGCTGGGCGCTCGCCGCCAAGAAGCGGAAGACCGGCGCAGTGATTGCGGCCTTCCTCGGCGACGGCGCCACCGAGGAAGGCGCCTTCTACGAGTCGCTGAACTTCGCCTCGCTGCACAAGCTGCCGATCCTGTTCGTCTGCGAGAACAACGGTTACGCGATCCACACGCCGCTCTCCAAGCGCTGGGCGACCCAGCACCTCTGCCAGCGCGTCGCGTCGTACGACATCCCGACCTTCCGGATCGAGGACGGCGACGTCTTCTCGATCCGCAACGTGACGGCCTGGGCGGTCGACGCGATGCGGAAGGGCGAGGGCCCGGTGTTCATGGAGTGCCTGATCTATCGCTGGCGCGAGCATGTCGGGCCGGGCGACGACTATCACATCGGCTATCGCCAGAAGAACGAGCTGCAGCCCTGGATGGAGACCGACCAGGTCGAGAAGGTCGGCAAGATGCTCGAAGACGAGACGCGCAAGAAGATCGACAAGGCGGTGGAGAAGGAGATCGCCGAGGCGATCGACTTCGCCGAGAAGAGCCCCGTGCCGAAGCCGCGCGCGCTGATGGAGTACGTCTATGCCGACTAAGGCCAAGACGAAGAGCGCAGCGAAGAAGGGGGCCGGCGCGAAAAAGGCTTCCGACGGCCGGGTGCTCCGCTACGTCGACGCGCTCAAGGAAGCCGTCATCCAGGAGATGGAGCGCGACCCGGACGTCTTCCTTTTCGGGCTCGACGTCGACGATCCGAAAGGTATCCAGGGCTCGACCCTGGGCCTGCAGCAGCGCTTCGGGCGCGAGCGCGTGTTCAACACGCCGCTCTCCGAGGACGCAATGACGGGCCTTGCGATCGGCGCGGCGATGGCCGGCATGCGCCCGATCCATGTGCACATCCGGATGGACTTCCTGATGCTGTGCATGAACCAGATCATCAACATGGCGGCCAAGGCGCACTACATGTACGGCGGCCAGGTCAAGGTGCCGATGGTCGTGCGCAGCATGATCGGCAAGTCCTGGGGCCAGGGCGCCCAGCACTCCCAGGGCCTCTACTCGATGTTCATGCACGTGCCCGGCCTCAAGGTCGTGGCGCCGTCGAACGCGCACGACGCCAAGGGCTGCCTGATCTCGGCGATCCGCGACAACAATCCGACGATCTTCGTCGAGCACCGCCTGCTCTACCCGACCGAGGCCTATACGCCGAACGAGGCCTATACGGTGCCGTTCGGCAAGGCGCGCGTCGTCGCCAAGGGCTCGGACGTGACGATGGTCGGCGTCTCCAACATGGTGATCGAGTGCCTCCGCGCGCATGAGCTTCTGGCCGAGGCCGGGATCTCGGCCGAGGTGATCGACCCGATCTCCCTGGTGCCCTTGGACATCGACACCATCGTCAAGTCGGCGAAGAGGACGAAGAGGCTGCTGGTGGTCGACAACTCGTGGCTCACCTGCGGCGCCTCGGCCGAGATCGTCGCCGGCGTGCTGGAGCGGGCCGGGCCCGAGGCCGGCATCAAGGTGCAGCGCATGGGCTTCGCCGCCACCACCTGCCCGACCGCACCCAATCTCGAAGCGCTCTTCTATCCGAACCCGGCGACGATCGCCGAGGCGGCCTATGCGCTGGCCAAGCCCAAGGCCAAGCGCTGGAAGCCGGATCCGAAGAAGGCGCAGCTCGCCTACCAGATGCAGTTCCGCGGACCGTTCTGAGCAATGTTCTACGAACTGGCCGCCCCGACCTGGGGCGATGAGGAGCTCAAGGCCATCCAGAAGGTGGTCGACTCCGGCATGTTCACGATGGGCAAGAACGTGCGCGAGTTCGAGGAGGCCTTCGCCAGGTATTTCGGCCAGAAGTATGCGGTGATGGTGAACTCGGGCTCGTCGGCGAACCTGGTCGCGGTGGCCTCACTCTTCTACAAGAAGAACAATCCGCTCCAGCGCGGCGACGAGGTGATCGTTCCGGCGATCTCGTGGGCGACCACGTACCACCCGCTGCATCAGTACGGGTTGAAGCTCCGCTTCGTCGACGTCGACCTGAACACGCTGAACCTGGACGAGAAGCAGCTCGAGAAGGCCCTGACGCCGAAGACCAAGCTGCTGGTCGCGGTCTCGATCCTCGGCAACCCGGCGGCGCTCGACGTCATGCGCCGCTTCTGCGACAAGCACGGCCTCTACTTCTTCGAGGACAACTGCGAGTCGATGGACGCCGAGCTCGGCGGCCGGAAGGCCGGCACCTTCGGCGACCTCAACTCCTGGTCCACCTTCTTCTCGCACCACATCTCGACCATGGAAGGCGGGATGGTGACGACGGACGACGAGGAGCTGTTCCACCTGCTGCGCGCCATGCGCAACCACGGCTGGACCCGCGACGTGCCGCAGCCGACGACGATCTACGAAGGCAAGAGCACCGACTTCTACGAGGCCTACCGCTTCATCCTGCCGGGCTACAACGTGCGCCCGATCGAGATGAGCGGCGCCATCGGCGTCGAGCAGCTGAAGAAGCTGCCCAAGTTCACCGAGGACCGCCGCAAGAACTGGACGCTGTTCCAGAAGCTGTTCAAGGGCGACGACCGCTTCATCATCCAGAAGGAGAACGGCAAGTCGTCGGCCTTCTCGTTCACGATGATCCTGAATCCCAAGTACCACATCGCCCGCGAGCGGGCGATGAAGGCGCTGAAGGATGCCGATATCGGCTACCGCATCATCACCGGCGGCAACTTCCTTCGTCACGACGTGATCAAGTACTACGACTACGAGGTCGTCGGCGGCGCGACGCCCAACGCCGACATCGCCCACGACTACGGCTTCTTCGTCGGCAACGCGCCGGTGGACCTGTCGAAGCAGATCGACACCCTGCGCGAGGTGCTCGACCGCGCGTGTA
>CAZDGR010000401.1:0-3984 GCA_964504845.1 uncultured Rhizobium sp. | reverse complement strand
CTGATCCAGCACCCGATGGAAACGGGATATCGCGCCGGGATGAACGGCACACTGATTCCGCGCAACATCATCGAGGACTTCGTCTGCACCTATAACGGCGTCGAGGTCTGCCGGATGAAGCTGTCCTCGGCGGTCGCCGCGAACCCGTTCATCTCGTTCTTCACCACTGCGACCGAGACCGGCGTCCTCTTCTTCCGCTGGACCGGCGACGAGGGCTTCAAGGTCGAAGAGACCGTCTCGATCACCGTCGCATGAGTTTGGGGCCTGCCGGACGCGTCCTTCTCGGTCTTCTGGTCGCGCTGACGGCACCGGCCCTGGCGCAGGCGCCCGGCGAACGCCGATCGGGCTATCACGACATGAGCCCGTCTCTGCAGGCGATGCAGGACGACGAGATCGCCAACCCGGGCATGCTCTGGGTGCTCGACGGCGAGGCAATGTGGAACCGGAAGCAGGGTGCCGCCGTCCGGTCCTGCGCCGACTGTCATGGCGCGGTCTCGACCATGGCCGGCGTCGCCGCGCGGTACCCGGCCTTCTCCGGCGCGAACCCGCGGCCGATCGACCTCGCCCAGCGCATCAATCTCTGCCGCACCGACAATCAAAAGGCCGATGCTTTTCCTTACGAGAGCAAGGAGCTGCTGTCGCTGACCGCGGTCGTGACCCGGCAGTCGAAGGACCTGCCGATCGCGCCGCCCGCCGATCCGCGCCTGACGCCGTTCGTCGCCGCCGGCGCCGACCTGTTCAACCAGCGTCAGGGACAGCTCAACCTGTCCTGCGCCCAGTGCCACGAGGACAATGCCGGACGGAAGCTCGCCGCGGCGACGATCCCGCAGGCGCACCCGATCGGGTATCCGATCTACCGCCTGGAATGGCAGAGCCTGGGCTCGCTGCAGCGACGGCTCCGCAACTGCCTGATCGGCATGCGCGCCGAGCCTTATGCCTACGGTGCCGACGAGTACGTCGCGCTCGAGCTCTACCTGGCGTCCCGCGCCCGCGGCATGCCGATCGAGGCGCCGGGCGTCCGTCCTTGAGCTTCTAGCCGGCCGGCCGGTTCTCCCGCCACCAGGCGATCGTCCGGCCGATCCCTTCGGCGAGACCGATCTTCGGACGCCACCCCAACTCCCTCTCCGCCTTGCGGCAGTCGAGCGATACGGTGGTCTTCGCCGTCGGCTTGGATTCGTCATAGACCGTCTCGAGGCTGCGGCCCGAGACCTTGATGACCATCGCGACGAGGTCGCGCACGGACACGGCTTGGCCGCGACCGATATTGTAGAGGCCAAAGGACTCCTGCTGCCTTTCGACCGACGCCGCGAAAGCATCCACCAGGTCGTCGACATGCAGCAGGTCGCGCTTCTCCTCGCCCGTGCCCCAGACGCTCACGCGCCCGTCGGTCGCGCCTAAGACCTTGGTGATCGTCGCCCCGAACACATGGCTCCGCTGCAAGTCGTACTTGTCGTAAGGACCGTAAACGTTCGAGTGCCGCAGCATCGTGAACTTCACGCTGCCCCGCTTGGCGTAAAAGGCGCCCATGCTCTCGATATAGAGCTTGGTCATGGCCGCTCCCTCGTAGACGGGAAGCGGCGGCACGCGCGGATCGTAATCCTCTTCCGACTGCATGCGTTCGCTCGATGCAAGCATGATCGTGCAGGATGGGAATACGACGTGCTGGACCTGCTTCTCCAGCGCCGCGGCGAAGAGATAGGAGTTCATCACGGCATTGGCCACGATCTGATCGGATGGGCGCGTGACGGTCGTGCGAACGCCCGACGTCGTCGCCGCCGCTTGCAGGACGACGTCCTGGCCATCGAGGACGCGGTTGACGTCCTCTCCGCTGGTGAGATCCGCCTGCACCCAGGAGAGGTTCGGGTAGTCGAACGGCGGGCGTCGATGATGGACGCCGGTGACGACGTAGCGTGGATCGGCTGCAAACCGCTCCGCCAGGTTGCGACCGATGAACCCTGTCGCGCCGCAGATGAGGACTCGCCGCAAGACGCCGCTCTTCGCACTGATTCGCTGATTTTCATATTACATGACGCCGATAGCGGGAACAGCGGTCGCTTGTCGCGAACGGCGGGCCTAGACTGCCGCCCGCCCCCACCTGAATCCGAGAGCCAGATGACCGAGCCTTGCGATCTCTCCGCCGTCGAGGCGCGCCGACTGATCGGCGCCAAGCAACTGTCGCCGGTCGAGCTGCTGAAGAGCTGCCGCCGCCGGATCGATCAGGTGAACCACGCGGTCAAGGCGGTGACCGACACGATCTGGGACCGGGCGCAGAAGGAAGCGAAAGCGGCCGAGAAGGCGGTGATGACCGGCGAGGACCTGCCGGCGCTGCATGGTCTGCCCCTCGGCGTGAAGGACCTCGACGACGCGGCCGGGCTGATCAACAGCTTCGGCTCGCCGATCTTCCGCAACAACCGCTCGAAGGTGGACGACGCGATGGTCGCGCGCTGCCGGGCAGCGGGCGCCATCGTCGTGGGCAAGACCAACGTGCCCGAGTTCGGCGCCGGCGCCAATTCCAACAACCCGGTCTACGGCCCCTCCGGCAACCCGTTCGATCCGAAGCGGACGCCCGGTGGCTCTTCCGGCGGATCGGCAGTGGCACTCGCGACCTCGATGCTGCCGATCTGCACCGGCTCCGACGGCGGCGGCAGCTTGCGCATCCCGGCCGCGTTCTGCGGCATCGTCGGGTTCCGACCCTCGCCCGGCCTGGTGCCGACCGACAAGCGCGGCCAGGGCTGGAACATGATCCCGACCCATGGGCCGATGGGGCGCACGGTCGCGGATACCTGCCTGCTGCTTTCGGCGCAGGCGGCCTTCGACGAACGCGACCCGCTGTCGCGCCCGGTCGACAGCGAGAGCTTCCTCGATCCGGTCCCCGTCGACCTTTCGCAGCTCCGCGTCGGCTATACCCTCGACTGGGGCGTCTGCCCGGTCGACACGCGGATCGCCCAGACCTTCAGGAAACGCATCGCAAGACTGAAGACGCTCTTTCGCTCCCTCGACCCGATCGCGCCCGACATGGGCCGCGCACATGAGGCTTTCGGCGTGCTCAGGGCGACCGGCATGCTGAACAATCAGCGCGAGAACTACACCAAGCGCCGGCACCTGCTCGGCCCCAACATGGTCGCAAACTACGAAGAAGGCCTGCGCTACTCGGCCGCCGATGTCGCCTGGGCCCAGGCGGAGCAGACCCGGATCTACCGCTCGGTGCAGTCGGTCTATCGCGAGGTCGACCTGATCCTGTCGCCGACGGTGGCGATCCCGCCGTTCAAGTGGAGCCAGCTCTACATGAACGAGATCAACGGCAAGCGCCTGCCAACTTATTACCACTGGTTCTCGCTCACCTACATGATCTCGCTGACCGGGAACCCGAGCCTGTCGCTGCCGATGGGGCTGGAGCCGAGCGGCACGCCCTTCGGCATGATGATCACCGGACCCGCCGCCGCCGACCTCTTCACGCTGCACGCGAGCCACGCGATCGAGCAGGCCATCGCCGGCGATCCGGAGCTCCGCCGGCCGCTGCCGGATCTGAAGAAGCTCGCCAGGGCGACGCCGATCACCAAGGAATACAAGGTTGCGACGCCGCCGCTGGCGGCACGGCCATGGAAAGGCATCGACTGAGCGGAACCAGGCGCGGCCCGAGGTTGTTGCCAAATACCTGGAGGCCAGAGGATCCGTGAAGCGCCAGCTGTTCGACATCTTCCGTCGTGCCGTCGAGTGGGGCGAGAAGGTGCCTTGGGGGCTTCGAACGCTCTTCGGCGTCGTTCTGATGGCCGGCGGCGTCTTCGGCTTCCTGCCGATCTTGGGCTTCTGGATGCTGCCGGTCGGAGCCGCCTTCATCGCCCTCGACGTACCACCCTGGCGTCGACGCCTGTTGAACTGGCTGAACGAGAAGACCGGGCACGCCTCGGCACGATAGCTGGCGTCATCGGCTAGGGTCTGTACTCAATAAGGATTCCCTTTGGCATTGAGATGTGATTCAAGCTT
>CAZDGR010000400.1:0-3998 GCA_964504845.1 uncultured Rhizobium sp. | reverse complement strand
TTGAATCACATCTCAATGCCAAAGGGAATCCTTATTGAGTACAGACCCTAGGCCAACTTCGCATTGGGCCTTTTGCTTGAGGCGTCCGAGAGTCCCTGTACAACGGGCAGGATTCTCCGAAAGGTTGTCAGGCGCATGATTGAGCAACCACAGCTATGACGCCCCGAGCTGCCGCACGGCAATTCGGCACGTGAACGGACATTTAATTTAAGATATCCTGCTACGAAGGATTACTCGCCGCCGCACTTCTCGCTTTGATCAGCTCCCGATGTCGCGGGAGGCCGCCGACCAACAGCATTGATAGGGACGGGACGATGAAGGTGATTCTCGCTTTGTTGGCATTCGCGCTTTGGGCAACCGGTGCTCTTGCACAGAACACCGGGTTGGTCACGTTGCCGAGCCGCCATTCCGTTGCAGAGACTCTGAATCGCTTCGAAGCTGCGGCCGTAGCGGAGAAGTTCCAAATCTTCGCGCGAGTGGATTTCCAGCCGCTCGCGGCTGCCAATGGTGGTGACATCAAACCATCGCAGATCCTGATTTTTGGCCGAGGCGGCATCCTGCCCCCGTTACTGCCGCAGACGCCCGTCGCCGCGATTGATCTGCCGTTGAAGGCTTTGGCATGGCAGGACGCCGACGGAAAAGTCTGGCTAACCTACAATACTGGCGAGTATCTGAGAGACCGGCATGCGATCAGCGGAAAAGACGACCTGTTGAAGCGGCTTACTGATGCAACTCAGGCACTGGCCAAGAAAGCTGTCGACTGATCCTACAGGCCACCCGTCAAACCTAACGGCTCTTCAGCTTCTCGAGCGCGCTCTGGCGGGCGAGGCCGCGCTCGTGGTCAGGAATGTGGAGCAGTCCGGCGATGCGCCGGAGCAGCATGTCCTCGTGCGGATCGAGGGTGCCGTCGGCATAGGCGACATTCCACATCAGCTCGAGGATGTGGTGGCGGTCCTCCGGCGCCATCGTCTTCACGATTTTCTGCGTGAAGGGGAAGAGCTGCGTCGCGTCGCGGACCGCCTTCTCGGCGGCGGCGATCAGCTCCTGCACCTCGGCAGGGCTCATCTTGAACTTGGCGGCGAGCACATGCTCGATCATCGAGCGCTCGGACGCATCGAAGCGGTCGTCCATGCGCTCGGCCTCGATCAGGAGGGCCGCGACCGCCAGCTCGAAGTCACGCTCGCCCCTGGCGGTGGCCGGCGCGGCCTTTCCGGTCAGGAAGTCGAGGACCCTGTCGATCATCAGGGGGCGATCATCAGTGCGCGGCGCTGGTGCTCTCGACGAGCTCGACCCCGGCGGAGGCGAGCGCGGCGCGGAGATCGGCCTTGAGGCGGTCCAGGCCAGCCTTGTCGGTCGACTCGGCGCGCGCGGTCAGCGCCGCCTGGGTGTTGGAGGCGCGGAGCAGCCACCAGCCGTCGGCGGTCTTGACCCGCACGCCGTCGATGTCGATCGCGGTGCGGCCGTCGTTCCGCTGCGCGACCCAGGCCTTGACCTCCTCGACCACCTGGAACTTGCGTTCCTCGGGGCAGGAGAAGCGGAGCTCGGGCGTGTTCACGGCCGCCGGCAGCCTGTCCTTGAGCTCGGCCAGGGTCGTCGACGGGTTGTTGGCGAGGATCTGGACCAGGCGGACGCCGGCATAGAGCGCGTCGTCGAAGCCGTACCAGCCGTCGCCGAAGAAGACATGACCGCTCATCTCGCCGGCGAGCGGCGCCTGCATCTCGGCCATCTTCGCCTTCACCAGCGAGTGGCCGGCCTTCCACATCACCGGCTTGCCGCCGTGCTGCGAGACCCAGTCGAAGAAGCCCTGGGACGTCTTGACGTCCCCGATGATCGGCGCGCCCTGATGACGCTTCAGCACGTCCTCGGATGCCAGGATCGCGAGCAGCTGGTCGCCCCAGAGGATGCCGCCCTTGTTGTCGACGACGCCGATCCGGTCGCCGTCGCCGTCGAAGCCGATGCCGAGATCGGCGCCGACTTCGCGGACCTTCTCGATCATCTGCTGCAGGTTCTCGGCGACGGTAGGGTCGGGGTGATGGTTCGGGAAGCTGCCGTCGACCTCGACGTTGAGCAGGTAGTGGCGGGACTCGAGCCGCATCGAGACGTCGTTGACCGACGGGCCGGCGGCGCCGTTGCCGGTGTCCCAGACGATCTTGAGCTGGCGGTCGAGCCTGATGTCGCGCACCACGCGGTCGGCGTAGGCGTCGCGGATGTTGCGTTCCTCGACCTTGCCCTGGCCCTCGGCATAGCGGCCGGAAGCGGCGATGCGGCCGAGGCGCAGGATCGACTGGCCGTAGAAGGCCTTCCGGCCCAGCATCATCTTGAAGCCGTTGTAGGCCGGCGGATTGTGCGACCCGGTGATCATCACGCCGCCGTCGGTGCCGAGCTCGAAGACCGAGAAATAGAGAGTCGGCGTGGAGACCTGGCCGATGTCGATCACGTCGATGCCGACCGCGGTCAGCCCTTCGACCAGCGCCGCCCTGAGCTCGGGCGAGGATTGGCGGCCATCGCGGCCGACGCTGACCCTGCGGCCGCCGGCTTCCCGGACCACGGTGCCGAAGCTGGCGCCGACGGCGCGTGCGTCGGCGGCGGAGAGCGTGTCGCCGACGAGGCCGCGAATGTCGTACTCGCGAAGGACGGTCGGATGGAAATCGTGACGCATGGCGGACCTCAGTGGCTCTTGCCCTTGCCGTTCTTCGGCCGGCGTCCGACGCAGGTGTAGGCGATGCCGGCTTCGGCCATCTGGTCGGGGTCGTAGAGATTGCGGAGATCGACGATCACCGGCTTCTTCATCGCCTGCTTCACCCGATCAAGGTCGAGCGAGCGGAACTCGTTCCATTCGGTCAGGATTGCCGCGGCGTCGGCGCCGGTCATCGCGTCGTAGGCCTTCTCGCAGAAGGTAATGCCTTGCATCATGTTCTTGGCTTCGTGCATTCCGGCCGGATCGTAGGCGCGAACGTTGGCGCCGAGCTTCACCAGCTCCGGCACGATGTCGAGGCTCGGGCTGTCGCGCATGTCGTCGGTGTCGGCCTTGAAGGTGAGACCGAGAACCGCGACGGTCTTGCCCTTGACGCTGCCGCCGAGGGCGTCGGCGACTCGCTTGGCCATCGCGCGCTTGCGGCTGTCGTTGACGTCGACGACGGTCTCGATGATGCGGAGCGGAGAGCCGAAATCCTGCGCGGTCTTGACCAGCGCCAGCGTGTCCTTGGGGAAGCACGAGCCGCCGTAGCCCGGGCCCGGCTGCAGGAACTTCCGCCCGATGCGGGAGTCGAGGCCGATGCCCTCGGCGACGTCGTGCACGTCGGCGCCGACCTTCTCGCAGAGATCGGCGATCTCGTTGATGAAGGTGATCTTCGCGGCGAGGAAGGTATTGGCCGCGTACTTGATCAGCTCCGAGCTCTCGAGCGTGGTGTAGACGATCTTCTTGCCGTCCTGCTCGAGCGGCCGGTAAAGCCGGCCCATCACCTCGCGGGCGCGCGGGCCCGAGGTTCCGATCACCACGCGGTCGGGATTCATGAAGTCGCCGATCGCCGCGCCCTCGCGCAGGAACTCCGGATTCGAGACGACGTCGAAGTCGGCGTCCTTCCGCGTCTCCCTGATGATGCGGGCGACCTCGCGGCCGGTGCCGACCGGCACGGTCGACTTGGTGACGACCACCGTGTAGTGGGTCAGCGCCTCGGCGATCTCCTTGGCTGCGCCGTAGACGTAGGAGAGGTCGGCATGGCCGTCGCCGCGGCGGCTGGGCGTGCCGACAGCGATGAACACTGCGTCGGCCTCGGCCACCGCCGGCTTCAAGTCGGTGGTGAAGGAGAGGCGGCCGGCCTTGACGTTGGCGTCGACCAGCTGGTCCAGGCCCGGCTCGTAGATCGGCATGATGCCGCGCTTCAGGCGCTCGATCTTCGAGACGTCCTCGTAGACGCAGGTGACGGTGATGCCGCACTCGGAGAAGCCGGCGCCGGAAACCAGACCGACATAGCCGGTGCCGATCATGGCGATACGCA
>CAZDGR010000399.1:0-4023 GCA_964504845.1 uncultured Rhizobium sp. | reverse complement strand
GGCGCGAGATGATCGAGGACCCGCAGCAGAAGATCGGCCGTCCGCGCCAGCTCTATACCGGCGCGACCCAGCGGCCCTACATTCCGGTCGACAAGCGTTGAACCTCACGGCGCGACGTCAGGCCGGCCGGCGGGCCCCGCATAAGGTCCTTCCGGTCCGCCGCCGGCAGGCCTATGCCGGCGGCGGGCGGCCTCACGTCGCAGCCAACGACAATCCGCTGCCGGAGCGCCCACGCCGGCTGAGAGCCGGATGGGCCCTCCCCTTCGTCGTCGCCCTCGTCGCAGTCGCCGCTCTCGCCTTCGCGTGACATGAGCCGCGTTGCCGTCCGTGCCATGCGGCGGCGCGACGTTGCGGCCGTGGTCGCGATGATGAAGGAACTGATCCGGCACATTCGCCTCCATGGCGAAGAAGCGCCGGGCGGCGTCACCCAAGCCAAGATCCTGAAGAACGGCTTCGGCCACGACCGCTGGTTCGGCGTCCTGGTGGCGACGGTCGACGGCAAGCCCGCCGGCTATGCGCTGCATCACCGGGGATACGAGGTCGACAACTCCTCGCGGGTTCTCTACCTGTCCGATCTGTATGTCCGGCCGAAGGCGCGCCGGCTGGGCGTCGGCCGGGCCTTGATGGCGGCGATGGCGAAGGAGTGCCATCGGGTGGACGCCAAGGAGATCCTCTGGCGCGTTCATTCCGGCAACAACGAAGCGCGTACCTTCTATGCCGGCCTCGGCGCCGCCGACTGGCGTCTCGGCACGACGATGTGGGTCGCCGCCGACGTGCTGGCTCGCCTCGCTACTTCCCGGACTCGCGCTTCAGGAAAGCGATGAGGTCGGCACGGTCGGCGGCATCGCCGACGCGGAAGCCCATGCGGGCACCGGAGATGAAGCCCTGCGGATTTGTGAGCCAACGGTCCAGCGTCGCCTCGTCCCACACGACGGTCGAATTCCCGACGCCTGTCGAGTAGCGGAAGTCGGAAACGCCGCCGGCCTTGCGGCCGAAGACGCCGCGATGCTTCGGGCCGACCCGGTTGGCGTCGAGCGAGTGGCAGCCTGTGCAGCGCTCCTCGTAGAGCGTGGCGCCTCGGCGGGCGTCCGCCGCCTCTGCAGGAAGCGCCGACGCGACCAGCGCCGCGACGAGCAGGATCCTCATGTCACCCCGATCGTAGAAGATGTGGGCGGCGGCGACCACCGGCACGCCGCCGCCCACCACTCGCCGCCATCAGGGGGCGTCAGGCGGCGAAGCTGAGCGCCTTCTGCGGCAGGTTCTGCTTGAGCGCACCGGCGAGAGCGGTCCAGTGCATGGTCTCGTCGGCGGCGAGGCGTCCGGCGATCTTGGCGAGCTCGGCATCCTTGAAGGACGGGATCACGCCGAGATAGGCGTTGGCGGCACCGCGCTCGAGCCTGGCCGCGAGCACGAGGATGTCGCCTTGACTCTTGATCGCGCCGGCATTCAGCGCCGTTGCGTAGTCGTTCATCGTCTTGGGCTCGACCGGCGCTCCGCCAAGCTTCCGCACCGTGGCGGCGAGCGCGTCCCGATGCTCCTTGTGATGGTTCTGGAACAGCACGGCGACGTCGAGCACCGGCTTGTCGAGAAGCTTCGACTCGGCGCCGAGCTGGTAGGCGGCGATCGCCTCGTGGTCGAGACCGAGCGCCACGTTGAGGATCGCGACGTCGCCTTCGGCACTGCTTGAACTCATTGGCATCGCCGCGTTGCCGGCACAGCCGGCGAGCATCGCGACAACGCCGGCCGACAGGAAGGCCTGACCGCTGCTCAGGAAATGACGACGATTGAGGCCGGTCCCGCGGGGCGGATCAAAAGCATTCGACATAACTCTCTCCCGATGTTGGACCAGCGACGACCGCCCCCGCCGTCGCCGATATCACCGGGGTCTACGAGAGAGACCCGACTACTAGATCAACCGTTTCGCGTCACGAACCCGTGAAGGATTGGTCTCCGCGATTGCTCAGCCCGCCTTCCTCTCGATCAGCTCGATCTTGTAGCCGTCCGGATCCTCGATGAAGGCGATCACGCTGCCGCCGTGCTTCATCGGGCCGGGCGGGCGCGGGATCTTGACCCCTTCCTTGGCGAGCTTCTCGCAAGTCCCGTAGATGTCGGGCACGCCGATAGCCATGTGCCCGAAGCCGGAGCCGATCGTGTACGGCTCCTTCTGGTCCCAGTTGTGAGTGAGCTCGATCACCGCGCCGGCGGACTCGTCGCCGTATCCGACGAAGGCCAGCGTGAAGCGCCCGGACTCGTAGTCCTTGCGACGGATCAGGCCCATGCCGAGCAGGCGCGTGTAGAAGTCGATCGACTTCTCGAGGTCGAGCACGCGCACCATGGTGTGCAGCATGCGGAACTTGCTGGCATCGACGGCCGCTGGCCGTTCTTGCGCCTGGACGCTCATGGCGGATCCTTTCTGCTAGGGACGGAAAATCTTAAGGGCGCCGTGCGACCAGATCGAGCAGGATTTTGGCGGCCCGCTCCGACGGTGGCGGCCCGCCCCTGCCGAGCAGGCGCGCGGCCTCCGCGGTCGCCTCGACCTGGGCGCGACGCGCCTCGGGATCGTCGAGCAGCCGGCCAATCTCGGCCGCGATCAGGTCGGCGCGGCAGCGGCCCTGCAGGAACTCGGCGATGACGTTCTTCTTGAGCAGGATGTTCGTCATCACGATGGACGGCACCCTCACCATCAGCCGGCCGATCAGGTACGACAGCCCGGAGACCTTGTAGGCGATCGCGAACGGAAGCCCTGCCACCGCGAGCTCGAGATTGACCGTGCCCGAAGCCGCCAACGCGGCGGTGGATGCGGCGAAGGCGTGATGCTTTTCCTCGATGCTCTCGACGATGATCGGCTTGCCGGGCCAGGCCGAAACCGCTTCACTCACCTCGGCTACGACCGACGAGACGGTCGGGACTACGATGCGGAGCGACGGCCGCTCGGCGACAAGGCGCGCGACGGTTTCGCCGAACACCGGCAGCAGCCGCCTGACCTCTCCCTGGCGGCTGCCGGGCAGCACGCAGAGGACCTGCGCATCGCCGAGGCCGTGCCGCCGGCGGAACCCGGCGCCGTCCGGCGTGACCCCATCCTGCTCCACCACCGAATGCCCGACGAAGCTCGCCGGCAGTCCCACCTTCTCGAAGTAGGGCAGCTCGAACGGCAGGATGCAGAGGAGATGATCGAGGAATCCGGCGATCATCTTTGCGCGCTTCGGACGCCATGCCCAGACCGTCGGCGCCACGTAGTGGACCAGCAGAGAGCGTCCACCGGCCAGCTTCCGCTGGACGCGGAACGAGAAGGCCGGCGCGTCGATCGTGACGACGGCATCGGGCGCCGCCGCCTTCGCCGCGGCGATGGTCTCTCGGACCCGGCGCAGCACGCGGGCGATATGCGGCACGATCTCGACGATGCCCATGATGTTGAGCTCGCCGAACGGAACGATACTCTCCAGCCCCTCCGCCGCCATTGCCGGCCCGCCGATCCCGGCGAAGCGCACCTGGCCGCCGGTCTCCTCCTTCAACGAGCGCATCAAACGCGCGCCGAGACCGTCGGCCGAGGCCTCCGCCGCGACCAGGAAGAACAGCGGCGTATCGGTCATCCGCGTTCGAAGCCGTAGACGAAGAGACCGAGACGATCGGCCGTCTCGCCCACCGCGTCGCGATCGAGGACGATGGTGCCGCCGGCCTCGACCGCAATCCCGGCAAGGCCGGCGCGATGCGCGCGCTCGACCGTGCGGCTGCCGATGGTGGGTGCGTCGACACGGCTCTCCTGCCCTGGCTTCGGCATCTTGACCAGCACGCCGGCCCTGCCCTCGCGATGCAGGTCCTTGCAACGTTCCATCAGCCGGTCGGTGCCCTCGACCGCCTCGACGCCGAGCACGACGCCCTGCTGGATCACGACCGCCTGGCCGATGTCGAGCGCACCGAGCGAGCTCAATATCTCGATGCCGCGCTCGATGTCGGCCATCGCCTCGGCATCGGGCGCGCGCCGGCCGAACGGTCCCCTCGGCGCCAGCAGGGTCGGCAGGATCG
>CAZDGR010000398.1:0-4032 GCA_964504845.1 uncultured Rhizobium sp. | reverse complement strand
GAGCCGACGACGGCCCTGGACGTCACGATCCAGGCGCAGATCCTGAAGCTGATCGCCGATCTCCAGCAGGAGCTCGGTATGGCGGTGCTGGTCATCACCCACGACCTCGGCGTCGTCGCCAACGTCGCCCAGGAAGTGGTGGTGATGTATCGCGGCCGGGTGATGGAGTCGGGCACGGTGGAGGACATCTTCCGCGCGCCGGAGCATCCCTATCTCAAGGCGCTGATGCGCGCGGTGCCGCGCTTCGGCATGGAGCCGGGCGAGCGCCTGATCCCGCTCCGCGAGATCAAGAGCGAGCAGAGCCGGCTGATGGAGGCCAAGGCCGAGTGGCCGGAAGGCGCCGATGCCGCCGGTCCCCTGCTCAAGGTCGAGGGCGTGGCCAAGCGCTTCCGCATCCGCAAGACCGCGTGGTTCGGCGACAAGACCGCGGGCGATGTGCTGGCGGTCGACGACGTCTCGTTCGAGGTGAAGCGCGGCGAGTGCCTGGGCCTCGTCGGCGAGTCCGGATGCGGCAAGACCACCCTGTCGAAGATCCTGCTGCGCGCGCTGAAGCCCGACGTCGGCTCGGTCGTGTTCAACGACCGCGGCACCCCGATCGACATGCTGGCGCTCGAAGGCAGCGACCTCACCAGGTTCCGCACCAGGATGCAGTACGTGTTCCAGGATCCGTTCGGATCGCTGAACCCGCGCATGACCGTCTACGACATCATCGCCGAGCCGCTGGTGATTCACCAGATCGGCGACGAGGCCGAGCGCCAGGAACGGGTCAAGGAGCTGATGAAGCTCGTCGGGCTCGACGTGCGCCACCTCAAGCGTTACCCGCACAGCTTCTCCGGCGGCCAGCGCCAGCGCATCTGCATCGCCCGCGCGCTGGCACTCCGGCCCGACCTGCTGATCTGCGACGAGCCGGTCTCGGCGCTGGACGTCTCGATCCAGGCGCAGATCCTGAACCTCCTGAAGGACCTGCAGAGCCATCTCGGGCTCACCTACCTCTTCATCAGCCATAACCTGGCGGTCGTCGACTACGTCGCGCACCGGATCGCGGTGATGTGCGCCGGCCGCCTGGTCGAGGTCGCGCCCCGCGAAGTCCTGTTCCAGAACCCGATCCATCCCTACACGCGCGCGCTGCTTTCCGCCGTGCCCGAGCCGGACATCAACCGCAAGCTCGACCTGGCGCACGTCCTCGACAGCAAGGCCTCGATCCCGTCGGCGTGGCCGGAGCCGTTCCGGATCGAGGGCGATCTTCGCCCTCGCCTGATCGACGTCGGCGGCGGCCACTACGTCCGCGCCAGCGCCGTGCCGGACCTGAAGGAGGTCGCGTGATGCGCTTGGCTATCGCAGCTTTCCTCGCGCTTGCGACCTTCGATGCGGCGGCGCAGGTCGTCTATCGCGATCCGCCGGTCCTCCTCGATGCGGTGCATTCGGGCGCGCTTCCGCCGATCGCCCAGCGCCTGCCCGAGCGCCCCGACGTCGCCAGGCTCTACCCGTTCCAGTCGCTCGGCCGCCACGGCGGCACGCTGCGCACGATCGCGGGCGGCGCCGGCGACACGCGCTTCGCCGTCGTCCACGGCTATGCGCGCCTGGTCGGCCACGACATGACCTTCAAGCTGCAGCCCGACATCGCCGAGAAGATCGAGGTCGAGGGCGACCGGAGGTTCACCTTCCATCTTCGCCCGGGCCATCGCTGGTCCGACGGCAGTCCCTTTACCGCCGACGACTTCCGCTACACCTGGGAAGACGTGTTCGGCAACGCGCGCCTCAGGCCCTCGGGCGTGCCGATCGAGATGCTGGTCGGCGGCGAGCGCCCGATCTTCGAGGTGCTGTCGCCGACCCAGGTCCGCTACACCTGGACGCATCCGAATCCCACCTTCCTGCACGCGCTCGCCGGCCCGCGCCCGCTCGAGATCTTCGCGCCGGCGCATTACCTCAAGCAGTTCCACGAGAAGTACGCGAAGCCCGAGGAGCTGGAGAAGAAGGTCCGCGACGAGCGCGTGCGCAACTGGGCGGTGCTGCACAATCGCCGCGACAACCAGTACCGGCTCGACAATCCGGACATGCCGACGCTGCAGCCCTGGATGCTGGCGACGGCGCCGCCCGCGGACCGCTTCGTCTTCAAGCGCAATCCCTACTATCACCGCGTCGACAGCGAGGGCCGCCAGCTGCCCTATCTCGACGAGGTGGTGATGTCGGTCGCCGACGGGAAGATCGTGCCGCTGAAGACCGGCGCCGGCGAGGCCGACCTGCAGGCGCGCTACATCCGCTTCGACAACTACACCTTCCTCAAGGAGGCCGAGCAGCGGAGCGGGTTCAAGGTCAGGCTGTGGCGCACCGTGCGCGGCGCCGACCAGGCGCTCGTGCCCAACCTCAACGTCAACGATCCGGTATGGCGCGGCGTGCTCCGCGACGTCCGCTTCCGCCGCGCGCTGTCGCTCGCCACCAACCGGCACGAGATCAACCAGGTCATCTACTACGGGCTCGGCATCGAGGGGAACAACACGGCGCTGCCCGGATCGCCGATCTACAGCGAGGACTTCCGCACCCGCTGGGCGCGCTATGACATCCGCGCGGCGAACGCGCTGCTCGACGAGATGGGGCTGACCAAGCGCGACCATCGCGGCATCCGTCTCCTGCCCGACGGCAGGCCGATGAAGATCGTGGTCGAGACCGCGGGCGAGTCGACCGAGCAGATGGACATCCTCGAGCTGGTCCACGACACCTGGCTCGACCTCGGCATCAAGATCTATCCGAAGGCCCTCCAGCGCGACGTGCTGCGCAACCGCGTCTTCGCCGGCGAGACGGTGATGTGCATCTGGTTCGGCGCGGAGTTCGCGCTGATGGACGCGGATGCGAACCCGCGCGACTTCGTCGTCCACGAGCAGCAGCAGCTGCAGTGGCCGAAATGGGGCCAGTACCGCGAGACCAAGGGCAAGTCGGGGGAACCTGTCGACATGCCGGAGGCGAAGGAGCTGCAGACGCTGGAGCAGGCCTGGTCCGAGACCGCCGACCGCGACGTGCGCCGCGGGATCTGGCGCCGCATCCTCGAGATCAACGCCGACCAGCAGTTCACCATCGGCATCGTCGCCGGCGCCTTCCAGCCGGTGGTGATCGCGACGACGCTGAAGAACCTGCCTGAGCAGGGCATCTTCAACTGGGATCCGGGCGCCCAGTTCGGCATGTACCGGCCCGACACCTTCTACTTCGGCCACGCCGACGTGGCATCGCGATGAGGCACGCATAAAGAGATGTTCGGCTACGTCATCCATCGCCTTCTGGTCATGATACCGACGCTGCTCGCGATCAGCGCGATCACCTTCCTGATCATGCAGCTGCCGCCGGGCGACTTTCTCTCGACCCACATCGCCGAGCTGCAGAGCCAGGGCGAGTCGGTCGACATGGCCAAGATCGAGTTCCTGCGCCAGCAGTACGGCCTCGACCGCTCGCCGATCGAGCAGTACTTCCACTGGATCGTCGGCATGCTGCAGGGCGACTTCGGCTACTCCTTCGAGTTCCAGCTTCCGGTGACCAAGGTGGTCGGCGACAAGCTGTGGCTGACGGTGATCGTCTCGGTCGCGACGATCCTGTTCACCTGGATCGTCAGCTTCCCGATCGCGATCTACTCGGCGACCCATCAGTATTCCTGGGCCGACCACGGGCTCACGCTGCTGGGTTTCCTCGGCCTCGCGACGCCCAACTTCCTGCTGGCGCTGGTCCTGCTCTACTTCGCCAACGTCGTCTTCGGCACCTCGATCGGCGGGCTGATGGACGACCGCTTCCTGGATGCGCCGTGGAGCTTGGCCAAGTTCCGCTCGATCCTCGAGCACCTGTGGGTGCCGACCCTGGTGATCGGCGCTTCCGGCACCGCCGGCATGATCCGGAGGCTTCGCGCCAACCTGCTGGACGAGCTTCAGAAGCAGTACTTCGTGACCGCGCGCGCCAAGGGCATGCACCCGTTCCGCGCGCTGGTTAAGTATCCGCTGCGCATGTCGCTGAACCCCTTCATCAGCGACATCGGCGGCATCCTGCCCTCGATCA
>CAZDGR010000397.1:0-4046 GCA_964504845.1 uncultured Rhizobium sp. | reverse complement strand
TGTGGCAGCTCGCCGAGCCGCTGATCGCCGAATGGATGCGCGAGAACCGCGGACCGGAAGCGCGCGTCGGCGAGCTTGCCGCCGACCTTATGCGCGCCGCCGAGCGCCTGCCGCGTCTGCTCGCCGAGGCCGAGGTCGCGGCGGTGATGCTCGCCGAGGGCGTGCGCCTGCACCCGGAAACGGTGAAGGAGCTCCAGGCCGCGCGCCCGACCGGCGCGCATCGCGCGCTCTGGACCTCGGTGGTGGTGCTGGCGCTCGCCGTCGCCGCTCTGGCGCTGGCACGATGACGAATGGCAGGATGCGGGCCGCGAGCGTGCCCGCGCCGAATTTCCGACGGTCGCTGACGGAGCTGAGCCTAAGTGAGTGAGATCGTGGTCGCCGTCCGCCGTCTTCCCCACGGCGAGGGCCTGCCGCTTCCCGCCTATGCGACTCCCGGATCCGCCGGCCTGGATCTCGTTGCCGCGCTCGAGCGGCCGGTGGAGATCCAGCCCGGTGGACGCACGCTTGTTCCGACCGGGCTTGCGATTGAGCTTCCGGAAGGCTACGAGGCGCAGATACGCCCGCGCTCCGGTCTGGCGCTCAGGCACGGTTTGACCGTCCTGAACACCCCGGGCACGGTCGACTCGGACTATCGCGGTGAGGTGTCGGTGCTGCTTGTGAATCTCGGCGATCGGCCGGTGACGCTCTCGCGCGGCGAAAGGATCGCGCAGATGGTCGTGGCACCCGTTACGCGCATCGCGTGGAGCGAGCAGGCGAGCTTGAGCGAGACCAGGCGCGGTGCGGGCGGATACGGCTCGACCGGTCGCGGAGGCGAAAGCTCTTGAGCGGTATTCTCCAACCGTCCCGAAAACTGCTCGCGGCGATCGAAGCGGTTCTCGACATCGCCTATGCGGCGACCGACCAGCCGGTCTCCGGTCAGGAACTCACCAAGCGTCAGGGCGTGCCGCCGCGCTTCCTCGAGCCGGCGCTGCAGGCGCTCTCGCGTGCCGGCATCCTGTCGAGCGAGCGCGGGCCGCGCGGCGGCTATCGTCTCGCGCGCGAGCGCCGGCGGATCACGCTCGGCGATGTCTGCCGCGCCGTCGCCGGCATCGAGGATCCGGAGGAAGAGGCGAAGAGCGCGCTCGGCCGCAAGGTCGTCCGTCCCCTCTTCGGCGATCTCGACGGCGAGGTGATGAAGCGCCTCGACGCGCTGACCCTCGAGGACCTCTGCCAGACCGCCTTCACCCAGGACGTGCCCAAGCGCGGCGGTCCGGACTGCGACTTCTCCATCTAGGGACCGTCTCGGGGATTGACGCGAAGCCTTCGGAGGCCTAGGTCAGTCTCTGTCTGTGATTTTCTGGAAATCACACCGGAGATACGTAAATGGCCGCTCAGCCCGAATTCAGGGGCCGCATCTACGACAGCGTCATCGAGACCATCGGCGCGACGCCACTGGTCCGCTTTGCCCGCCTCGAGAAATACCTGGCGCTCGAGGCCGAGCTGATCGGCAAGCTTGAGTTCTTCAATCCGCTCGCCTCGGTCAAGGACCGCATCGGGCTGGCGATGATCACCGCGGCCGAGGAGTCGGGGGCGCTCAAGCCCGGCGGCACGCTGGTCGAGCCGACATCGGGCAACACCGGCATCGCGCTCGCCTTCGTCGCCGCGGCCAAGGGCTATCGCCTGATCCTGACCATGCCCGAGAGCATGTCGGTCGAGCGCCGGCGCATGCTGAAGCTGCTCGGCGCCGAGCTCGAATTGACACCCGCCGCCGCCGGCATGCGGGGCGCCATCGCGCGCGCCGAGGAACTCCTGAAGGAGATCCCCGGCTCGATCATGCCGCAGCAGTTCAAGAACCAGGCGAACCCGGCCGTGCATCGGCGCACCACCGCCGAGGAGATCTGGAAGGACACCGGCGGCAAGCTCGACTACTTCGTCGCCGGCATCGGTACCGGCGGCACCGTGACCGGCGTCGGCGAGGTTCTGAAGCAGCGCCTGCCGACCCTGAAGATCGTCGCGGTCGAGCCAGAGGATTCCGCCGTGCTGTCCGGCCGTCCACCGGGCCCGCACAAGATCCAGGGCATCGGCGCGGGGTTCGTCCCCGACATCCTGAAACGCGAGCTGATCGACGAGATCCTGTCGATCGCCAACCAGACCGCGTTCGACACCGCCAGGCTCGTTGCCAAGCACGAAGGCATCCCGGTCGGCATCTCGTCGGGCGCCGCCGTCGCCGCCGCGATCGAGATCGCCAAGCGCCCGGCCGCCAAGGGCAAGCGTCTGGTCGTCATCATCCCGTCCTTCGCCGAGCGCTATCTCTCGACGCCGCTGTTCGAAGGGCTGTGAGCGCGTAAACTCAAGCTCGCATGCCGAACGACGATCTTTCGGAAGCCGAGTTCCATCGCTACGCCCGCCACCTGATCCTGGATGAGGTCGGCGACGAAGGGCAGGCGAAGCTCAAGCGCGCGCGGGTGCTGGTGATCGGCGCCGGCGGGCTGGGATCTCCGGCGCTGCTTTACCTCGCGGCCGCCGGCGTCGGGACTCTGGGCATCGCCGACGACGACAAGGTCGACCTCACCAACCTGCAGCGCCAGGTGGCGCACGCGACCGATACGCTGGGATGGGCCAAGGTCGACTCGGCGGCGCGAACGATCGCCCAGATCAATCCGCATGTGACGGTGAGCCGGCACAAGGAGCGCCTCACGGCGGAGAATGCCGATCTCGTCGCCAGGTACGATCTCGTGCTCGACGGCTCCGACAATTTCGATACGCGCTACGTGCTGGCGGAGGCCTGCTTCAGGCACCGGAAGCCGATGGTGTGGGCGTCGCTGCTGCGCTTCGAGGGCCAGCTCTCGGTGTTCAAGCCCTGGACCGGCGGTCCCTGCTATCGCTGCCTGTTCTCGGAGAAGCCGCCGCCCGGCCTGGTGCCGCGCTGCGAGGAGGCCGGCATCCTCGGCGCCGTCGCCGGCGTGATGGGCACGCTGCAGGCGACCGAGGCTCTCAAGGAGATCCTCGGCCTCGGCGACAGCCTGTCGGGCAAGCTCGTGCTCTACGACGCTCTGGCGAGCGAGTTCCGCTCGTTCAAGGCGGTGAAGGATCCGGCCTGCCAGACCTGCGGGACATAGATCGGCATCAATCCGCGGCAACTACCTCGTAAGGCTTGATCCGTTCGATCTTGCCCTTGAGCCTGCGCTTGGCTTCCAGCGTATCGAAGGCGTTCTGAAGCCGAAGGAAATAGCCCTCCGAAAGCCGGAAGAAGCGACATAGCCGCAGATCGGTATCGGCCGTCACGTCGCGCGTGCCGTTGACGATGGCGTGGATGCGGTTCGGTGGTACGCCGATCGCGTGGGCCAGCTTGTTCTGGCTCATGCCGATTTCCTCCAGGAACTCCTTGCTCAGGATCTCGCCCGGATGTGGATTGCGGAGCAGGGCCATCCTTACGTCCTTTCGAAAGCGCAATCGGCTCTAGTGATAATCGACGATCTCGACGTCCGCGGCGTCGCCATTGGCCCAGACGAAGCAGATACGCCACTGATCGTTGATCCTGAGGCTCATCTGCCCCTTGCGACCACCTTTGAGCGCTTCAAGTCGATTGCCGGGAGGGTTCCGAAGATCGTCCGGTGTTCCGGCCGCATCGAGCTGGCGCAGCTTTCGTAGTGCCCGGTCCTGGATGTCGCCCGGAAACTTCCGGCTGGCTTCGCCATTCCAGACCTTCTCCGTCTCGTGGCAACGGAACGAGCGGATCACCCATGGTCTCCAATGTAGTGTGATACGAGATACGTATCAAGGGGTATCGGGTAGATTGCGCTAGTGCTTAAACGCCTCGGGATTGACCAGGCAGTCGGGAGCCACGCGGCCGGCGATGCCCTGAAGCGCGTTGTTCGCGGCGGCGATGTTCATGCGGTCGACGCATTCCGGCGACTGCGCGGCGTTGTGCGGCGTGAGCAGCGCGGTCGGCAGCTTGAGCAGCTCGTTCGAGGGATCCGGCGGCTCGATCTCGGTCACGTCGAGGCCGGCGCCGGCGATCACCTTCTCCTTGAGCGCCTGGATCAGCGCCTTCTCGTCGATGATGG
>CAZDGR010000396.1:0-4049 GCA_964504845.1 uncultured Rhizobium sp. | reverse complement strand
ACTGGTGCGCGACGTGGCCGGCCTGCTGAAGGTCGGCCTGCCGGTCTTCGCCATCGGTCACAACCCGAACTCGGCCTTCAAGAACGGCCCCGGCACGGTCAATCACATGATCGCCTGCGGCGGCGTGCCGGTGGGACCGGGCGACATCGTCGTCGGCGATCGCGACGGCGTCGTCGTGGTGCCGAAGGCCCAGGCCGAAGCGGTCGCGGCCCAGCTCGAGGTGGTCAAGAGGAAGGAGGCCGACACCGAGGCCAAAGTGCTCTCGCCCGCCGGCAAGACGATGTCGTTCTGGAGCGAGGACGGCGCCCAGGCGCGTGGCGGAGTTCGCTATGTCGACTGACGCGCCGCCGATCAAGGTCCTCTACTTCAACCATGGCGGCCAGGATCTCTACGACCTGGTGAAGAGCTCGGCGCAGCCCGGCATCGAGGTCGTGACGCTCGAGACCGGATCTGAAGCGGAGCGCCTGAGGAAGATCGTCGACTGCGATGCGGTGATCGTCGGCAGCTTCGCGCTCGAGCGCCGGTTCATCGACGCGGCGCGGCGGCTGCGCTTCGTCCACCATCAGGGCGTGGGCTATCACGACACGGTCGACACCGCGGCCTTGCGCGAACGTCAGATAGCCCTTGCGATCGCGCCCGGCGGCACCTCGATCGGCGTCGCCGAGCATACGATCATGCTGATGCTCGCGGTCGGCAAGCGGCTCGCCTTCGCCGATGCCGAGATGCGCCGCGGCAGGTGGCACACCAACACGCTCCGCGCGGAGTCGCACCAGCTTACCGGCGCCACCGTCGGCATCGTGGGCCTCGGGAGGATCGGCAAGGAGCTCGCCCGGATGCTGACCGTGTTCCGGACGACGACGCTCTATCACGACATCGTCGACATGCCGAAGGAGCTGGAGCGCGAGCTCAAGGTGACCCGCGTCGGGCTCGACGAGCTGCTGTCGCGGAGCGACATCGTCACCCTTCACGTGCCGTTGACCAAGGACACCAGGCACCTGATCAACGCCGAGTCCGTGAGGAAGATGAAGCGCGGCGCCTATCTCATCAACAACGCCCGCGGCCCCGTGGTGGCGGAAGCGGCGCTCGTCGATGCGCTGAAAAGCGGCCATCTCGGCGGTGCCGGCCTCGACACCTACGAGGTCGAGCCGCCGCCCGGGATCACGCCGCTCGCCGAGTTCCGCAACGTCGTGCTGACCCCGCACCACGCGCCCGGCACGATCGAGGCGATGAAGCTGAAGATGAACGACATCTTCGCCAACATCGACCGCTTCCGCCGCGGCGAGGCGCTCGAGGACCGGATCGAGCTCGGGTGAATGTCCACCACGCCTGAGTCTCCGCTGCCGCGGATCGTGCTGCATGTCATGACGCCGTTCGCGGCGGGCTACGTCATGGTATGGCTCCTGCGGTCGGTGAATGCGGTCGTGGCGCCCGACCTCGTGCGCGATCTCGGGCTCACCGCGTCGGGGCTGGGCCTCCTTACCGCGGCCTACTTCTTCACCTACGCGGCGATGCAGCTTCCGGTCGGTCTCCTGCTCGACCGCTTCGGGCCCAGGCGCACCCAGTCGGGCCTCTTCCTTTTCTCGGCGCTCGGCTGCCTCGGCTTCGCCGTCTCCCAGAACGAGCTGAGCCTGACGCTCTCACGGGCGCTGATCGGCCTCGGCCTCGCCGGTGGCTTGATGACCGGCTTCAAGACCGTGGCGCTATGGTTCCCGCGCGACAAGGTCGCGATGGGCAATGGCTGCTACATGGCAGTCGGCGGGCTGGGCGCGGTCCTCGCGGCGACGCCGTCGAGCCTCCTGGTCCAGGAGATCGGCTGGCGTCCCGCTTTCGTCCTCTTCGGCGCGCTCACCTTCGCGACTGCCGCGCTGATCTACCTGGTGGTGCCGGAACGCGGCGGCGGCGGGAAGATCGAGACCTTTCCCGAGCAGCTTCGCGGTCTCGGCAGCGTGGTGCGCGACCGCGTGTTCTGGAAGGTGACGCCGATCGTCGCGACATCCAACGCGACCGCGCTCGCGGTGCAGTCGCTGTGGCTCGGCCCCTGGCTCGTCGATGTCGGCGGCCTCTCCCGTGGCGAGGCGGCCAACTACCTGATGGCCTGCTCGCTCGGATTCGCCGTCGGGGTCGCGAGCGCCGGCTCCCTCATCAGCTGGCTCCGTCGTCACGACATCGACACGCTGACCGTGATCTCCTACGGGATTCTGCCGTTCCTGATCGTCCAGGCCCTGATGGTCGGCGGCCTGGCGGCGGACTTCCCGCTGCTGATCGCCATCGCCTACGGCCTGACCGGCCAGGTCGCGACCATGGCGCTCGCCAAGTATCCCGAGCACTTCGGCGTGGCGCTTGCGGGGCGAGCCTCGACCGCGACCAACCTCGTCGCCTTCCTGCTCGCCTTCAGCTGCCAGTATGCGGTCGGCTGGGTCATCGATTTCTGGCCGCCGGAAGCGAATGGCGGCTATCACCCCGACGGTTATCGGGCCGCCTTCGCCGGCGCGCTCGCGATCCAGGTCGCAAGTTACCTCTGGTATCTCGGCTTCCGCGAGCGACGATAGGGCGATGGAGTCGGCGACGTCCTCGGGAAAATCGGAAGCGACCGAGAACTTCCCGGTCGCCGCACGCTTCCTCCGCCCCCACCATCGGGCGGCGGTGATGGACTTCTACCGCGCCGCGCGCGCCGCCGACGACATCGCCGACGATCCCGACCTTCCCGCCGACGAGAAGCTCGCGCGCCTGGATGCGCTCGCCGTCGAGCGGCTGCCGAGCCCGCACTTTACCAAGCTCCTCCAGGCCTTCCGCCAGGACGCGACCAAGACGCGCTACCGCGACTGGAGCGACCTCATGCTCTACTGCCGCTTCTCGGCAGTGCCGGTCGGACGTTTCCTGCTCGATCTCCACGGCGAAGGCCGCGCCGCGCTGCCGGCCGCGGACGCGCTCTGCACGGCACTCCAGGTGCTGAACCATCTGCAGGACTGTGGCGACGACTACCGTATGCTCGACCGCGTCTATCTGCCGACCGCCTGGATGAACGCCGAAGGCGCCCAGCTCGCCGATCTCGGCGAACGGCGCACCCAGCCGGCCTTGCGTCGCGTGCTCGATCGCGCGCTTGATCGAGTCGACGAGCTGCTGGTCCAGGCGCGTCCCCTCTCCCGCCAGGTCGGCGACCGGCGTCTCGCGCTGCAGGCGGCGATCACCTTCGCCGTCGCCGAACTTTTGGCGCGGAAGCTCCGCAGCCGGGACCCGCTGGCATCCCGCATGCGCCTCTCGAAAGCCGGATACGCGATGGCCTGCGCGCGCGGCGGGCTTCGCTGGCTTCTCCGCCGATGAGCGACGCGCGGCGCAGCAGCTTCTACTGGGCGATGCGGCTGATGCCGCAGGCGCAGAGCCGCGCGATCTTCGCAGTCTACGCCTGGTGCCGGACCGTCGACGACATTGCAGATGCCGATCTCCCCGCAGACACCAGGATCGCCGGGCTCGCGGCTGTGCGGCGCGATCTGGACCGCTTGTTCGCGGGCGACGATACCGAGCTCGGCCGTGCCGTCCGCCGCCATCGCCTCGATCGCGCCTGGTTCGAGATGCTGCTGGACGGATGCGAGGGCGATGTCGTCGCACCGCTGAACAAGCCGGAGATGACAGACCTCGAACTCTATTGCCGTCGGGTAGCCGGCGCACCGGCTAGGATTGCTGTTGCGATCTTCGGCTGCGACGACGACGGTGCCGTCGACTTCGCATTCGCGGGCGGCACGGCGCTGCAGCTGACCAACATCCTTCGCGACGTGGACGAGGACGCGGCACGCGGACGCCTCTACCTGCCGCGCGAGGCGCTCGCCACCGAGGATGCCAAGGCCTGGCTCGCCGCCCGCGCGCAGGCGCTCTACGACCGCGCGGAATCGAGCGCACGACGCTCGGAC
Organism: uncultured Rhizobium sp.; assembly: GCA_964504845.1. Classification (GTDB taxonomy): domain Bacteria; phylum Pseudomonadota; class Alphaproteobacteria; order SHVZ01; family SHVZ01; genus SHVZ01. The sequence goes on along the minus strand of CAZDGR010000396.1, from coordinate 144 downwards.
CGGCGCCGGCTGTGGCCGGGACTGGCGATGCTGCGCCTCTATCGTCGCCTTCTCGACCGGTTGGCGGTCGAGGAGCGGCCGAGGCTCGGCACCTTCGAGGCGCTGGTGATCGTGCTCGCCTGCCGGTTCGGATGGTGATCCACG
>CAZDGR010000395.1:0-4080 GCA_964504845.1 uncultured Rhizobium sp. | reverse complement strand
GCGCAACCGCGATGCGCGCGAGATCGTGCGGCTCGCCCGCGGCATCTCGGACGAGCAGATCGAGCGCGAGCCGTAGTTGATCACGGTGATCAATTCCTCGTCGCCGCTCCGTCTCGACGCGCCGATGCTTCAGGGCATCATGGAGATGTCGTCGCGCGGTCAGGTGATCATCATGACGCCGTTCACGCTCGCGGGTGCCATGGCGCCGGTGACGGTGGCCGGGGCGCTCGCCCAGCAGAACGCCGAGGCGCTGGCCGGGATCGCCTTCACCCAGATCGTCCGGCCCGGCGCGCCGGTGGTCTATGGCGGCTTCACCTCGAATGTCGACATGAAGTCGGGCGCGCCGGCCTTCGGCACGCCGGAGTACATGAAGGCGGCGACGATCGGCGGCCAGCTCGCGCGGCGCTACAGGCTGCCTTACCGCACGTCCAATACCTGCGCCGCCAACACGGTCGACGCGCAGGCGGCCTACGAGTCGGTGTTCTCGCTCTGGGGCGCGGTGATGGGTGGCGGCAACTTCATCCTGCACTCGGCCGGATGGATGGAAGGCGGCCTGACCGCATCATTCGAGAAGACGATCGTCGACGTCGACCTGCTGCAGATGGTCTCGGAGTATCTGGCGCCGCTGGAGATCAACGACGACACGCTGGCGCTGGACGCGATCCGCGAGGTCGGGCCCGGCGGCCATTACTTCGGCGCCATGCACACGCAGTCGCGCTACAAGACCGCGTTCTACGCACCGCTGGTCTCCGACTGGCGCAACTTCGAGAGCTGGCGCGAGGCGGGATCGCCGACCGCGATTGAGAAGGCCAACCGGCTCTGGAAGGAGACGCTGGCTCGCTACCAGCCGCCGCCGATGGACCCGGCCGCGGCGGAAGCGCTGGATGCCTTCGTTGCGAGTCGTAAACGCGAAGGCGGCGTTAAGACCGACTTCTAGCCGCGGTATGATTTTCACAAGTATCTGATACGGTTCTGCAATTTCAGCGAGTGTGATCCCGCGCATTTGTCGGGGTTTCTATAGGTCCTAATCTGCCCTGGATTTTTCCAAGGCAGAAAGCCCGATGGACCTGAAGAAGAAGCTGCCCGACGGGCCGATCAAGCTGACCCAGGATCAGCTCGACCGGGTGATCGAGCGTCACGTGATGTTCCGCACCGGCAAGCACGGAGGCGCGCGCGCCTCGCTCGCCAGCTTCGTGCTCGCGAACCTGAGCTTTGCCGGCAAGGACCTGAGCGGCGCCGATTTCACCGGCTGCAACCTGCAGGGCGCCAACTTCAAGGGCGCCAAGCTCGACGGCACGACGCTGTTCTGCGCCGATCTCCGCCGCGCCTGCCTGGAAGGCGCCAGCCTGGTGAAGGCAGATCTCCGCGGCGCGGTGTTGCGGGGCGCCGATCTCACCAATGCCAACCTGTTCGATGCCGACCTTCGCGATGGCGCGATCGTCGACCAGCACGCGAGCAAGGACTGGGCGGTCCGCGTCGTCGACTCGAACCCGGCCGACATGGAGAGCGCGCTCTTCACCCAGGCCAACCTCGACAACGCCAGGCTCTCCGGCGCCCAGGCAGTCCATACCGACTTCACCGATGCGACGATGCGCGGCACCAAGCTGGTCCGCGCCAATCTGCGGAACGCCAACCTCACCCGCGCCAACCTGGAGGGGGCGGACCTCTCCGGCGCGGACCTCAGGGATTCCACGTTGACCGGCGCGGTGATGACCGGCGCGGTGATGACGATGGCCGAGACCTCCGGCGCCAATCTGGAAGGCGTGCTGACCTCAAAGCCCGTCGGCAAGACGATCGAGGACCTGGGCGATCCGCTCGATGAGCTGATCGCGCTGCATTCGATCTACGTCGAGACCGCCGGCCATGGCGGCAAGCTGCTTGACCTCTCGGGCTTCGACCTCCGCGGCACACCGGCGCTGGGCGGCCATCAGCTGACCGGCATCCGCGCCGTCGGGGCGACGCTCTACGGCATGAACCTCGCCAAGGTCCAGCTCCAGGCGGCCAAGCTCGACAAGGCCGATCTCCGTAGCGCCAACCTGGAGAATGCCGACCTCCGCGGCATCTCGCTCGCCGGCGCCAATCTTGACGGCGCCAACCTGTCCGGCGCCAACCTGACCGGCCTGCAGCTGGCGCCGGGGCGGATCAAGGCCGCCGTCCTCGACGGCGCAGCCCTCCGGAACGCCAAGCTCGTCGGCGCTAGGCTGGACGGCGCCAGCCTGAAGGGCGCCGACTTCACCTATGCCGACCTCAAGGACGTCTCTTTCAAGAGCGCCGATCTGACCGAGGCGGTGCTGACCGGCGCGCGCCTGACGCGCTCGATCCTGGAAGCAGCGTCGCTGACCGGCGCCAAGGGGTTGCCGAAGCGGGACGTCGCTTAGGCCGGAGGCCCGATCTCGTAGCCGAACTCGGCCGACGCCAACCTGAGCCAGTCGACGAAGGCCTCGGAGAAGTTGCCGGGCAGCACCAGGTCGAAGGTCGAGGCATCGACCTTCACGATCGTCACCGTCATGTGGTCGATGGTCGTGGTCGCCGCACTGCCGGGCGGGAAGGCCCGGGCGTGCAGGTCGACGCGGCTGCCCTTGGCCAGCACGTCGGCGGCGCGGGATCCCGAAATCCGGAGCATCGAGCGGCCGTGTCCCTGATCGACGACGGCGACCGTGTCGCCGGCGGCCGAGGCGAGAGCCTTCGCCAGGGCGCCTTCAGGTCCCCTCGGGCGGATCACCAGCCAGCCCGAGGGCTGGATCCAGACCGTCATCGACGATCCGGCGATCTCGGCCGCGCCCGGGCCGGGAAGGGCCGAGCCGATCGCCGAGGCGGCGGCCGCGTCGGCGCCGCGCCCGGCCATGACCTGGATGATGTCGACCTTGCGCTCGGCCAGGGTCACTGGCGAGCCGTCCTTGGCGCCGTGGCGGCCGGGGGCGAACGCGGGCCCGAAAGGGGATAGGCGCTCAGGCGCGGACACGCAGGTTCTCCGGGTCGACGTGATGGGGCGAGCAGACCTCGACCTCGACCACCTCGTTCTTGAGCGGGTAGGTCGCGTACAGGCGCTGGCCGATCCGCTCGGGTCCCTGGCGGATCATGGCGAGGCCGAGCCAGCGCTCCTGCTCGACCGAGCGGGTGATGCTGGTGGCCCAGCCGAGGCTCTCTTTCGAGCCAGGTTTTTCAACGAGATGGGCGCCACCCCTCAGGCGCTTCTCGAAGGAGGGGTCGACCGCCCGGATGCCCACGAGCCGCGGACGATCCGGCGAAACAAGGGCCGGGCGCTCGGCGCTCACACGGCCGATGAAATCGCCTTTTTTCTTCATCATCTTCTCGAAGCCGAGGTCCTTAGCCGTTGTTTGGCCATTCAATTCTGGCCCTGCGACATGGCCTTTCTCGATCCGGAGCAAACCTAGCGCTTCAAGTCCGTAGGGAAGGATGCCGTGCGGCTTGCCGGCTTCCAGGATCGCCTCCCAGACCCGCTCGCCGTAGCCGGCGGGGGTCGCGACCTCGTAGGCCATCTCGCCCGAGAAGCTGACCCGGTAGAGGCGGACCGGGCAGCCGGCGATGGTCGCCTCGCCGACGCCCATGAACGGGAATGCCTCGTTCGAAAGATCCAGCCCCTCGACGCAGCCCTGGAGCGCGAGCCGGGTCTTCGGCCCCGCCACCGACATCTGCGCCCACTGGTCGGTGACCGTGCAGGTGCGGACGTCGAGCTCCGGCCAGACGGTCTGGTGGTGGAACTCCATGTGGGCCAGGACCTCGGCGGCCTTGGCCGTGGTCGTGGTCATCAGGTAGCGGTTCTCGGTGAGGCGCGAGGTGGTGCCGTCGTCGAACACCATGCCGTCTTCTCGGAGCATCAGGCCGTAGCGGGCCTTGCCGACCGGAAGCGTCGAGAAGGTATTGGTGTAGAGCCGGTCGAGGAAGACCCCGGCGTCGCGGCCCTGGACGTCGATCTTGCCGAGCGTCGACACGTCGCAGATGCCGACCGCCTGACGGACCGCGCGGGCTTCCTTCAGGATCGGGTCACAGCCTGTCTCGCGGGTCGCCGAATAGTAGAGCGGCCGGAGCCAGAGCCCGGTCTCGAGGAAGATGCCGTGG
>CAZDGR010000394.1:0-4089 GCA_964504845.1 uncultured Rhizobium sp. | reverse complement strand
TCCGGCCTCTGGACGGTCGCGCAGCGGACCAAGGTCATCCAGGAGACCGACCTTCCGGCCGAGCTTCTCGACAATCCGCTGACCCGTGCCGAAGCGGATTCGAGTGCGCGCGGCCGGGCGATTCTTCGGCGGGCGCTCGATCGTCAGCAGACGCCACTGGCGCGAGCCCAGGTGATCGACAAGGCGCTTGCGCTCGGTGCCAAGAACAACGTCTATGCCGGCGAGGCGCGGCTCTACGCCCAGGCGATCGAGGCGATCGCGCCGTCGGTCGACCTCAACTGGTTCGCGCCGGCCGCTGCCCGCGCGCTGGTGGTCACGGGCCGGCTCGAGGCAGCGCGGGGATGGATGCAGGTCATCGAGGCACCGCGCGACGATGCCGGCCGCGCCGCTGCCGATCGCCTTTGGGCGCTTGCGAGGCTTGCCGGCGGCGACGCGCTCGAGCCCTGGCGCGAAGGGCGGCTCGAGGCCTGGGTCAACCGCGCCAAGGCGCAGCCCGAGGAGGCGACGCGGGTCGCGCGACTCTTGGCGCTGATGGACGCGACCGGCGAGCCGATCGACGGCCGGCTCTGGCGCGACCTTGTCGCCGACGGCGACCGCCGGCCGGTGGCGATGCCGTCGCCGGCCCTCTTGCCGTCGCTGCTCGAGGCCGCGTCCAAGGGACGGGTCGGAGAAGGCATCGCATTCGCCGCCCTGGCGCTCGGCGAGACCCGTCTTGCCGACCTGCCGCCGCCGGTGCTTGGTCCTGTCGTCTCCGGTCTCTCCCAGCTTGGCCTGACTGCCGAAGCTCGCGCGCTTGCGGTCGAAGCGGCGGTCGCTTCCGGCCTGTGAGCCGCGACCGCCACATCGGATCGTTCCTCGAGATGATGGCGGCCGAGCGCGGTGCCGCCGTCAACACGCTCGCGGCATACCGGCGCGACCTCGAGGACTTCGCCGCGCACGCGCGCAACCGCGGCCGGGCCGCCTCATCCGCGTCGACCGAAGATCTCCGCGCCTATCTCGCCGGGCTCGATGCGTCGGGCTTGTCGGCCCGCACCCAGGCGAGACGTCTTTCGGCGCTCCGTCAGTTCCATCGCTTCCTGCTGGACGAAGGGATCCGCGGCGACGATCCGACCGCGATCCTCGACTCCCCGAAGCTCGGCCGGCCGCTGCCCAAGGTCCTCACCGAGGACGAGGTGAAGCGGCTGATCGACGCGGCGGCGGCGCGCGGCGGGTTCGAAGGAATGCGCCTCGTGGCATTGCTCGAGCTGATCTACGGCACCGGGCTTCGGGTTTCCGAGCTGGTGGGGCTGCCGCTCTCCGCGCTCAAGCGCGATGCGCCGGTGCTGCTGGTCCGCGGCAAGGGCGACAAGGAGCGGCTGGTTCCGCTGACCAAGGCGGCGATCGACGCGGTCGCTACATATCGCGCCGAGCGCGACGGGCAGGCAAAGCTCAAGGCCTCTCCCTGGCTGTTCCCGTCGCGGGGCGATTCAGGCCACCTGACCCGCCAGCGCTTCGCCCAGTCGCTGAAAGAGCTGGCGGTCGAGGTCGGCATCGATCCAAGGCGGCTCTCGCCCCACGTGCTCAGGCACGCTTTCGCCACGCACCTGATCGACCATGGAGCGGACCTCCGCAGCGTTCAGCAGATGCTGGGCCATGCCGACATCGCCACCACCCAGATCTATACTCATGTCGCCCAGGACCGGCTCGGACGGCTGGTTTCCGAGCGGCATCCGCTCTCCCGGCGCCGGCGTTGATTTGACTTTGCCGGCCTTTGCCCGTATCCGGGCCCGGCCCCAGGGATCCATGGATGAAGCAGCCCCTCGAATTCGAGAAACCGATCGCCGAGCTTGAAGGCAAGATCGAGGAGCTCCGGCACCTCAGCGACGGCGGCGGCGTCAACATCGCCGAGGAGGTTGCGAAGCTCCAGGCGAAGATCGAGCGCCAGCTCCGCCAGACCTACCAGAAGCTCACGCCCTGGCAGAAGGTGCAGGTCGCCCGCCATCCCGACCGGCCGCACGCGTCCGACGCGATCCAGCGCCTGGTCGAGGACTTCACGCCGCTCGCCGGCGACCGCGTCTTCGCCGAGGACAAGGCGGTGATCGGCGGCATCGGCCGCTTTCGAGGATTTTCGGCCGTGGTTCTCGGCACCGAGAAGGGCGCCACCACCGAAGCGCGTGTCCGCCACAACTTCGGCATGGCCAAGCCCGAGGGCTATCGCAAGGCACGCCGCCTGATGGAACTCGCCGACCGCTTCGGATTGCCGGTCGTGACCTTCGTCGATACCGCCGGCGCCTATCCCGGCATCGACGCCGAGGCCCGCGGCCAGGCCGAGGCGATCGCGCGCTCGATCGAGACCTGCCTTCGCCTTCGCGTGCCGATGGTCGCCTGCGTGATCGGCGAGGGCGGATCCGGCGGCGCGATCGCGATCGCGTCTGGCAACCACGTGATCATGTTCGAGCACGCGGTCTATTCGGTGATCTCGCCGGAGGGCTGCGCCTCGATCCTCTGGCGCTCCGCCGAGCAGGCCCAGGACGCTGCCGAGGCGATGAAGCTGACCGCGCAGGATCTCCACAAGCTCGGCGTCGTCGACGAGGTGGTGCCGGAGCCGCTCGGCGGTGCGCATCGCCAGCCGGTCGAGGCGCTGGACGCGCTCGGCGATCGCGTCGAGGCGGCGCTGCGCAAGCTCACGCCACTCGACGGCGGCAGCCTCCGCGCCAAGCGGCGCGACAAGTTCCTGGAGATGGGCCGCCAGGGATTGGCCTGACGGCCCGCCGCGTCTTCCCTAGAAGAACGTCCTCAGGCTCTCGACCACCTTGTACTTGTCGTCGACGACGTGGATCACCTGCCACTTGTCGAAGGTCGTGCACGGATGGTTGATGCCGAAGCCCACCAGGTCGCCGACCTTGAGCGGCGAGTTCGCCGGAACGTCGAGATAGCCATGCTGGTCGTTCATGTTGACGCAGACATGACCCTCCGGCATTGCCGCCGGCTTCGAATGCTTGCCCGGGCGGAACCACTTGATCGGCGTCGGCCAGCCGGAATCGGCGCCGGCGTCGCGCCGGCCCATGGTGACCAGGACGCGCGTCGGCTCGGGGCGCGACTGCACATAGGCCCAGACCTCGAGCGCCGGCTTCAGGCCGTCGCCGAGGCTGCGCGCCACCTTGGATCGCTTCAGCACGTCGGCGAACGCCTTGGCGTAGGAGGCCTCGTCGTGGGTCAGGTAGCAGCCCGAGCGGATGACGATGCGGACCTTGCGGTCGAGCTTCGCCTTCCGGAATCGCTCGACCACGCGATCGTAGAAGGACGAGCCGCCGGCCGAGAGCAGCACCTCGCCCTTGGCGTAGAGGCCGGCCTTGCCGACCTCGACCGCGATGTCGGCAAGGAAGTCGAGGAAGGCGTCGACCTTCTTCTGCGTCTCCTTCGGGGTCTTCTCGCGGATCAGCCCCTCGAAGCCCTCGATGCCGCGAAGCGCGAGGTGAGGGGAGGCCGCGGCGATCGCCTTGGCGACCTTCATCGCGATCTTGAAGTCGCGCACGCCCGTGCGTCCGCCGGGGATGCCGCCTTCGAGCAGCACCTGCACGGGGCGGCCCGGCTTTTCCTTCTTCGCCGCGTCGGCCAGAAGCTTCACGCCCTCGACCGAGTCCACGAGGCAGTAGAAGTCGAAGCTGCGATCGCTTCGGATCTCGTTCATCACGTAGCGGATGGCCTGCTTGCCGACGAGCTGGTTGGCCATGATCACGCGCTTCACGCCATGGTCGCGGGCGACCTGGAGCTGGTGGGTGTTGGCGACAGTGATGCCCCAGGCGCCGTCGTCGAGCTGGCGCTTGAACAGCTGCGGGCTCATCGTCGTCTTGCCGTGGGGCGCAAGGTAGGCCCCGGTCGCCTCCAGGAAGCGCCGCATCCAGGCACTGTTCTGGGTCAGCGCCGAATCCAGGAGGACGGCGGCCGGCAACGGCAGGTCTTCCTTCAGGATGTTCCAGCGCTTGTCGCCGGTGCGGGCGAGCCGGGTCGGTTTCAGGTTGCCGGGCACGCCCTTCATCTGATGGTCGACCGACCAGCCGTGGAGATGCTTGAGATTCATATGGGCGACTCCCCTAAACGCGATTTTCT
>CAZDGR010000393.1:0-4106 GCA_964504845.1 uncultured Rhizobium sp. | reverse complement strand
AACGTCGGCATCTCGATGATGCCCTACTGGCCCGACATCAAGGCGAAGCCGCAGAACTCGATCATCGGCGGTGCAACGCTCTGGGTGCTCCAGGGCAAGCCGCAGGCGGAATATGCCGGCGTCGCCAAGTTCTTCAGCTTCCTGTCGCGCCCGGACATCCAGGCGAAATGGCACCAGGAGACCGGCTACGTCCCGATCACCGTCGCCGCCACCTCCGTCACCGAGAAGGCCGGCTTCTACCAGAAGAACCCCGGCCGCGACATCGCGGTGAAGCAGCTCGAGCTGAACCCGCCGACCGAGAACTCCAAGGGTCTCAGGATCGGCAACTTCGTCCAGATCCGCGACGTGATGGACGAGGAGCTGGAGGCCGTGTGGGCCGGCCAGAAGACCGCCAAGGTCGCGCTCGATGACGCGGTGAAGCGGGGCAACGACCTGCTGAAGCGTTTCGAGGCCGCGAACAAGTAAGCTGACGATAGGGGCTCCCGCCGTCCTGGCGGGAGCCCCTTCCTTCCATGGAAAAGCGCGTCACCTTCGACGAGAAGACGCTGCCTTATCTGCTGGTCCTCCCGCAGATCGTGATCACGCTCGTCTTCTTCTTCTGGCCGTCGGCGCAGATGATCTGGCAGTCGATGCTGCTGGAGGACGCTTTCGGCGGCAACACGCGCTTCGTCTGGTTCGACAACTTCGCCCATCTCTTCCAGGACCCGGCCTATTACCGCTCGGCGGCGATCACCGCCGTGTTTTCGGGCGCGGTCGCGGTGCTGGGCCTGGCGCTGTCGCTGCTGCTGGCGGTCATGGCCGACCGGGTGATCAAGGGCGCCACCGCCTACAAGGCCTTCCTGGTGTGGCCCTATGCGGTCGCGCCCGCCGTCGTCGGCGTGCTCTGGGGCTTCCTGTTCAATCCCTCGGTCGGCATCGTCGCCTGGGCCCTGCGGAACCTGTTCGGCTACGAGTTCAACTACGTGCTGAACGGCGGCCAGGCCCTCGTGCTGGTGGTCTTCGCCGCGGTCTGGAGCCAGATCAGCTACAACTTCCTCTTCTTCCTGGCGGGCCTGCAGTCGATCCCGCGCTCGCTGATCGAGGCGGCGGCGATCGACGGCGCCGGTCCCGGCCGGCGCTTCTGGACGATCGTCTTCCCGCTGCTCTCGCCGACCGGCTTCTTCCTCCTGGTCGTCAACGTGATCTACGCCTTCTTCGGCACCTTCGGCGTGGTCGACGCGCTCACCAAGGGCGGTCCCGCCAAGGCGACCGAGATCCTGGTGTTCAAGGTCTACAACGACGGCTTCCGCGGCCAGGACCTCGGCGGCTCGGCGGCGCAGTCGGCGATCCTGATGGCGATCGTGATCCTGCTGACCGTCGTCCAGTTCCGCTTCATCGAGCGGAAAGTGCACTACTGATGGTCGAGAACCGTCCCTGGCTTACGGCGTTCAGCCATCTCGTCGTCATCCTCGGCGTTCTGATCATCGCGTTTCCGGTGTGGATGACCTTCGTCGCATCCACTCACGACGCGTCCACGATGCTGCGCTCGCCGGTGCCGCTGCTTCCCGGCCCTTACCTGATCGAGAACTACCGCGAGATCCTGTTCCAGGGCTATGCGCGCACCAGCGGCATCCCGCTGACGATCGCGCTGATGAACAGCATGATCATGGCGCTGGGCATCTGCATCGGAAAGATCCTCATCTCGATCACCGCCGCCTTCGCCATCGTCTATTTCCGCTTCCCGTTCCGGATGGCGGCGTTCTGGGCGATCTTCGTGACGCTGATGCTGCCGGTCGAGGTGCGCATCGTTCCGACATACGGCGTCGTCGCCGGCCTCGGCATGATCAACAGCTACTCAGGATTGATCATCCCGCTGATCGCGTCGGCCACCGCGACGTTCCTGTTCCGCCAGTTCTTCCTGTCGGTGCCCGACGAGCTGGCCGAGGCGTCGCGCGTCGACGGCGCCGGGCCGATGCGCTTCTTCGTCGACATCCTGCTGCCGATGAGCCGCACCACGATCGCGGCGCTCTTCGTCATCCAGTTCATCTACGGCTGGAACCAGTATCTCTGGCCGCTGCTGGTAACCAACCACGAGAGCTTCTACACCGCGGTGATGGTGGTCACCCGCCAGGCGACCGCGGTGGATGCGACGCCGAGCTGGAACCTGATCATGGCGGCGGCGATGCTGGCCATGCTGCCGCCGGTGCTGGTCGTCGTCTTCATGCAACGCCAGTTCGTGCGCGGGCTGGTCGAGACGGAGAAGTAAGTCGATGGCGACGGTATCGATGCGCGGCGTGCGCAAGTCCTATGGCGGCGCGCTGGAGGTCATCCAGGGCATCGACATGGAGATCGCCGACGGCGAGTTCATCGTCATCGTCGGCCCGTCCGGCTGCGGCAAGTCGACCCTGCTCCGCATGGTCGCGGGCCTCGAGAAGATCACCGGCGGCGAGATCGCGATCGACAGCCGCGTGGTCAACAACCTGGAGCCGAAGGATCGCGACATCGCGATGGTGTTCCAGAACTACGCGCTCTATCCGCATATGAGCGTCTACGAGAACATGTCGTACGGCCTCCGGATCCGCGGCATGTCGAAGACCGAGATCGACGAGCGGGTTAAGCGGGCCGCCGGCATCCTGGAGATCGGCCAGTACCTCGAGCGCAAGCCGCGCCAGCTCTCCGGCGGCCAGCGCCAGCGCGTGGCGATGGGACGCGCGATCGTGCGCGAGCCGAAGGCCTTCCTGTTCGACGAGCCGCTTTCGAACCTGGATGCCAAGCTCCGCGTGCAGATGCGCGTCGAGATCAAGAAGCTGCAGCGCCAGCTCGGCGTCACATCGATCTACGTGACCCACGACCAGGTCGAGGCGATGACGATGGCCGACCGGCTGATCGTCATGAACAAGGGCGTGGCCGAGCAGATCGGCACGCCGATCGAGGTCTATGCCGCCCCGGCGAGCCTGTTCGTCGCCGGCTTCATCGGCTCGCCGGCGATGAACTTCCTCGAGACCCGGGTCTCGTCCGACGGCAGGCTCGCGATCGACGGCGCCGCGCTTTCGCCGAAGACCCGCCTCGATCCCGGCCGCGCCGTCACCGTCGGCATCCGGCCGGAGCATCTCGCGGCGGGCGGCGGCCTCGACGTGCAGGTCGAACTGGTCGAGCTTCTCGGCGCCGACACGCTGGTCCATGGCCGGCTCTCCGACGGCAAGAGCCTCGTCGTCCGTCTTCCCGGCAACCAGGTGCCGACGGCCGGCGACCGCCTGCCGGTCCAGGCCTATGACGGCGCCTGGCACCTGTTCGATACCGAGACAGGCAAGCGTCTCGGCACCGCCTGATGGCGAACTTCGTCTATCGCCAGGTCGACGTCTTCACCGGCGTGCCGTTCAAGGGCAACGGGCTCGGCGTCGTGATCGGCGCCGACGGTCTCTCGACCGAGCAGATGCAGGAATTCGCCAACTGGACGAACCTCAGCGAAACGACATTCCTGCTGAAAACGACGAAGCCCGAGGCCGATTATCGCGTGCGTATCTTCACGCCGGCGCGCGAGCTTCCCTTTGCCGGGCACCCGACGCTGGGCACATGCCATGTCTGGCTTGGACACGGCGGCAAGCCGAAGTCCGCCGAGCACGTCGTCCAGGAATGCGGCGTCGGCCTGGTGAAGCTGCGCCGTCAGGCCAAGCGCCTCGCCTTCGCCGCCCCGCCCTGCAAGCGGAGCGGCGCGGTCGACGACGAAACAGTCGACCGCATCGCCAAGAGCCTTCGCGTGCCGCGCTCGGCGATCAAGGCCTCGCAATGGGCGGACAACGGCCCCGGCTGGGTCGGCGTGCTGCTCGGATCGCGCGCGGAAGTCCTGGCGCTCAAGCCCGACTTCGCGGCGATGCAGGGCCTCGCGGTCGGCGTCGTCGGCCGGTCCGACCCAAAGGACGACACCGACGCCGACTACGAGGTGCGCGCCTTCATTCCCGGCGACGGCATCGCCGAGGACCCGGTCACCGGCAGCCTGAACGCGAGCCTCGGCCAATGGCTGATCGGCGCCGGCATCGCGCCGGTGAAGTACACGGCAGCCCAAGGCACCGCCATCGGTCGCGCCGGCCGCGTCTATGTCGAGAAGACCGGCCAAGACGTCTGGGTCG
>CAZDGR010000392.1:0-4132 GCA_964504845.1 uncultured Rhizobium sp. | reverse complement strand
CTTCTTGGCCTTGTCGTTGTAGAGGAAGGTCGTGGCGAGCGCGCTCGCCTCGAAGCTGTCCTTCATCGGGTTGATGGTGTCGGAGATGTCCTCGAGCTTGCCGTCGAAGGCCCACTTGCCGGCGGTCTGGAAGTCGTAGACGTCGGCGTAGGCGACATCCGGCGGCGTGTTGGAATCCATCGCTGCGACGGTCTTCGGGATCATGTCCTGGACCGCGTACTGCGACAGGTCGACTTTCACACCGCTCTTCTTCTCGTAATTGGCGATCGCCGCGTAGAGCGCGTCGTCCTCGGCCTTGTAGAAGCCCTTCACCCAGAAAACGGTCAGCTTGTCCTGAGCCTGGGCTTGTGCGGAAATCAGCAGAGCCGAAAGCGCGATTGCACTGGCAACGACTTTTTTCATCGAGTTCCCTCCCATGGAACTCGAATGCTACCCGATCGCTCTGTTCTGAAACAGCTTTTCCCGCCTGCGACCTTGGTCGCAAGCGCGTGAGCCAAGCCTAAAAAATGGGCATCGCCTAGGTGAGGAGGCCGCGCTTGGCGAGGTTCCGCATCAGGGCGCTGGCGCCGAAGGTCCAGGGCGGGGCCTTGTCGGTGTGGACCACCCGGTTGATCAGGGCGCCCAGGCGCTCGGCCCGGATCGTCACCGTGTCCCCGAGGGCATGGGTGAATCCCAGGCCGGGCTTCGAGCGGTCCTTGATCGGTGCGAACATGGTGCCGGAATAGAGGCAGACGCCGTCTGGATACTGATGGTGCCGGCTGATCGTCTGCGCGACCAGGTCGGTGAGGTCGCGGCTGATCTCGGCAACCGAGGAGGCGCCTTCGAGCACGAACTGGTCGAGGCCGTCGACACGGAGCTCGACCACCGTGTTGCGGAGGTCGTCCAGCGTGTAGGTTTCGTCGAACAGGCGGATGAAGGGACCGATCGCGCTTGAGGCGTTCTGGTCCTTGGCCTTGCCGAGCAGGAGGCCGGAGCGGCCCTCGACGTCCCGCAGGTTGACGTCGTTGCCGAGGCTGCCGCCGACGATCTTTCCCTTGCCGCTGACGATCATCACGATCTCGGGCTCGGGATTGTTCCAGGTGGAGATCGGATGGATGCCGATCTCCGCACCGGTGCCGACCGACGCCATCGGCGGGCACTTGGTGAAGACCTCGGCGTCCGGACCGATGCCGACTTCCAGATACATCGACCAGCGCCCGCGCTTGATCAGCAGCTCCTTGAGCCGCATCGCCTCGTCCGATCCCGGCTTCAGCGCCTTGAGGCTGGTGCCGATCTCCTTCTGGATCTCGGCCCGGATCGCATCGCCCTTGGAGGGATCGCCCTTGGCCTGTTCCTCGACGAGGCGTTCCAGCATGCTGGTAACGAACGTGACGCCGCAAGCCTTGACCGCCTGCAGGTCGACCGGCGCCAGCAGGGTGGGCTTCTTCGGGTCGATCGACCCGGCCTCGCTGTTCGCCAGCAGCTCCTCGATGCTGCCGATGCGCTCGCCCTTCGCGGCGCGCACCCTGGCCAGCGGGTCGGGGTCGTTGCAGAGATCCGACATCGTCGGCGCCGCCCGGCTGATGTCGAAGACGCCGTCCGGTGTCACCCGGATCACCGAGGGGCCGTCGACGGCGGGCATCCAGGCGCGGCCGACCAGCGTGGCGCGGGTCCAGTCGATGGGAAGCGAATTAGCGATATCGAGGGTCATGGTCAGAACTTGCCGTATTTGAGGTAGGCCTTCTCGGGGTCCATGCCGGCCAGGATCGACTTCCGCATGTCGCTCTCGGTCGAGACGACGCGCTCGGTCTCGGCGACGGCATCAGCCGCCATTTCTCTCGGCAGAACGATGACGCCGTCGCGATCGCCGAGCAGATGGTCGCCGGTGCGGACGGTGACCGTGCCGAGCGTGACCGGCTCGCCGAACATGTGCTCGTCCGGCGTCCAGGTCTCGACGATGTCGGCAGGCGTGTTGTGGGTGCAGAAGACCGGGAAGCCCATCTCCAGGATGAAGTCGGTGTCGCGGCAGGCGCCGTCGACGACGTAGCCGCGGGTCTCCTTGACCATCAGCGCGCGGGCGGAGAGCTCGCCCATCAGCGCGATCGCATGCGTGTTGGGCTGGCAGACGATGACCTTGCCGGCCGGCACCTTGGAGAGCACCCGAGCCCAGCGGAGCAGCGTCTCGTGCTTGGAAAGCGTCCGGTCCACGCGGCCGGAGATCGTGTAGACCTCGCCCGCGACCTTGCGGCTGGGATCGAGCGCCTTGATCGAGGGCGGCAGCACGCAGTTGCCGTGGCCCATGCCCTTCAGCACGTCGTGCACGGCGGAGGCGTAGCAGCGCAGCAGGCGATCGGAGAGATCGGTCGTCGTTTTCTTGCGCGCCGCCATGTCCGCGTTATCCTCCCTGCATCGCAATCGGCAAGGCATTAAGAAGGGCGCGCATGACGGCCGTCAAGCAGAGCACGGATGCGCGCGGACCGGCGCGCCTGATCGGCGTAGACTGGGGCACGTCGAGCTTCCGGGCGTATCTGATGGACGGCGCCGGCGCGGTCCTCGACCGGCGGGACACCGCCGACGGCATCCTCGCCGTCCAGGATTTCGACGGAACCTTCGAGCGTCATTGCGGCGCCTGGGCCGACGCCCATCCGTCGGTGCCGATCCTGCTTGCCGGCATGATCGGCAGCCGCCAGGGATGGGTCGAGGCGCCGTACTGTGCGTGTCCTGCCGGAGCCGGCGAGATCGCCAGGAGGGCGATCAGCTACGTCACCATGCGCGGCCGCGGGGTCGCCTTCATGCCCGGCCTCTCCTGGCGCTCGCCGACCGGCGCCGACGAGGTCATGCGCGGAGAGGAGACCCAGATCATCGGCGTCGCCGGATCAGGCCGCCGAATCCTGGTTCTGCCGGGAAGCCACAGCAAATGGGCCGAGGTGGTCGACGGCCGCGTCGTTCGCTTCGCCACCTTCATGACCGGCGAAGCGTATGCTGCGATGTCGAAGCACACGATCCTCGGCCGGCTCATGACCGGCGAAGGGCATGATCCGAAGGCCTTCGCTGCCGGCCTCGCGGCCTCGGGCGAGCTCGGCGGCCTCCTGCATCATCTGTTCCGGGTACGCACCGGCGGTCTGTTCCAGCGCTGGCCGGGAGAGGCGCTGTCGTCGCTGCTGTCCGGCCTTGTGATCGGTCATGAGATTCGAGGCGCTCGCGACTTCTTCGGCGTCGAGCAGGTGCTGGTGGTCGGCGGTGCCAACCTTGCCGCGCGCTACGTCCAGGCCTTGGGCGCGCTCGGGATCGAAGCCGACGTGGGGCCTTCCGACGCCGCGGCGCAAGGCCTCCGGCTGCTCGCCGCTCAGATCTCGACGCCGGATCCGTTGCGATGAATGGCGCCGCCGAGGATGAAGTCGACCGCTCCTGAGCCGTCGGTCATCGGCAGCAGGATCCGGTCCGTGGTCAGGAAGGCGAAGTCCGGGTCGAACATCGCGTGGCCGCGGTAGTAGCGGACGGACGCCTGCTCGGTTCAGGCGAGATAGTCGAGATACGTGGCCTTCTCACGGATGCCGGGATAGGCCTCGTCCATGGTGCGGCCGGTCATGTTCGCGCGCGACACGCCGATGATCGCCAATCCGAGCAGCCGGTACCGAAACCTGATCGGGTCGCGCTCGACCGATACCAGGAAGACATTGTTGAGCAACGACCCGATCTCGGCCGGATCGATGTCACGCTTTCGCGGCAATCCCGCCGACGCGCGCTTCGAGCGCCAATAGTCGTGCAGGCTTCTGAGCTTCGGGTGCCACACCAGCTGTTCGACGTCGGCGAACATGCCCCATCATGGGCCAAGCCGGAGGGGGCGGCTATAGCTCGCGTCGGTCCGCGTCGAAGAAGACCGAGAGGCCGAGGATCACATCGACCTTCCTGCCGTCGCTCGCCAGGGGGAGCAGCAGGCGCTCGATCAGCACGTGCTCTCGGTTCCAGTCGAAGACCGGAGATCCCAGCCGGCGGCTGACCCGATGCTCGCGCACGCAGGCCGGGTAGTCGGCATAGGGCGGCGCGACGAAGAGATTGGGATGGGCTTCCTCCATCAGCATGCCGGTCAGCTCACGATCGCCGGCATAGAGAAGCTTCGTGCCGGCGAGGCGATAGCGGAAACGCAGCGGAT
>CAZDGR010000391.1:0-4145 GCA_964504845.1 uncultured Rhizobium sp. | reverse complement strand
TGGTAAGGAACCAGATCGTGTTCTCGGCCGCCCGCGTCGTCGCCATCGCGTGGTGAACCGGAATCTTCCAGTCGTTCGGGCGCGTCGTGTTGTTCTGCGGATGGAACACCACCTGCGCGCCCCTGGCGACACAGGCGCGAGTCGTCGAGGCGAAGCGGAAGGCTTCGTAGCAGATGACAACGCCGACCTTGACCCCGAACAGCTCGTGGACGTCGAAGCCGGAACCGGCCGAGTAGGCGACCGCATCGAGCGGCGTCAGCTTGGTCTTGTGGTGGACGCCGAGGATCTTTCCTTCGGGCGAGATCGTCAGCGCCGAGTTGTAGGGCTTGCCCTTCAGCGGGTTCGACTCGAGCGGCGTCTCGGTGCCGAGGATGCAGGCCATCTTGAGCTCGCCGCAGCGCTTCGCCACCCGCTGATGCAGGTCGCGGAGCCGTTCCGGCTCGACCGGGGCATCAGTCGGCGTGATGTCGACCCGGTAACCGACGGTCTGGGTCTCGGGGAAGCAGAGGATCTGGACACCCGCCTTCCCCGCCTCCTCGATGAAGCGGAAGATCGTCGCCGAGTTCCGGTCGAAATCGGCGCTCTGGCGCGTTTGAGCCAGGCCGACCTTGAGAATTGGCATGCAGACGTCTCCCTGATATCGCTCGGCCTTGAGACTATCGGTCCCCCGGGCGGGGTCAACCGACGGTGACGTCCGACGGACTATTGACGGCCAGCACGTCCCCACGTCTGATCGCTGCGGCGGAACACGAACAACGGACGGATCATGGCCAGCAATCGACTCGGCGTCGGCGTCCTCGGTGCGCATGCCTGGGCAAACAAGGCACATCTGCCGGGTTTCCGCGCCTGCGAGCGGATGGACCTGGTCGCGATCTGCGACGTACTGAAGGACCGGGCCGAAGCCACTGCCCAGAAGTTCGGAATCCGCAAGGTCTATGCCGACCCGATGCAGCTGATCGCCGATCCCGAGGTGCAGATGGTCGACGTCTGCACGCCGACCGACACGCATCTCGAGCTCAGCCTCGCGGTCATCGCCGCCGGCAAGCACGTCCTCTGCGAGAAGCCGATCGCCCGCTCCGCCGCCGACGCCTATCGCCTCCACGAGGCGACGCAGGCGAAGGGGCTTCGCAGCAAGACCGGATTCACCTTCCGCTATTCGCCGGCACTCCGTCAGATCCGCGCCTGGATCGAGGACGGGACTATTGGCGAGATCTTCCACATCCACGGCCTCGAGCAGAATAGCCAGTTCCTCGATCCGAATTTCCCGCTGCGTCAGGTGCCGTCCGGTGCCGACTTCACCAAGATGAGCCCGCAGTCGATCGTGGGATACGGCTCGCACCTGGTCGACCTGATGCGCTGGATGGGCGGCGAGTTCTCGGCGGTGTCAGCCAGCATGCGGAACTACGTGCCCGAGCGGATGGTGCGCGGATACGAGGGCCTGCAGCGCCTGCTCGTCGACGACGGCACCGTCGGCATCGTCGAGTTCGCCTCGGGAGCGCAAGGCATCCTGCAGACCTCGATCGTCGCGGTCGGCAACTATCCGGGCGTCGAGATCCGGGTCTACGGCTCCAAGGCGGCGGCGGTCGGACGCCTGGTGAGCGAACGCGGTATCGCCGAGACCCTTCACTTCGCCCGCGCCGATGCGGTCGAGTTCGAGCCGGTGACCTTGCCGGACAGCCACTATCCTCCCGGTGCCTCGCTGAAGACGCTGTGGGCGGAGCTCTACTACCGCAACCTCGCCCGCCACTGGGCCGACGAGATCCTGGATGGCGGCCGGCCGGAAGCCACCTTCCTCGACGGCGCCCGCAGCCAGGAGATCGTCGATGCCTGCGTCGCCTCGCATACCGAGCGCCGCTGGATCTCTCTTCCCCGCTATGCCTGAGACCCTCGACGGCCTGGTCGACGATTTCCTCGACCATCACTGCCGCTTCCATCCGGTCGATGCCACCTTCATGGGCCTTGCCGGCAGCGACCACCTGCTGCCGCCGAGCGACGCCGGTGTGCCTGCACGCGAGGCCGCTGCACTCGACGAGCTTCTGCGCCGTCTCGATGGGATCAAGGTCGCCGATACGCCGGGGCAGCGCATCGAGGCCCGGATGCTGC
Source organism: uncultured Rhizobium sp. (assembly GCA_964504845.1). Classification (GTDB taxonomy): domain Bacteria; phylum Pseudomonadota; class Alphaproteobacteria; order SHVZ01; family SHVZ01; genus SHVZ01. The sequence continues at coordinate 2,042 of CAZDGR010000391.1, read as the reverse complement.
GCGCGGCACTCTCGCACGCCCGTGCGGCGAATGACCGTTGGCCGCGCTGGTCGCAGCCGAGCTGGTACACCGGCGAGATCGCCTTCGGCCTGATCTCGCTGCTGCTGCCCTCGGCACCGGGCGGTGCCGCTGACGCCCTGCCCGAACGCCTCAAGGCGATCCCCATCTTCCTAGCCGGCGCCTCGGCGCATCTCCCGGGCAGGCCGACGCCGGCCGACTGGTCGGAACGGTCACGGAAGGAAGTCGATGCGCTCGGACGCCTCTTTGCCCGCGGACTTCCGCATCATCCGCTGTGGCAGGAGCCCTGGCGACCGCTTGTCGATGCCGCCGGCGCAGCACTGAGGCGCTATGCCGAAGGCCTTGCCGCCCTGCCACCGGGCAATCCTGCCTGCGGACGCGACTATCTCGCTTTCCTGATGAAAGACGTGCACGGCCTTTCCTGGTCGCCGGAGGAGGCCGTCGCCCTGGCTGAGGACGCTTTCGCCCGGCTCGGCGACAAGCTCGCTGCCGAGGCACGCCGCATCGACCCTCAGCGGTCCTGGCAGCAGCTTCTCGCCGACCTTTCCGCCGATCATCCGTCTCTCGACACGGTGGCAGCAACCTATCGTCGGTGGCATGAACGCGCACTCGGGGAATCCAGCGAGCTGGTCACGCCTGGCTCGGCTTATGGACTCGACTTCCGGACGCACGATGCGTGGGCGCAACCGGTCATCGGCGATCTCTATTTCCTCGCATATCGCTCGCCGCCGGCGATGAGCGCCGGCAAGGGCAGCGTCTACTGGATTCCGGCACCATCGGCCGACACCGCCGCCTATCTTCGCGGACAGTCGACCGCGACGATCAAGCAGACCCATGCGGTTCATCACGGCTCGATCGGGCACCACACCCAAAACGCGCGTGCCCGCGAGGCGCCGTCGCGCCTCGCTCGGCTCGCCGGCACCGACTGCGCCTCCGGCATCGCCTTCCTGTCGTCAGGCACGATGGTCGAGGGCTGGGCCTGCTATGCGACCGAGCTGATGGCCGAGGTCGACGGCTTCTACACGCCCCCCGAGCGCCTCGCGCTGATCCAGGCCGACCGGCGCAACGCCGCGTCGGTGCTGGCCGACATCAAGCTGCATGCCGGCGACTGGTCGCTGGAGCAGATGCGCGCCTTCTATCGCGACGAGGCCGGATTCCCCGCCGCCCGCGTCTGGGGCGAGACGACGCGCAACTCGCTGCTGCCGGGCACGAGGCTGATGTATTTCCTCGGGACCGAGCAGATCAAGTCGCTCCGCGCCGAGATCGGCGGGGCACCGAAGCCGCTGTTCGATGCACTGCTGGGGCATGGCCACGTCCCGATCGCCTGGGCGGCGGACGAGATCCGGCGCGCCCGCGCCTAGGCGCCGAGCGCCTCCCTCTCCACGACCTCGTGCGCGTAGTGGCATGCGGCCCAGCGGTCGGCAGCGAGCGCGACCTTGGGCGGCGCCTGCGCCCGGCAGAGATCGGTCGCGAGAGGGCATCGAGGATGGAACCTGCATCCCGAAGGCAGCGCTTGAACCGAGGCGGCGTCGCCGGGAAGCCGGATGCGCCTGCGCCGATTGCCCGGACGATGCTCGGGCACCGCCGCGACCAGGAGGCGCGTATACGGATGGCCGCCGCACGCGATCAGCGCTTCGGTTGGTCCCTCCTCGACGATGGCGCCCAGGTACATCACCGCGGTGCGCCCCGACATGTAGCGCGCCACTGCCAGGTCATGGGTGATGTAAAGGTAGGCCACCCGGGTGCGCTCGCGCAGATCCAGCATCAGGTTCATCACGCCCGCGCGCACCGACACGACGAGCATGCTGACCGAGAAGGTCCTCGACCACAAGCTCGACTGCGCCTTCGTCGCCGGGCCGGTCATCCACCCTGACCTGCGCTTCGATGAACTGGTTATCGAAGAACTCGTACAGGTACACGCCGCTGGCACCGATCCGGTCATGATGCCGCTCATCCTCTTCCGCGAAGGCTGCGCCTACCGCACGCGTGCCGTTGCCTGGCAGCGCAAGCAAGGCCACGCTGTA
>CAZDGR010000390.1:0-4152 GCA_964504845.1 uncultured Rhizobium sp. | reverse complement strand
GGGGTCATTCCTACGATAGGCCCGTTCCTGCTGCCCCGGATCCTGCCGGGTTTGTGGCGCGCCTTCCCGAAGATGAAGCTGGTGCTGGTCGAGGATCAGACGGCGCGGATCGTCGACCAGCTCGACTCGGGTGCGCTCGACGTATTGCTGCTTGCGCTCCCCTGCGACTGCGGCTCGGCCGAGACGCTGGACCTGTTCGAGGACGACTTCCTCGCGACCCTGCCCAAGGATCACAGGCTCGCGGCGATGGACGCGGTGCCGCCCGAGCGCCTTGCGGAGGAGCCGCTGCTGCTGCTGCAGGAAGGCCACTGCATGCGCGGCCACGCGCTCTCGGTCTGCAGCTTCACAGATCCGGCCCTCGGGCCAGCGGTCGAGGCGACCAGCCTGCATACGCTGGCGCAGATGGTCGATGGCGGGCTCGGCGTCACGCTGCTGCCGAAGATGGCAATCGATGCCGGCATCATCCGCGGCACCGGTCTCGCGACCCGGCCGCTGGATGCCGACCCGCGCTCGCGCACGATCGGCCTTGCCTGGCGGCGCGGCACCGGCCGGCGCGAGGACTTCCTGCTCCTAGGAAAGACGATCGCCGAGCTTCAGCGCGCGAAGATGCGGAACAGCCCTCTCAAGGCCAGATAGCCGGCGAGCCCGCCGAGCGCCAGCGCCGCCATGCCGAGCCCGTAGCGCGCCCAAGGCATCGCCTCGGCCCAGGGCTGATGGCGGCTCCAGCCGTCGACGAGGCGCGAGCAGAAGTAGCCGATGGTCGGTGCGAGCAGGAAGGAGAGGAAGCGGGTGGCGGTGGCGTAGCGGCCGCTGGAAGCGTCGCTAATGGCGGGTCTTCCGCTGGGCCACGCGGCGTTCGACCTCGGCCAGGATCTCGGCCTTCTGACGCGCGTTGCCGGACATGGCCTGCTGGAACAGCCGCACCGCCTCGCTCGGCTTCGACGGCAATCCCAGATGCGCGCGCGCCATGCGCTCGGCCGAATCCAGCAGGTCCGGGTCCATCTTCCGACGGAGCTCGGCGATCTGCTTCAGGATCTGCTCGCGAGGTTTGGCTGTCATGGGCGGGGCGAGGAGAGCACAGGGCCCCCCGGGACGCAAGGCAAGGGGCGGTGATAAGCTCTGGCCTAGGATGAAGTGCTGCATCTGCGATGGGCCGGCTGTCGCCAGTTTCGGGGTCGAGCCAGGGGCCGTGGACCGTTTTCCCGCGGCCAAGCGCACCTATTACGCCTATGGCGACCACGAGAGGCTGCTGGTCTTCTGCGCGCCGCATTTCGAATCGGCGGCGCTCGGCTGGCCCGGCCTGATCGGCAACCCGGTGCAGCCCGTACATCGCTTCGCCGCCGAGGGCTGGTCCGCGATCGAGCAGGTTCGAAAGCGTCTCCAGGACCCGGCGGTCAGGCTCAAGGTAATGCTGCTCTGGCGCCAAGCCTCTCGGCGCTGGGGGCTCTCGGCGCCGGAGGCGCGCAAGCGCGCCAAGCGGTATCCGGTGACCCGCCGGCGGATCGAGCTGATCCGACAGCTGATGGCGGCCCAGCGGGGCAGCCCTTAAGCGCGCTTCGGCGCCCTCCGCCTTTCGTTGCAGGCAGCCCCGCCTTGGGGCAAGCTTCCCTCGGCTCCGGCCCTGGATGGGCCGTTCCAACGCGAGTCCAAGAAGCTTCGCTTTCGCTTTTCAACAAGCAAAGACAGAGGGGGGAGGACGCATGCGGACCAGGGCTACCGCGAAACGACGCCCGACGGCGCCGGCACGATCGCGCCCGTCGACCAAACCGGGCAGCGCCGACCGGCTGCGCGCGCTCGCCAAGCGCTGCCGCGTCGTCTCGGAAGAGACGGCGATGCCAGAGATCAGCCAGGAGCTCGTTCACATCGCCGAGGCCCTGGAGGACGAGGCGGACACTCTCGCCGGAAGATAGCGTCCGGCTTCCGTCGGACCTGGCTCCGGCGGCGGCTCGAAGGACGCTGGAGCTAGAAAGACAGTGCAGCCTACCGACATCTCGCGCCCCGAGTACTTCCACAAGGTCGTCGACTGCCAATGGGCGTGCCCGGCGCATACGCCGGTGCCGGAGTACATAAGGCTGATCGCCGCCGGCCGATACGGCGACGCCTACATGGTCAATTGGAAGTCGAACGTGTTCCCGGGAATTCTCGGGCGCACCTGCGACCGACCGTGCGAGCCCGCATGCCGGCGCGGCCGCGTCGAGGCCGAGCCGGTGGCGATCTGCCGGCTGAAGCGCGTCGCCGCCGACTTCAAGGGCGACATCAAGGCCCAGCTGCCGAAGCCCGACGCGCCGAAGAACGGCAGGCGCGTCGCGATGATCGGCGCGGGCCCGGCCTCGCTGACCGTGGTCCGCGATCTGGTGCCGCTGGGCTACACCTGCACCGTCTACGACTCCGACCCCAAGGCCGGCGGCATGATCCGAAGCCAGATCCCGCGCTTCCGCCTGCCGGAAGAGGTGATCGACGAGGAGGTGGGGTACATCACCGGCCTCGGCAACATCGAGCTCAAGCTCGGCCAGCGCGTCGACAGCCTGAAGTCGCTCCTCGCGGAGGGGTATGACGCGATCTTCGTCGGCTCCGGCGCGCCGCGCGGCCGCGACCTCGAGATCCCCGGCCGCAAGGAAGCCGCGAAGAACATCCATATCGGCATCGACTGGCTCTCGAACGTCTCGTTCGGCCATATCGACAAGATCGGCAAGCGCGTGATCGTGCTCGGCGGCGGCAACACCGCGATGGACTGCTGCCGTTCGTCCAAGCGTCTCGGCGGCGAGACCGTCACCGTGGTCGTGCGCTCGGGCTTCGAGGAGATGAAGGCCTCGCCCTGGGAGAAGGAGGATGCCCAGCACGAGGGCATCCCGATCATGAACTACCTGGTGCCGAAGGCCTTCCTGCACGACAACGGCAGGCTCAAGGGCATGTCCTTCGAGAAGGTCGCGGCGAAGAAGGACGAGAAGGGGCGGCGCGAGCTGGTGCCGACCGGCGAGCCCGAGGTCGTCATCGAATGCGACGACGTGCTGGTCGCGATCGGCCAGGAGAATTCCTTCCCCTGGATCGAGCGCGACATCGGCATGGAGTTCGACCGCTGGGCCATGCCCAAGGTCGATCCGAAGACCATGCAGTCGACGATCCCCAACGTGTTCTTCGGCGGCGACGCCGCGTTCGGGCCGAAGAACATCATCTGGGCGGTGGCGCACGGTCACGACGCGGCGATCTCGATCGACAAGTTCCTGAACGGCGAGGACCTCGCCGACCGGCCGCCGCCTGGCGTCAACGTGGCATCCCAGAAGATGGGCATTCACGAGTGGAGCTACGACAACGACATCTCGGCCGCGCTCCGCAACAAGGTGCCGTGGCGCGACCTCGGCACGACGCTGAAGGACATCAAGGTCGAGGTCGAGCTGGGGTTCGATGCCAAGCTGGGTTATGCCGAGACCCAGCGCTGCCTCAACTGCGACGTCCAGACGGTCTTCTCGAGGAACCTTTGTATCGAGTGCGATGCCTGCGTCGACATCTGCCCGGTCGACTGCATCACCTTCACGGCCAACGGCGATGAAGACGACCTGCGCGAGCGGCTGACCCAGCCGGCGCGCAACAAGACCCAGGACCTCTATCTCTCCGACGTGCTCAAGACCGGCCGTATCATGGCCAAGGACGAGGACGTCTGCCTCCACTGCGGACTCTGTGCCGAACGCTGTCCGACCGGCGCCTGGGACATGCAGAAGTTTCTTATCGAGATGACACACGCGGGTGCCGCATGCCGAAGCCGCTAGAGCGCGTCAACGACTTCGTCGTCAAGTTCGCAAACGTCAACGGCTCGGGCTCGGCCAGCGCCAACACGCTGTTCGGGAAGATCATCCTGCGCATGGGCATCCCGGCGACGCCGCGCAACATCTTCCCCTCCAACATCCAGGGCCTGCCGACCTGGTACGAGGTGCGCGTGTCGGAGGCCGGCTGGCTCGGCAGCCGCGGCGGCGTCGACCTGATGGTGCCGATGAACCCGCAGACCTGGGACGCCGACATGGCCTCGGTCGAGCCGGGCGGCTACGTGCTCTACGACTCGACCAAGCCGCTGCCGCCGTCGAAGTTCCGCGACGACGTGACCGTGCTGGGCGTGCCGCTGACCGAGATGTGCAACCAGGCCTACACCGATCCGCGCCA
>CAZDGR010000389.1:0-4172 GCA_964504845.1 uncultured Rhizobium sp. | reverse complement strand
AGACGTTCGGGCAATGCGCGATGGTCACGTTCTTGTCGGCCATCAGCGCCAGGTCGTTGGAGCCCGGCCAGTGGATCCACGGATGGTCATTGAGGAAGATGCCATGGCCGATGATCAGGTCGGGGCCGAGCATGCCGACCGAGTCGAGGAACTCGATCGGGGTGAGCCCGTGACGGCGGGTGATCTCCTGGAACTCGACGACGCTCTGCGCCGCGTGGATCTGATAGGGCACGCCGAGGTCGCGCGCGGCGTCGCGCGCATCGCGCATCAGGTCGGGCGTGCAGGTATCGAGCTGGGAGGGCGCCAGCATCGCCGAGACGCGGCCGCTCGGATGCTGGTTGGCGCGCTTGACCAGGTCGACCGCGGCGTCGAGGCCCTTCTTCCCGGCCGGCTCGTCCCAGTGATAGGCGACGGTCTTGCCGTCTCCGGTGGACCAGGATGCCGAACGAAATGCCGGCGCCAGCACCGCGCGGATGCCGGTCGCCGCGACCTCATCCGCCCAGTTCGGACGCGCGGCCGAAATGTCGACATAGGTGGTGACACCGCTCTTCAGCATCTCCGAGATCGCGACTTGAGTCGCGGCGGTCGCGGCTTCCGGCGGCAGGCGGAAGATCGGCATGAACTCGTAGAGCGAGCTCATGCCGAGGCGCGGGCTGCCGAGTTCCTCGAGCAGGCCCTTGTTGCCGGGCTCGGATGTCGGGTGCGAGTGGATGTCGACGAGACCCGGCATCACCATCAGGTCGCGGCCGTCGATCGTCTTGTCGGCAGGACCTGCATAGCCCTTGCCGACATGGGTGATCGACGATCCCGAGAAAGCGACGTCGGCGTCCTTCTTGTAGACGTGGCGCTTCTGCGCGCGGTCCCAGGCGACGACCCAGGCGGCGTTCCTGACGACGGTGATGGTAGCCATACGCGGTCCCTACGACGACAAGGAGCGCGACGTCACCGCCGGCCCCGATCCATGCCTCCCCTTCGGCCCCTTGCGCGGGGCTTCGTCAGGTTGGGGGGACGCTAGCACAGGCGCGCCATTCGCCGACACGTTGACGTAGCGGCTGGGCGTCGCGCCCAGGACGCGGCGGAACATCGCGGTGAAGGCGCTGGGGCTGTCGTAGCCCAGGTCGCGGGCGACCTCGGCGACCGAGCGGCCGCGGGACAGCGCACCGATCGCCTCGGCCAGCCTCGCCTGCTGGCGCCAGGCACCGAAGCTCAAGCCCGTCTCCTTGCGGAACAGGCGGGCCAGCGTCCGGCCGCTGACCGAGAGCCGGTCCGCCCAGGCCTCGATCGTGTCCTCGGCGGCGAGGTCGTCGAGCATCTCGAGGCAGAGCGCGCGGAGCCTTGGGTCGGCCGGCAGCGGGATCCTGACCGGAAGCTCGGTCGAGCGCCGGAGCTCGTCCAGGATCAGGCCGATCATCGCCGCCGACCGCCGGTCGGGCTGCACATCGACCGGCTGTTCGCCCATCGCCAGGATCAGCTCGCGGAGCAGGGCCGAGACCTCGATGACGACGCAATGCCCCGACGGCATGAACGGCGCCGCATCGGGCTCGATATAGAGGGTGCGCATCGAGACCGGACCGACCATCCGGATCTCGTGCTCGGTCCCGCCCGGAACCCAGACCGCCCGCCTCGGCGGCACCACCCAGGCGCCGCTCGGGGTCGAAAGCCGCATGGTCCCGGCGATCGCATGCACCACCTGGGCGCGGCGGTGGCGGTGGGGGGCGATGTGGTGGCCGTCGGCGAACTCCTTCGGCATCGCCGCGACGGGGCTCGGGACGTCCTGGTAGTCGTTGGCGTCGGTGCTGCGGCGGGCGGCCATGTCCGTTTCTCGACAATCCTTGTCAGGACGCATTGTACCGGACACCGCTAGGTTTGCGACAGTCCCGATCCTGAAAGCCGAGCCGACCATGACCACCGCTGCCGCCTCGCCCGCCGCCGCGCTTCCGACCCTTGGATTCGTGCGCGTGCTGGCGCCGATCAGCGTCGCGCATTTCTGCAGCCACTTCTTCCAGTTCATCCTGCCGCCGCTGTTCCCGCTGATGAAGGCGCATTACGGCGTCACATTCACCGAGCTCGGCCTCCTGGTCGCGATCTTCTACGGCTTCTCGGGCTGCAGCCAGGCGGTGGTCGGCGTCGTGGTCGACCGCTACGGCGCGGCGCGGGTGCTGGCCGGCGGCCTGCTCTTGCTTGCCGTGAGCTTCACCGGCGTCGCGATGGCGCCGAGCTATGCGTGGCTGCTGCCGCTGATGGCGCTGGCCGGGCTCGGCAACAGCATCTTCCATCCCTGCGACTATTCGATCATGTCGGCCCGCATAGAGCCGAGCCGGGTCGGCCGCGCCTTCTCGATCCACGCTCTCGCCGGCACCGCCGGATATGCGGCGGCACCGCTGACGATGCTGGCGCTCGCGGCGTTCGTGCCGTGGAACGTGGCGATCCTGGCACCGGTTCTGCTCGCAGCATTGACCGCGCTCTACATCCTCGCGCGCCGCCGCGACTTCGCGACGCCGCTCTCGGGCGGCAAGGCCGCGACGCCGGGACAGAGCACCGGGCTCGGCGTCCTGATGCACAGCTACGTGATCGCCGCCTTCGTGCTGTTCAGCCTCGGCGCGCTTCCGGCGATCGGCGTGACCGCGTTCCTGCCGGCAGCATTGCTCGAGCAGTTCGGGACGCCGCTTGCCATCACCGCGGCCGCGATCGGCGCTCAGCAGGCCGGCAGCGCCGTCGGCGTGCTGCTCGGCGGCTGGCTCGCCGACCGCGCCGGCCGCCACGACTACGTGATGATCGCGGGCCTGCTCGTCGCCGGTGCCCTGATCTATGCCGCGACGACCCAGCCGATCCCGGCTGTGCTGCTGCTGACGGCCTTCGGCCTCGCCGGCTTCGCCGCCGGCCTCACCGGCCCGTCGCGCGACATGATCGTCCGCGCGATCGCGACGCCGGAGACGCGCGGGCGCATCTTCGGCTTCGTCTACTCGGGATATGATCTCGGATCGGCGTTGGTGCCGCTGGCGCTGGCGGCGATCCTGGACCGCGGCCATGTCGGCTGGATCGCCCCGGTCATCGCCGCCAGCTATCTCGCGATGATCCTGGCGATGCTGGCGACGACCCGGCGCCACGCCGCGAAGGCCTGATATTCGTCAGGCGGCCTGACCGCGGGAGAGCGAGTCGAGAAGCTTCCGCGCGCGCTCGCGCTTCGCCGCATTGGCGTCGCGCTGGACGATGCGCAGCAGCGTGTCCCGCGCCAGCATGTCGCCGGCCTCGGCCCGCTCGAAGGCGATCGCGTCGCGCTTCTCGTAGTAGCTGGTGTCGAAAGGCACGACCTTCGCCCCCTGGCGCTGCCAGTAATACTTGAGGTCGTCCGACTTCCAGCCGGCATAGACCTCGTCCCACTTGAAGATGCCGGCGTAGGGCTGGACCGAAAGCTCGGCCACGGGATCCGAGAGCCGCTGGTAGCGCGCATCGAAGGACTGGCGAAGCTCGCCGCTCCTGTTCGGCAGCGCCTTGTGCACGGTGGTGTCGGAGAAGATCACGACGTCGCCGGCGGCGAAGTCGCCGCCGACCCACTTGCCCTCGAATCTTTCCGAGACCTCGATGCCGCCGGCGCCGGGTGCCAACTCGAAGTCGAGCACGCCCCGCTTGTGCGAGCCCTCGGCCATGATCAGGCCGCCCTTCGAGATCGGGCAGTCGCCCAAGGGCATCCAACAGGCGAAGCTCTGCCCGCCGCCGATATGGATCTTGTCCTGGTGCGAGCCGGTGGTGAAGTCGAAGCTCTCGGTCTTGGGGAAGATGTTGCGCAGCACGAACATCGGATGCGCCAGCACCGGCTCGCCGAAGATCCGCTCGAAGAGCGCGATGATGTTCGGGTGCTGCTTCATGCGGTGCAGCGACTCGAGCTTCCACATCGGCTTGAAGAATTCGAGGTAGCGCGGCTCCGGGTCCTTGCAGGCCTTCTCCGGGTTGGCGACGCCCTTCTCGATCGGCTCGCCGACCTTGAGCCAGCCGCCCTTGTCGGCGAGCGCGAGAAGCTGGAGACGGATCGCCATGATCTCGGCGCGGGGGAGAGCCCCACGAATGAAGATGTAGCCGTCCCGGTCGAGATTGGCGCCAAGCGCGGCGCCGTCGCGAACGAGCGCGGTCGAGTCGGTGAAGGGCCTGATCATGCGAAAACGCTAGGAACGCCG
>CAZDGR010000388.1:0-4176 GCA_964504845.1 uncultured Rhizobium sp. | reverse complement strand
GTGATGAACATGTAGATCGGCGGGATCAGGAAGAAGAAGGCGAAGATGGCCAGGAAGAAATAGGACCAGCGCAGCGCCCAGGCGCGGTCGCGCTTCATGCTGCCGTATTTCGGCCGGGCGCGGGTCGGTCCCGCCTTGTCGACGGCGACGCTGGTCATCAGGCTTCGTTCCCCCGTCTGGTGATGTCGCGCAGGATGAAGGCGGCGGCGACCGCGAGGATCGGCACCATGAAGAGAGAGACCGTAGCGCCCAAGGGGATGTCGCCGCCCTCGATGCCGAGCCTGAACGACCATGTCGCGAAGAGATGCGTCTTATCGAGCGGGCCGCCGGCGGTCAGGATGCGCACGATGTCGAAATTGGCGAAGGTGACGATGGTCGAGAACAGCGCCGTGATCGCGATGATGTTGCGCATCATCGGCAGCGTCACGTACCAGATGCGCTGCCACCAGTTGGCGCCGTCGATCTCGGCCGCTTCGTAGAGCTGGTCGGGCACCGACTTGAGCGCGGCCAAGTACATGATCATGAAGAACGGCGCGCCGATCCAGACATTGACCAGGATCACCGAGAAGCGTGCCCAGTGGGCGACGCCGGTCCACGAGACCCGCTCGACGTCGAACTGCGCCAGGATCCAGTTGAAGGCCGAATAGGAGGGATCGAACAGCCATTGCCAGGCGAGCGTGCTCATCGCCGCCGGGATGACCCACGGCACCAGCAGCATGCCGCGCCACTTGCGCTGGCCCTTGGTCGGGACGTTGTGGACGAAGTGCGAGACGACGAAGCCGATCAGCGCCTTGAAGATGACCGCCGAGATCGCGAACAGGCAGGACTGCCAGAACACCATCCAGAAGGTTTCCCTGGTCAGCAGGAACTGCAGGTTCCCGAACGGGATGTTGGTGCAGATCCAGTCCGGCAGGTAGGTGCAGTTCTTCATCCACGCGGTGGCGGTCATGCGCTTGTTCAGCGTCGTCAGGTAGATCGCGTAGAAGGCCGGGTAGATCACCAGCGTGAAGATCAGCAGGATCAGCGGCAGCGCCATGAAGAAGGCGATGGTCGACTTCCTCTCGAGGAACTTGCGCAGGCGCGAGCGCGGCGCCGGCTTCGCGCGCTTGGCCTGAGTGACGACGGTGGCGGCGGCGTCTGCCATGAAACCCCCTTAAGCCGAGCCGAAGCCGGCCGCCTGTTTCCAGGCGGCCGGTTCCAGCGCGCTTTCAGTTCCGCTCCGAAGACTAGCGGAGGAAGCCCTCGACCTCGCTCTCGGCCCAGGCGAGCGTCTTCTCCATGGGCTCGCCCTGGAGATGACGGGTGATCATCTTCGTGGGCGTCGCCTGCACATAGATCTGCTGCGCGATCTTCGGCGGCGCCGGGGCCGCGGTGATCGACAGCTGCTGATGGTTGTGCGGGTTCGGGTAGTGGTAGAGCGTGCCCTTGGGCGGGCCTTCGTTCGCCCATGTCGGGAGCGTCGTCATCTTGTCGAAGTTCGGGATGTCGTAGCCGCCCGAGGCCGCGACGAAGCTCGCGATCGCATCCGGCTCGGAGAGGGCGACGAGCAGCTGCTTCGCCGCCGACTTGTTCTTGCCGAAGCTCCAGATGCTCCAGAAGTACGGCAGGAACGGTGCGAAGCGGCCTTTCGCTCCCACAGGGAAGCCGTGGGTCCAGCACTGCTCGGCGATCTGCGGCGCGTCGCGCTTGGCGACCGCCCAGGCCGACGGCGGATTCATGATCAGGGCGCCGTTGCCGGCGACCAGCCACTTGTTGTTCGACGCGTCGTCCCAGGCCGGCGCATCCGGCGGGAAGAACTTCGCCAGCTTGACCGAGTATTCGAGCCATTGGCGGACCGCGTCGGACTTGACCGTGACGTTGCCCTTGGCGTCGACGAGGGCGGCGCCGAAGCTCTGCATGAAGGCGCCGGCGGTGTCGACCGAGTCCGAGGTCTCGCCGAGCCCGATGCCGAAGGGCTTGCCGCCCTTGTGGCAGGCTTCCGCCGCTTTCAGGAAGGTGTCGAAGTTCCAGCTGTCGGCCTTGGGCGGAGCGCCGGCCGGATAGAGCGCCTGGATGTCGATGCCGGCGTGCTGCTTCATCAGGTCGATGCGCGAGCACGGACCCTTGAGCTGCGAGCCGATGGTGGCGGGAACCGCCAGCCACTTGTCGCCGAGCTTGCCGAGGTACTCGCTGGTGCCGTTGACGTTGCCGAGCTTCTTGATCAGCTCGGCCATGATGTCGTTGACCGGCTCGAGCAGGTCCGACTGCGCGTGTGGCCACCAGGTGGGCATCGCCATGATGTCGTGGCCGGCCTTGGCCTGCGCCTCGGCGGCGATGGTGAGAAGGTTCTTGTTGCCCTGGCTCGGGATGTAGTCGACCGTGACCTCGACCTTGTTCTTCGCGGCCCAGGCGTCGATCACCTTCTTGGACGCGTCGTTGGCGCCGGGGACCCAGTGATCCCAGAGACCGACCGAGAGCTTCCCCGCCGACTGGGCGGAGGAGACATACGGCATGCCGAGCACGGCGGTGGATGCCATCGCTCCGGCGACGAATTGGCGGCGAGTGATTCGCTTCTTTGCCATTACAACCTCCCTTTCAACGTTGTGGACTAAGAGCGCGATAGTGCCTCGTGAAATGTTCAGCCGATTTGTGCGTAGATTTTGATTTAAGCGTACTTTTCCGGGCCGCGCCAAGACAAATCCGATACCGCACGCATCTTGCGCGTGCAGGAAAGAGCTCTGCCTAAATTTTGCGCAGGACAGACGGCGATCAGCATGACGATGCGGTCGATGCCGGCGCAGATCCCACGTGCGAAGGACGTCCTGCCGAAGTAGCTAATTTGGCTAGCTGAGCTATGATGGCGGCCAATACATGCCATCAAGATCAGGGTTCAGCCATGCGCAACTTCACCGCGACCGACCTCAAGAACCGCCTCGGCGATGTTGCCGACGAAGCGCGGGCGGGTCCCGTGGTCATCACGCGCAACGGCCGGCCGGACCTCGTGCTGCTCTCGGCCCGCGCCTTCGCGTTGCTTCAGAAGGAATCGGACCTCGTGTGGGGCACTGCGGCGGGTCGCGCTCATGCGAAGGGCGGCTACCTCTCGGTTGCGGAGTCCGCCACCATGCTTCGCCGCATGATGGAGGGGACGGATGGGCGCGGCGTCGGCGGGGGAGCCGCCCGGCGGGCCAAGCGGACCGAGCCGGCGAAGAAGCGTCCGGCTCAATCGCGCCGCGGCAAAATCGCTGTCGCGGCTGAGTAATCGCGCCCAGGCCCAGATCGCCGAGAGGATTCTCGGCCTTTCCGTCGATGCGACGCCGCATGACAGCCGGCCCCTCAAGGGGTTTGCCGGCTGGCATCGCATCGACGTCGGCGAGTATCGCGTCATCTACCGGATTGAGGACGACGAAGTGTTCGTCGCCATCCTCGGCCCGCGCAACGACGACCGCGTCTATCGCGAGTTCGCGCGGTGGGCGAAGGGGAGATAGGCCCCCTAAGCCTTCGGCGGCGCGGCGATCCGGATCGAGAGCTCGCGGAGCTGCTTCTCGGTCACCTCGGAAGGTGCGCCCATCATCAGGTCCTCGGCCCGCTGGTTCATCGGGAAGACGATGACCTCGCGGATGTTGGGCTCGTCGGCGATCAGCATGACGATGCGGTCGATGCCCGGCGCGGATCCCCCGTGCGGCGGGGCGCCGTAGCGGAAGGCGTTCAGCATGCCGCCGAACTTCTTCTCGACCACCTCGGGCCCGTAGCCGGCGATCTCGAAGGCCTTCAGCATGATGTCCGGCTTGTGGTTCCGGATCGCGCCCGACGACAGCTCCACGCCGTTGCAGACGATGTCGTACTGGTAGGCCAGGACATCGAGCGGGTCCTTGGACGTCAGCGCCTCGAGCCCGCCCTGCGGCATCGAGAACGGGTTGTGGCTGAACTCGATCGCGCCCGTGTCCTCGTTCCGCTCGTACATCGGGAAGTCGACGATCCAGCAGAACTTGAACGCTTTTTGCTCGATCAGGTCCAATTCCGTGCCGATGCGCGTGCGCGCGAGTCCGGCGAGCTTCGCCGCGTCCGCGGCCTTGCCGGCGGAGAAGAACACGGCGTCGCCGTCGCCGGCGCCGGTCGCGGCCTTCAGCGTCGCCAGCCGATCCGCGTCGAGGAACTTGGCGATGGGCCCCTTGGCCTCGCCCTTCTCGAAGACGATGT
>CAZDGR010000387.1:0-4180 GCA_964504845.1 uncultured Rhizobium sp. | reverse complement strand
GCCGCCTATCTGGACTTCCGCACGTGACATCGGCCCTGGCGCTGACCATGGGCGAGCCCGCCGGGATCGGGGGCGAGATCGCGATGATGGCGTGGTCGAAGCGAGCCGACGGCATCCCGCCCTTCTTCCTGCTCGACGATCCCGACCGGCTGAAGGCGCTTGCCGACAGGATCGGTCTCCCGACACCGATCGCCACGATCGCAACGCCCGACGAGGCCGCCGACCGCTTCGCCGACGCGTTGCCGGTGCTGCCGGTCAAGCTGGCGAAGATCGCGACACCCGGCACGCTCGATCCCGCCAACGCCGGCGCGGTGCTGGAGGCGATCCGCCGCGCGGTCGACCTCGTGCGCTCGGGCCGCGCCCGGGCAGTGGTCACGAACCCGATCCACAAGCACGTGCTCTATCAGGCCGGCTTCAACCATCCCGGCCATACCGAGTATCTCGCCGAGCTCGCCAGCGACGACGGCCGCACTCCGACGCCGGTCATGATGCTGGCCTGTCCCGAGCTCAAGGTCGTGCCGGTCACGATCCATCTGCCGCTGAAGCGCGCCGTCGCCGACCTGACCTCCGAGATGATCGTCGAGACCGGCGAGATCCTGGCGCGGGACCTGAAGCGGCGCTTCGGCAAGGCACGCCCGAGGATCGCGGTCGCCGGGCTCAATCCGCATGCCGGCGAAGGCGGCGCGCTCGGCAAGGAGGACGACGAGATCGTCCGCCCGGCGATCGAGGCGCTGAAGAAGCTCGGCATCGACGCGACCGGCCCGTGGGCGCCGGACTCGATGTTCCATGCCGACGCGCGCGCCACCTACGATGCAGCCCTCTGCATGTACCACGACCAGGCGCTGATCCCGATCAAGACGCTCGACTTCCACGGCGGGGTCAACGTCACGCTTGGCCTGCCGTTCATCCGCACCTCGCCCGATCATGGCACGGCGCTCGACATCGCCGGATCGGGCAAGGCCAACCCGGCGAGCCTGATCGCGGCGCTGAAGCTCGCCGACAAGATGGCGGAGAGCAGCGCTGGGCCGGCTTGAGGCGCTGCCCCCTTTAAGTGACGTCATCCGCCGGCACGGCCTCCAGGCGGTCAAGGCCCTCGGCCAGAACTTCCTGCTCGACCTCAACCTGACCGGCAAGATCGCGCGGTCCGCCGGCGATCTGACGCAGGGCACAACGATCGAGATCGGGCCCGGCCCCGGAGGGCTCACCCGCGCGCTCCTGCTGGCTGGCGCCACGAAGGTTGTCGCGATCGAGCGCGACCGCCGCGCGCTTCCGGCCCTGGCCGAGATCGCCGGCGCGGCCGAAGGACGGCTCGACGTCGTCGAAGGCGATGCGCTCGAGATCGATGCGGCATCGCTCGGCGATAGTCCCAGGCGCATCGTCGCCAACCTTCCCTACAACATCGCGACGCCGCTCCTCTTCGCCTGGCTCGCGAAGCTGAAGGACTTCGAGAGCCTGACCCTGATGTTCCAGAAGGAAGTCGCCGAGCGCATCACCGCGCAGCCGAGCACCAAGGCCTATGGCCGCCTGGCGGTGATGACCCAGTGGGTCGGTGAGCCGAAGCGGCTGTTCGACATTCCGGCACGGGCCTTCATGCCGCCGCCGAAGGTGACCTCGTCGGTGGTGCGGATCACGCCCCGCGGGGCGCCAGAGCTTGCCGATCCGAAGACGATGGAACGTGTCGTCGCGACCGCGTTCAATCAGCGCCGCAAGATGCTGCGCCAGGCGCTCAAGCCGCTCGGAGATGCCGAGGTCATGCTGGCGAAAGCGGGGATCGATCCGACTCGTCGTGCAGAGACCTTGAGCGTCGCGGAATTCGCCGCGCTCGCCCGCGCCGCTCAATAGCCCTGCTGCAGGCCCTTGACGAAGTTCGGCAGGCCGATCTGCCGCTGCCGGCGCATGCGCTCGGCGGTCAGGATCGAGTGGACTTGCGCGACGCTCTGCTCGAAGTCGTGGTTGACGACGATGTAGTCGTACTCCGGCCAGTGGCTCATCTCGTCGGAAGCCTTGCTCATGCGCTTGGCGACGATCGCCGGCGTGTCCTGCGCCCGGCTCCTGAGGCGGCGCTCCAGTTCGCCGGTCGAAGGCGGCAGGATGAAGACGCTGACCAGGTCCTCGCGCGCGGCGTCCCTGAGCTGCTGCGTTCCCTGCCAGTCGATGTCGAACAGGACGTCGCGGCCCTTGGCCAGCTGTTCCTCGACCGGCTTCTTCGGCGTGCCGTAGTAGTTGTCGAAGACCTTGGCGTGCTCCAGCAGCTCGCGGCGGTTAACCATCAGGTCGAACTCGGTGCGGTCGATGAAGTGGTAGTCGCGCCCGGCGACCTCGCCCGGCCGCTTCTTCCGCGTGGTGACCGAGACCGACATCGTGATCGCCTCGTCGAGCTCGAGCAGCTTGCGCGCGATCGAGGTCTTGCCCGCGCCGGACGGCGACGACAGCACCAGCATCAACCCGCGGCGCGAGACTCCATTCTGGCTCATGCGCTCATTCCACGTTCTGGATCTGCTCGCGGAACTGGTCGATCACCGACTTGAGCGCGATGCCGATGCGGGTCAGCGACACGTCCTGCGACTTCGAGCAGACCGTGTTGGACTCGCGGTTGAACTCCTGCGAGAGGAAGTCGAGCCGCCGGCCGATGGCGCCGCCTTCGTTCAGCATGTCGCGAGCCTGGCCGATATGCGCGGCAAGACGATCCAGCTCCTCGCGCACGTCGCCCTTGGCGGCGAGCAGCGCCAGCTCCTGGGCGAGGCGTTCCTCCGACAGAGCCGGCACGGCGTCCAAGAGCTCGCTTATCTGCTGGCGGATCCGTTCCTTGACCGCCTCCGGGCGGAGCACGGCGGCAGCCGCCGCCTCGGCCGTCAGGCGCTCGATCTCGTCGATCTGGCTCAGCAGGACCGTCTTCAGGCGCGCACCCTCCTCGGCCCGGGCACCGATCAGCCGCTTCAACGCCTGGGAGAATCCGGCGAGCAGCGCCTTCTCGACCTTCTCGTCGATCGCATCGGCGAGGCCGCCACGGTCGAGCACCCCCGGAATCTGCAATAGAGCTTCGATCCTGGGCGGGGCGCGGTCGACG
This sequence comes from uncultured Rhizobium sp., assembly GCA_964504845.1. Classification (GTDB taxonomy): domain Bacteria; phylum Pseudomonadota; class Alphaproteobacteria; order SHVZ01; family SHVZ01; genus SHVZ01. The sequence continues at coordinate 1,113 of CAZDGR010000387.1, read as the reverse complement.
CGCCCCATCAGGTCGGTATGCAGCGCCAGCACCTGGTCGAGCACGGCCCGATCGACGGTGAAGGGCGGGGCGCCGGCGGCCTTCGAGAGCGTCAGCGTCACCGAGACGTTGCCGCGCTTCAGCTGCTTTGCCGCTTCGGCCCTAGCGATCGGGTCCAGGCGGTCGAGGCCGGACGGCAGGCGGCAGCGGACGTCGAGGCCGCGTCCGTTGACGCTCCGCGCCTCCCACACCCATGAGAGGCCGCTGGTCTCGCCCTCGGCGCGGGCGAAGCCGGTCATGCTGGCGATGGTCACGTCTTCGACAAGCCCCCCGTTACGCGGGCGGACTATAACTGCGGACCCTTCCCTCGCCTATACTCGGCGACATGACCGAACCGACGTCGATCCTGATCACCGGCGCCTCCAGCGGCCTCGGCGCGGCATTGGCAGATGCCTATGCAAAGCCCGGTACACGCTTGTTTCTCGGCGGACGCGACCAGGCGCGCCTCGACGCGGTCGCCAGGATCTGCCGCGCCGCCGGCGCCGAAGCAGAAGCGACGGCGCTCGATATCTGCGAACGCGCAGCCGTCGCCGACTGGGTCGCGGCCAGCGATGCGCGCCGGCCGCTCGACCTGGTGATCGCCAATGCCGGCGTCTCCGGCGGCACCGCCGGCGGGCGCGAGACGCCCGAGCAGGTGCGTCGCATCTTCGCGATCAATGTCGACGGCGTCCTCAACACGGTGCTGCCGGCGGTGCCGGCGATGGTCGAGCGCCGGCGCGGCCAGATCGCGCTGATGGCCTCGCTCGCAGGTTACCGCGGGCTTCCGGGTGCGCCTGCCTATTGCGCCAGCAAGGCGGCGGTGAAGGTGTTCGGCGAAGGGCTCCGCGGCGAGCTCGCGGGCAAGGGTGTCGGCGTCAGCGTGATCTGCCCAGGCTACGTCGACACGCCGATGACCCAGCGCAACCGCTTCCCGATGCCGTTCCTGATGGACGCACCGAAGGCGGCGCGGCTGATCAAGACGAGGCTCGCGAAGAACAAGGCTAGGATCGCCTTTCCTTGGCCGATGGCCGCGGCAGTATGGCTGCTCCAGGCGATGCCGCCCGGCGCGATCGACCGGCTGCTGGCGCGGCTGCC
>CAZDGR010000386.1:0-4186 GCA_964504845.1 uncultured Rhizobium sp. | reverse complement strand
ATGCGCTGGAGACCATGCTGCGCGACGTGCTCACGGTGCTGAAGACCGACGACCGCAAGCTCGCCGACGACATCTGCCGGCGCGACAATGTGGTCGACCGGCTGCACGAGGCGATCAAGCTGTACCTGACCCAGGTCAGCCGCGAGGCGCTCGGCGAATCCGACAGCAAGCGCTGCATGGAGATCATCGCCTACACCACCAACCTCGAGCATGTCGGCGACATCATCGACAAGAACCTGATCGAGATCGCGGTCAAGAAGATCAAGAACCGGCTGCGCTTCTCCGAGGAAGGCTTCTCCGAGATCGGCGGCATCCATGCGAGCGTGCTCGACACGCTCAAGCTTTCGCTCGCGGTCTTCATGCAGGGCGATCCCGTCCAGGCGCGCCGCCTGGTCGAGCAGAAGGACCTGATGCGCGACCGCGAGCGGACGGCAGCCGAGCTGCACCTTGAGCGCCTGAAGAGCGGTCGTCCCGAGAGCATCGAGACCTCGTCGCTGCACCTCGACATCCTGCGCGACCTCAAGCGCATCCACTCGCACCTGACCTCGGTCGCCTATCCGATCCTGGAACAGACGGGCGAGCTCAAGCGGAGCCGGCTCGCGACCGGCTGAAAGACAACGAAGACGGGAGGAATTTTCATGTCACGTCGCATCGACACCGACCACGCAGACGATCGCTCCTCCAACCTGTCCGCGAATCCTCATCTCGCCGACGTCATGAGCCGCCGGTCGCTGCTCAAGGGGATGGCCGCCACGGCGATCGCCGCCGGCGCTCCGGTGTTCCCGATCAGGGACGCCCTCGCCTCCACGGCCTCGACGCTGGGATTCACCGAGATCCCGCATCACATGGCCGAGAACCATGCGGTAGCGCCTGGCTATGGCGTCCAGGTGGTGATCCGTTGGGGTGACAAGGTGGCAGCCGACGCACCACCCTTCGATCCGAACAACATCACCGCCGAGTCCCAGACGAAGCAGTTTGGCTTCAACAACGACTTCCTCGCCTACATGCCGCTGCCGCTCGGCTCGAGCTCGTCGGATCACGGCCTGATCTTCTCCAACCACGAGAACGTCCACCAGCAGCTCGTCTGGCCCGGCATCGTCGAGGACAAGGTCAAGCTCGAGCGCCAGACCAAGCAGCAGATCGATGCCGAGATGGCGATGCACGGCCTTTCGGTGATCGAGGTGAAGAGGGACGGCGCGCGCTGGAGCGTCGTCGACGGCAGCCGCTACAATCGCCGCATCCACACCAACACGGGCTTCCGCATCGCCGGCCCTGCGGCGGGGCACGCGCGGATGAAGACCTCGGCCGATCCTGCTGGCCTGCTCGCCTACGGCACGCTGCATAACTGCGCCGGCGGCGTGACGCCCTGGAGCACCTGCCTCTCGGGCGAGGAGAATTATCAGAACTACTTCGGCGGCGACTCCCAGAAGACCGCCGAGGCGAAGAACCACAAGCGCAACCAGGTCGGCGGCGCCATCCGCAACGTCTGGTACAAGTTCTACGATCGCTTCAACGTCGAGAAGGAGCCGAACGAGCCCAACCGCTTCGGCTGGGTCGTCGAGCTCGATCCCTACGATCCGTCGGCGCAGCCGATCAAGCGCACGGCGCTAGGGCGTATCAAGCACGAAGGCGCCTACACCGTGGTCAGCCGCGACGGGCGCGTCGTCGTCTATACCGGCGACGACGCCTATGACGAGTACGTCTACCGCTACGTCAGCGACGGTCGCTTCAACCCGAACGACCGCGCCGCTAACCGCGAACTGCTCGACAAGGGCACGCTGTCGGTCGCCAGGTTCGAGGCAGACGGAACCATGCGCTGGCTGCCGCTGGTCCATGGCCAGGGGAAGCTCACGGCCGAGAACGGCTTCAGGGATCAGGGCGATGTGCTGATCGACACGCGGCTCGCCGCCGACCTTCTCGGCGCGACCAAGATGGATCGGCCCGAGGACATCGACGTGAGCCCGATCACCGGGCGCGTCTATGTGGCGCTCACCAAGCATCCGAACCGGAAGCCGGAGAACGTCGACGGGCCCAACCCCCGTGCCGGCAACCAGTGGGGCCAGGTGGTCGAGCTGATCCCGCCGGGCGAGGGCAAGGATGCCGACCACGCGGCCGACGTCTTCAAGTGGGAGGTCTTCCTCGCCGGCGGCGACCCGAAGAAGCCTGAGCAGAAGGCGAAGTACGGCGCCGGCGTCGAGCACGGCTACTTCGCCTGCCCGGACAACTTTGCCTTCGACCCGAAGGGCAGGCTCTGGATCGTCACCGACGGCCAGGACGATGCCTTCGGCGTCTGCGACTCGGCCTATGCCTGCGACACTACCGGCCCCGGACGGGGCGTCACCAAGCTGTTCTTCAACTCGCCACGTGGATCGGAAATCTGCGGGCCGGCCTTCACGCCGGACGGCAAGACGCTGTTCCTTGCCATTCAGCATCCGGCCGAGGAAAAGGGCTCGACCGTCGACAAGCCATCGACCCGCTGGCCCGACTTCCAGGCGAGCATGCCGCCCCGGCCAGCGATCGTCGCGGTCACCAAGAACGACGGCGGCGAGATCGGCTCCTAGAGCTCGGCCAGGTCGACCCAGCGCCGCTCGGACGACGCTCGCTCGATCGCGGCGGCGATGCGTTCGATGACGAGGCCGGCGGCGAAGTCCGGATAGAGCGCGTCACGGCCCGCAAGGCCGGCGAGCAAGTGGCCGACCTCGGCAGTCTTGAGGTCGCCGTAGCCGAGCTGGTGGCCAGCCGCCGGGCTGAAGGCGCCGTAGGGCGGATGGTCCGGTCCGGCGAGGATGGTCGAGAAGCCGTCGGCACCCTTGCCGAACAGCCGGAGCTCGTTCAGCCGCTCCTGGTCGAAGGCGAGCGTGCCCTTGGTGCCGGTGATCTCGACCGCCAGATGGTTCTTGTAGCCCCAGGCGACGCGGCTGATGTCGATCACGCCGCGGGCGCCGTTGGCGAAGCGCAGCACCGCATGGACCTGGTCGTCGTTCTCGACCGGAGCCTTTCCGCTCGCGGTCGGCCTCTCGGCGATGACGGTGGAGACCTCGCCCGAGACGGACTGCACCTCGCCGACCAGGTGGAGCGCGAAGCCGATCAGGTGCGAGCCGAGGTCGCCGAGCGCACCGGAGCCGGCAAGCGCTCGCACGCAGCGCCAGGAATGCGGCACTGCCGGATCGGCCATGTAGTCCTCGGCGAAGCGGCCCTTGAAAGCGACGATTTCGCCGAGCTCGCCCGCGGCGATCATGCCCTTCGCCAGGCCGATCGCAGGCCCGCGGAGATAGTTGTATCCGAGCAGCGTCCGCCGGCCTCCCGCCGCCTCGGCCATGCACCGGGCATCGGCGAGGCCGGTCGCCATCGGCTTCTCGCAATAGACCGCCTTGCCGGTGCCAAGCGCCGCAAGGGCCATTTCGGCGTGCAGGTGGTTCGGCGTGGTGATCGCGACGACCTCGACGCGCGGGTCGGCGATCAGGGCGCGCCAGTCGCCCGTGCTCGCCTCGAATCCCCAGCGCTCGGCACAGGCTTCCGCGCGCCTCGCGTCAGCATCGGCCAGCACAGCGAGGTGCGGGCGGCGATCGAGTTCGAAGACCGAGGCGGCGGCGGAGAAAGCGAGCGCATGGGCCTTGCCCATGAACCCGGTGCCGATCAGGCCGACGCCGAGCCTGGCCACGTCAGCTTGCGGCCGGAACGACCGTGATGCCGTGGTCGGCGAGCGACAGCCAGACGCTGCCACCGACCGCGATCGGCCTGGCGACATCGCGGTCGACGACGAAGAGGTCGCCCGCCTCCGTCGCGACCGTGTACTCCATGTGCGTGCCGAGATAGGCCGCCTTGGCGATGGTGCCCTCGATCACGGGCCGCCCTGGCTTGACCATCTCCAGCACGATCGCTTCCGGACGGATCGCGAGCTTGATCTCGCCCGGCGCCTGGTCGCGATGAGGCAGGTTCACCGACACGCCGGCGATACGGACCGTCGCCTTGTCGCCGGCCTTCGATTCGAGCACGCCGGTCACCAGGTTGGCGTCGCCGATGAAGTCGGCGACGAACAGGTTCGCCGGCGCCTCGTAGAGATCGCGCGGCGCGCCTGACTGGGCGATGCGTGCGTTCGACATGACGATGACGCGGTCCGAGACCGCCAGCGCTTCCTGCTGGTCGTGGGTCACGTAGACGACGCTCAGGTTGAGCGAGCGCTGCA
>CAZDGR010000385.1:0-4220 GCA_964504845.1 uncultured Rhizobium sp. | reverse complement strand
GCTTGACCTCGTCGTTGCGGTTGTCGGCGTGGATCGAGAGCGCGAAGACCGGGGCAAGGGCCGGCGGAAAGGCGCGAAAGCTCGCCGGGCGCTGGCCCGACGGCGTCAGCACGTCGCCGGTCTTGACCGCGTCCATCCGCCCGAAGGCGACGACGTCGCCAGCCTTGGCCTCACCCGTCTTGGTGAGTTGCGCGCCGAGCGGCCTCAGGATGCCGGAAACGCGATGGCCACCGAGAGATTGGCCGTCCTTGATCGAGCCGCGCCATACGCGGACATAGCTGAGCTTGCCGGTGCCGGCGACGTAGACGGTCTTGAACACCTCGGCGACGGCCTCGCCGTCGGAGGGCAGGCCGCGGCGGGCCGCCGCGACCTGGTGGGTCGGGGTCTCGTGGCGGAGCGCCTTCAGCAGGCGGCGGACGCCATGGTCCTTCTCGGCCGCGCCGAAGAACACCGGAACCACGCGGTCCTCGCGCAGATCCTTCGAGAGCTCCTGATAGATCTCCTTCGGCGACGGCACCACGTCCTCGAGCAGCTTCTCCAGCAGCTTGTCGTCGAAGTCGGCGAGCGCCTCCAGCAGCTCGGTCCGCGCCACCTGCTCGTCGGTCGCGAGCGCGTCGGGGATCTTGACCAGGTCGGAGGCTTGGCCCGGCTTGTAGCGATAGGCCCGCTCGCTCACCAGGTCGATATAGCCAGTGACGTTGTCGCCTTCGCGGATCGGCACCTGGCGCAGCACCAGCGGACGTTCCGATATCTCCTGAAGCGCCGCGAGGATCTCCTTCGGCGACTGCGAGGCGCCGTCCATCTTGTTGACGAACACCATGTGCGGGATCGCGTGCTCGTCGATGAAGCGGAAGATCGGCGCCGCGGTCTGCACGCGCTCGGCGACCGGCTCGATCACGACGATGGCGACGTCGGCGGCGAGCAGCGCGTTCCGCGCTTCCTGGGCCAGCTCGATCGAGCCGGGCGTGTCGATGAAGGTCCAGGGATCGTCGAGATACGAGGCGGTCGCGCCGGACATCTCGATGCTCATATGGCGCGCGCGTGCATCCGGCGACGCGTCGCCGACGCTGGTGCCGTCCTTGACCGATCCCTTTTTCGGGATCGACCCGGAGGCGTGCAGCAAGGATTCGAGGAGCGTGGTCTTGCCCGAAAGATACGGGCCGACCAGCACGGCGCATCTGGGACTTTGGGTGCTCGCCATCGTTTGCCTCCCTTGCCCGGCCGATCGGAAGCGCCGGCCGTTGGAGTATTGTGACCAGCCTGAAATCTGGCTGGCAAGGGGGCGGCTACGCCAGTGATTTACTTACGACATTCGGCAGGCGCCGGCTAAAGGGCTCGAATTTCACGCCGCCCGGTCTGCGGCCGCGCGCTTCGGCGGCTGGACGCGAAGCAGCGTGATCTGGTTGCGCTGGCGGCGCAGGACCGAGAAGCGAAAGCCGTGGAAGGTGAACTCCTGGCCGACCTCGGGGATGCGACGGGCCTCGTTGAGCACGAGGCCCGCGATCGTCGCCGCCTCGCTGTCGGGCAGCTCCCAGTCGAACTCGCGGTTGAGGTCGCGGATCGGCACCGAGCCGTCGATCAGGTATGAGCCGTCCGGCTGGGCCCGCACGCCGACGACGGCGGCCTGGTGCTCGTCGAAGATGTCGCCGACGATCTCTTCCAGGATGTCCTCGAGCGTGACGATGCCCATCAGCGTGCCGTACTCGTCGACGACGAGGGCGAAATGCTCGCGGCGTTCGCGGAAGGTGCGCAGCTGCTCCAGCAGCGAAGTGGTGTCGGGGATGAACCAGGGCTTCGCCGCGATTGCCAGGATGTCGACCTTGGACACGTCGCCGCCGACCGCCTGCAGCGCTCTGAGCATCGCCTTCGCATGCAGTACGCCGACGACGTTGTCCGGCTCGTCGCGATAGAGCGGTAGCCGCGTGTAGGGGCTGGCCAGGACTTGCGCCTCGATCTCGCTCGCTGGCCGGTCTACGTCGAGCATGATCACGTTCTTCCGGTGGATCATGATCTGGCCGACCTCTACGTCGTCGAGGTCGAGGATCGAGCGAAGCATCTTCCGCTCTTCCTTGATCTCGGGCTCCGGCCCCTTGTGCAGCTCGATCGCGCCGCGCAGTTCCTGCTCGCTCTCGGCCGACCCCAGCTCGGCCTTGACCCGGATACCGAAGACACGAAGCGTGGTGCGGACGACCGCCGAGAAGGCGCGGGTGACCGGGTTCAGCAGAGCGATCAGGGGCCGGAGCGCCGGCGCAAGGACAACCGCGACCCGGTCGGGATTGTTGAGCGCGTAGGTCTTCGGCAGGATCTCGGCGAACACCAGCACCAGCACGGTCATCGCCGCGGTAGCGTAGGCGACGCCGACCTCGCCGAAGACCGCGATCAGGGCGCTGGTCGCGAGCGCGGACGCCAGGATGTTGACGAGGTTGTTGCCCACCAGGACGGTGCCGATCAGGCGCTCCGACTGGGCGCGGATCTCGTTGACGATGCGGGCACGGCGCGAGCCCTGGCGGGCGAGCGCATGGAGCCGGGGACGCGAGGCTGCCGTCATCGCCGTTTCGGCCATCGAGAAGAAGGCCGAGACGATCAGCAGGACCGCGATCACGATCACGGTCGCCCACAGCTCGGACAGGCCCGAGAGGAACGGCATGGCGCGGCCTTAGGCGGCGAGCGCGGCGGCGAGCACCGCTTTCACGTCGTCGGCCTGGACCTCGCGGCTGATGAAGGCCTGGCCGATGCCGCGGACCAGGATGAAGGTCAGCTTGCCGTCGACCACCTTCTTGTCCCGGCCCATGTGATCGAGCAGGCGCTGGGGCGGCCAGTTGCGTCCGGCGAGCCCGGCAGGCAGGCCGATGCGGGTCAGATGCTGTCGCACGCGCGCCGCGTCCTCCGGCGGACAGAGGCCGAGGCGTGCCGAAAGATCGAATGCGAGTCGCATGCCGATCGCGACCGCCTCGCCATGCAGCATCTCGGGGCCATATCCCAGCTCGGCCTCGAAGGAATGGCCGAAGGTGTGACCGAGATTGAGCAGCGCGCGATCGCCGGTCTCGCGCTCGTCGGCTGCGACGATGCGTGCCTTCATCCGGCAGGAATGCGCGACTGCATGGCGCCGCTCAGGCCCGTCGCGCTCGATCACGGCAGTGCCGTTCTTCTCCAGCCACTCGAAGAAGTCGCGGTCGCCGAGGAGACCGTACTTCACGACCTCCGCGTATCCTGACAGAAGCTCGCGCCTCGGCAGCGTGTCGAGCGCCGAGGTATCGGCCAGCACCAGCTTCGGCTGGTGGAAGGCGCCGATCAGGTTCTTGCCGTGGCGGGTGTTGATCCCGGTCTTGCCGCCGACCGAGCTGTCGACCTGGGAAAGCAGCGTGGTCGGGACCTGCACGAAGTCGATGCCGCGCAGCACCAGCGCCGCCGCGACGCCGGTGAGGTCGCCGATGACCCCGCCGCCGAGTGCCACCAGCATCGTGCGGCGCTCGACCCGGCGGTCGAGAAGCCCGTCGGCGAGCTGCTGCAGATGGACGAAGTCCTTGGTGCCCTCGCCCGGCGGCATGACGATGCTGTCATGCGCGATCTCGGCTCGACCGAGCGCCGCGTTCAGCCGATCGAGATGGAGCTTGGCGACGGTCGCATCGGTGACGACGACGACGCGGCGCTGCGCCAGCACCGGCCGCATCTGCGCGCCGGCCTCGTCGAGCAGTCCGGGGCCGACCAGGATCCGATAGCTGCGGTCACCGAGCGCGACGTCGACCTGCTCGGTCGTGCTGTGGCCATCGCCGCTCATGGGGGCGTCGCCGGATCTACGGCCGGCGCCAGGCTCTGAAGGGCCGCGATCACCGCGTCGACGGTGACGTCGGGCGGCGCGTCCCTGGTGTCCACCGTCGCATCCGCCTCGGCATAGACCGGATAACGCTGTGCCATCAGCCCGGCCAGGATCTCGCGCGGATCGCCGCGCTTCAGCAGCGGTCGGTTGGCGCGGCGCGCGACGCGATGCAGCAGGAGGTCGAGGTCGGCGCGAAGCCAGACCGAGAGGCCTCGAGCCTTCACCGTCGCCCGGGTCTCGGCATCCATGAAGGCGCCGCCGCCGGTGGCGATGACCTGGAGCGGCTCGTCGAGGAGGCGTCCGATCACGCGGCGTTCGCAGTCCCGGAACGCCCTTTCGCCGTACATCTCGAAGATCGTCTCGATGGCGCAGCCGGCGGCAGTCTCTATCTCGTGGTCGGAAT
>CAZDGR010000384.1:0-4224 GCA_964504845.1 uncultured Rhizobium sp. | reverse complement strand
GCCGGACTTCCTGATCTCGTCGGACGGCAAGCTGATCGGTGCGCGCGGCGAGGACGGCGACCTGGCGCTGTCGCGGCGGCGCGCCGGCTTCGTCCCGGATACCTGGATCCGCCGCCAGGGGCAGGAAGCGGGCGCCGACTGGGCGGCGCTCTGGCGTTGCGGTGCTGGCGGCTGCAGCCGCAGCTACGGTCCGACCGAGGTGGTCCTGGTGCGGACGCCGGATGAACGCCGTCTCGCCTGCGCGCGCGAAGGCATCGTCGTGATCGCGACGATCCCGGCGCAGTATTGCCGCTCGCCGCGTCTGGTCATCGACCTGCTGGACCTTCGTGCCGATGGCACGCATGCGCTCCGCTTCGACGGCAGCGAGGTGCGCGTCGAAACGGTACGCGGCGTGCGCGGCCAGAGGCCCTGGGTTGCCGCAGCTCCGGGCCGCGGCAACCGGGCGTCGGCGCCTTAGCGGAACGCCTGCTGGCGCTGGAGCATCCACTCCTGACGACGGGCTTCACGACGCGCCTCGGCACGCTCCAGGCGGCGAAGCTCGGCTAGTTCCTCGCGGCGGTTCTGACGCTGGAGCTTGCGGACCTGGCTGCGGTTCAGGTCGGTCGCGGTCGCATAGCGGTCGTTCAGCCGGAGCGCGCGCAGTTCACGCCGCTCGGCGCGTTCCTCGCGCTTCTCGACGTTCTTCTGCTTGCGCCAGCCATGCGCCGGTGCCCAGGAGGGCGGGTCGGCCAGGACCTCGACGGGGGCCGAGACGGAGCCGACGATCAGCGCCGTCATCGCAATTGCAAAAAGCTTCAGCCTCATGGGTCGCATCCTCTTGGGCCAAGGTGCGGGGACTGAAGGCAGCTACGTCGAGGGTGCGGATTTGGTTCCGCCCGGGGGCGAGACCTTCGCGTGACCGGCTAGAAGCGGATCTCGGCCGAGGGGGCGACCGTCGCGAAGTCGCGCAGGATGGCGTTGTGATGCGCGACGATGTCGGGGGCCTTCAGCACCTGGGAATCGAAGGTCGAATGCGCGTCCGACGCCAGCACCACCTTGTAGCCGCGGGCGAATGCCGAGCGCGTGGTTGTGTCGACGCAGAACTCTGTCTGCATGCCGGCGATCACCAGCCGGCCGATCCCGAGCGCCTTCAGGCGAGCGTCGAGCCCGGTACCGAGGAAAGCATCGCAGCGATCCTTGACCACGATCTCCTCGCCCGGCTTCGGCGCGACGCCGGGATGGACCGCGAACCCTGAGCCGTCGCGCGACAGCAGGTCGCCTGGACCGCCATCATGCTGGACCGTGATCACCGGAATGCCTTCGGCGCGCGCCCGATCCTGCAGGTCGCAGATGCGCGCGAGCATCTCGTTGCTGCGGTAAGGCTTGAGCGGATCGCGGAACATGCCCTGCTGGACATCGATGACGACGAGCGCGGTCGACATGCGGATTCCTTCGGGCGCAGCGCCCGACTGCTCTCTGCGTGGTCCGGAGAGAGCGCCTAGTAGCGGCGCATCAAGGCGATGAGCTTGCCCTGAACCTTGACCCGGTCGGGCCCGAAGATGCGGGTCTCGTAGGCCTTGTTGGCAGGCTCGAGCGCGATCGAGGCGCCCTTGCGGCGAAGCCGCTTCAGCGTCACCTCGTTGTCGTCGACGAGCGCCACGACGATCGAGCCGTTCTCGGCGGTCTCGCTGCGATGGATGACGACCGTGTCGCCGTCCTGGATGCCGGCGTCGATCATCGAGTCGCCTGCGACGGTCAGCGCATAGTGCTCGCCATTGCCGAGCAGGCTCGCCGGCACGTCGACGAAGCTCGACGAATCCCGGAGCGCTTCGATCGCGGTGCCCGCGGCGATCTTGCCGTAGAGCGGAAGCGAGATGTTGGCGACCTCGGGCTTGCTCTCGGCGCCCGAAAGCGCTGCGCCGAAATTGCCGGGAATGACGTTGGGAGCGAAGCCTCGCTGCGGCGCGCTCGGACGCTGATCTGGGAGGGAAGCCTGCTCGGGCAGGCGCGTCACTTCGAGGGCGCGGGCACGATGCGCCAGGCGCTTGATGAAGCCGCGTTCCTCGAGCCCGGTGATCAGTCGGTGGATGCCGGACTTGGACTTGAGCCCGAGCGCTTCCTTCATCTCTTCAAACGAGGGAGAAACTCCGCTCTCCGACAGCCGTCGGTTGATGAAGGTCAGGAGCTCGAACTGCTTCTTCGTCAGCATTTGGTATCCCCCGTAACACGACCACAATATCTAGAACAAAGCCGCAACGTTCACGCATGTTCTAGTTTGGTTCACGGGGTGTGTCAAGCAGGCCGGCGTCAAATCGCCGGAATCGCCGAGGCGAAGGGCAGGACCCTCACCGACTCGCCCGCTTTTTTCGCCGGGTCCTTCGGCGGGCGGACGATCAGCCCGTCGGACTTGGACAGCAGCGAGAGCATCGAGGAATCCTGCTTGGAAAACGGGGTCGCGGTCAGCGCGCCGCTGCTCTGGGTGAGCGTCGAGCGGAGGTAGTCTTGGCGATGGTCGTTGGCGGGGAGGTCGGCGCCGAGCCGCGCCTCGACCAAGGAGGTCGCTTCCGGATCGAGGCCGGAAAGCTTCTCGATCGCGGGCTTGAGGAAGATCAGCGCGCAGACGATGGTCGAGACCGGGTTGCCGGGAAGGCCCAGCACCGGCAGGTCGCCGAGCTTGCCCCACATCAGCGGCTTCCCCGGCCGCATCGCGATCTTCCAGAAGTCGACCGCGAGCCCGCGCGTCGCCAGCGCTTTCTGCACGAGGTCGTGGTCGCCGACCGAGGCGCCACCGGTGGTGACGAGAAGATCCGATCCGCGCGCGCCTTCGACCTTGGCGAGGGTGTCCTCGACCGTGTCCTTGGCGATGCCGAGGACGACCGGCTCGGCCCCGAGCGCGCGGACGACCGCGGCGAGCGCGTAGCTGTTGGAGCTGACGATCTGGTTGGGTCCGACGGGATCGCCAGGACGTGCGATCTCGTCGCCGGTCGCCAGGATCGCGATGCGCGGCCGGCGGCGCACGCGGAGCCACGGCACGTTCATGGCCGCCGTGAGGCCGACGTCGCGCGCGGTCAGGCGATGCCCGGCGGCGACGCCGACTTCGCCTGCCTTGAAGTCGAGCCCGGCGACGCGGATATGGCGCCCGGCCGCGGAGGATTCCTTCACCGTGACCTTGCCGCCCGAGGCCTCGGTGTCTTCCTGGATCACGATCGCGTCCGCGCCGTCCGGCACCGGGGCGCCGGTGAAGATGCGGACGGCTTCGCCGGCCTTCACCGGCGCGTCGTAGGAAGAACCCGCCGGCACGGCGCCTGCGATCGTCAGCGTCACCGGCACCTTCGTCACGTCGGATGCCCGCACCGCGTAGCCGTCCATCGCCGAAACCGGCCAGGGCGGCTGGGTGAGCCGAGCCCGCACGTCTTCGGCGAGCACGCGGCTCTGCGCCTCGAGCAGCGGCACTTCCTCGATGCCGACCGGCGTGAGTTCCGCCAGGATCCGTCCGCGCGCCTCGTCGACCGGGATCATGCCTGGACGAAGTCCCCGGACTTGCCGCCGCTCTTCTTCAAGAGGCGCACCTCGCCGATCTTCATGCCGCGGTCGATCGCCTTGCACATGTCGTAGATGGTCAGCGCGGCGACGCTGACCGCGCACATCGCCTCCATCTCGACGCCGGTGCGCCCATGGACCTTGCAGGTCGCGGTGATGTCGACGGCCGAGCGCGCGTCGTCGATCGCGAACTCGATCGAGACTGCGTCGAGGCCGATCGGATGGCAGAGCGGGATCAGGTCGCCGGTCCTCTTCGCCGCCATGATGCCGGCGAGGCGCGCGACAGCGAGTACGTCGCCCTTGGCGATCTGGCCCTCGCGGATCCGCTTCAAGGTCTCGGCCTGCATGACGATCGAGCCGCCGGCGACGGCGATCCGCTCGGTCACCGGCTTGGCGGCGACATCGACCATGACCGCGTCGCCCTTGGCGTCGAAATGGGTCAGCTTCGACATCAGTCGCCGGCCCTGGCCATCGTCGGTGGCGCGGCCAGGGCGCGGGTCGCGGCGGCGACGTCGGCCTGCTTCATCAGGGACTCGCCGATCAGGAAGGCGCGGCAGCCGACCTCGGTCAGTCGGTCGATGTCGTCGCGGCTGCCGATACCGCTCTCGCCGACCAGCAACCGGTCCTTCGGTACACGTGGTCCAAGCTCGACTGTTGTCGCAAGATCGACCTTCAATGTCTTGAGATTTCGATTATTGATGCCCA
>CAZDGR010000383.1:0-4259 GCA_964504845.1 uncultured Rhizobium sp. | reverse complement strand
GCGTCGGCGCCTTCGGGCCGAACCGCCCACCGCTCGCCGGCATCGAGGCCTATGAAGGCAAGAGCGTCCACTACCTGGTGAAGAAGCGTGAGGACTTCCGCGGCAAGCGCATCGTTATCGCCGGCGGCGGCGACTCCGCCGTCGACTGGGCGATCTCGCTGTCAGAGGTCGCGGCGCAGACGATGGTGGTCCATCGCCGGCCGAAGTTCCGGGCGGCGCCTGAGAGCGAGGCGCGCCTGAAGGCGCTGGCGGACGCCGGCAAGATCGAGCTGGTGGTGCCCTATCAGCTGAAGGCGCTGGAGGGGAAGAACGGCCAGGTCGAGAACGTGATCGTGGCGACCCTCGACGGCGCCGAGCGGGCGCTTGCCTGCGACGCGCTGCTGCCGTTCTTCGGGCTCTCGATGAACCTGGGTCCCATCAACGACTGGGGCCTCAAGCTGCAGAAGGGCCAGATCGAGGTGCAGCCCTCGAGCTGCGAGACCAGCGAGGCCGGCATCTTCGCGATCGGCGATGTCGCCGCCTATCCCGGCAAGCTGAAGCTGATCCTCTCCGGCTTCGCCGAGGCGGCGGCCGCCGCGCACGCGATCCGCGCGCTCGTCTATCCGGGCGAGGTCTTCCACTTCGAGTATTCGACGACCCAGGGCGTGCCCGCCGCCTGAAGTCTAGCCCGGCAGCGTCAGCTGCACCGTGGTGCCGATGCCAGGCTGGGAGTCGAGCGAGATCGCGCCGCCATGCAGCTCGATCAGGCGGCGGACCAGCGCCAGGCCGAGACCGGCGCCGGCCTGTGCCTGGCTCGAGGCCCCGCGGGCGAAGGGCTCGAAGACCTCCGCGTGACGTTCGGGCTCGATGCCGACGCCCGTGTCCGCGACGCGGAAGACTAGACCTTCTTCTTCGCGCCTGGCCGAGACCAGGATGCGGCCGTCCTTCGGCGTGAACTTGGCGGCGTTGGAGAGCAGGTTGAGCAGCGCCTGCTTCAGCCGCCGCTCGTCGCCGCGCACCGTGCCGATGCCCGGCGGGCAGTCGAGCGTCATCGCGACGCCGCGGCTTCGGATCGACTCGTGCGTCAGCGCCGTCACCTGATGGAGGAGCGCCGAGATGTCGACATCGCCCGGGCTCAGGTGGAGGTAGCCAGCCTCGATCGACGAGAGGTCGAGGATGTCGTTGATCAGGGTCACCAGCCGGTCGGACGCGGTGATGATCGAGCGCGCGTGGTCGAGCTGGCGGTCGTTGAGGGTGCCGAAGTACTGGTCGGTCAGCACCTGGGCGAAGCCGATGATGGCGTTGAGCGGCGTGCGCAGCTCGTAGGAGACGTTGGCGATGAACTCGGTCTTGAGCCGATCCGCCGTCTCCAGCGCCTCGTTGCGGTCGCGGAGCGCGCGCTCGACGCGGATCGTGTCGGTGACGTCCTGGTAGATGAGAAGCGTCGCGCCGTCCGGCAGCGCCACGCGGCCGAAATCGAGCACGCTGCCGTCGAGCCGCTCGACCCGGCCGGTCGCGGTCGCCCGTGTGTCCTCGGCGAGCTCGAACCCGGCGGTGCCGCCGCCGGCCGGAACCAGTTCCTGGATCCGGCGCGCGACCTCGTTGAGGTGCGGCTTCTGCGCCAGCAGCGCATCGTCGAGCTTCCATAGCCGCGCGAAGGCAGGATTGGAAAGCTGAAGCCGCCCGTCGCCGGTGAAGGCCGCGATCGCCTCGCCGAGGCTGTCCAGCGTCTCGCGCTGGACCGCGATCAGCGTGTTGTAGGAGCGCTCGACCGCGACGCGGTCGGAGACGTCCTCGAACATGAACAAGAGGCCGCCCTGCGGATGCGGCGACACCGTCTGGCGGATCGTGCGGCCGTCGGGCAGGTGCAGGAACTCCTCGACCGGGTCGATCAGGCCGGTGAAGAGCTGGGTCCATTGCCGCTTGGCCTGGGCGAAGTCGGCATATTCGGGAAGGCGCCGGCGATGGCGCAGAAGCTCGATCACCGCCGAGAAATCCGGCTCGGTCGCGAGCCAGCGGCGGTCGAGCTGCCACAGCTCGACGAAAGCGTTGTTGAAGAGGCGGAGCCGCTTGTCGCGGCCATAGATCGCGATCGCGGTCGTCAGCTTCTGCAGGAGTTCGCCATGCGCCGCGACATGGCGGGCGAGCTCGTCCTGGGTCTCGGCGAGCTGGGTCACGTCGCGCGCGTGGCCGACGACGGCGCCGTCGGCCGCCGGCGACTCGACGATCTCGATCAGCCGGCGGCGGCCGTCGACGACGACGTTGGTGCTCTCGGTCTGCTCGCTGGCGGAGCGCTGGGCGCGCTGGGCGAGGCCGCGCCCGACCCGCTCGGCCGGGCTGCCGTCTCCGACCAGGTCGCGGGCGGCGCGGTTGCGGTAGCTGATGTCGAGGCCGGCTCGCCGGTGCCAGACCGGGATCGGCACGTGCTCCAGCATCGCCTCGCGGGCATCGAGGATCGCCTGCATCGCCGCGCGCGCCTCCTCGGTGCGGTCGGATGCGGTCACGTCGCGCAACCATGCGAAGCAGGTGCTGGTGTTGCCGCTGCGCTGGGCAATGACGCGCCAGGTGCGGCCGTCCGGCTCGCGCACCCGGCGATCGAGGCCGGTGCCGTCGATCGCAAGGCGGCGGAAGGCGTCGCCGAGCTCGCTGCGGTCGGGCTCTACCAGGCGGGCGAGGAAGGGCCCGGCGCCGGCGTTCTCGGCGATCTTGAGCTGCCGGGCGAGAGAGGGCGAAACCCAGGCATCGGCCGGATCGGCGGCCCAGAGCAGGAGTCCGTCCGGCGCGTCCGAGACGGCGCGGGCGAGGCCGGCGGCCTCGGCGGCGACGACCTTGGCGTGACGATGGCTTCGCCAGGCCATGACGGCGAAGATCGCTGCCGAAACGGCGAGGGCCCCGACGAGCAATATCTCGAAGGGGCCCCCCGCCATGCTTAAGACCGGGACCTAGTAGCGATAGGTGTCCGGCTTGAACGGACCGGCATTGCGGACGCCGAGGTAGGCAGCCTGCTGCTCCGGGAGCTTGGTCAGCTTGGCGCCGACCTTGGCAAGATGCAGCGAGGCAACCTTCTCGTCCAGGTGCTTCGGCAGCACGTAGACGTCGCGCTTGTACTTGCCGGGGTTGCCCCACAGCTCGATCTGCGCCAGCACCTGGTTGGTGAATGAGGCGCTCATCACGAAGCTCGGGTGGCCGGTGGCGCAGCCGAGATTCACGAGGCGGCCCTTGGCCAGCACGATCAGGCGCTTGCCGTCGGGGAAGACGACCTCGTCGACCTGCGGCTTCACCTCTTCCCACTTGTAGTTCTGCAGCGCCCCGATCTGGATCTCGGAGTCGAAGTGGCCGATGTTGCAGACGATCGCGCGGTCCTTCATCTGGCGCATGTGATCGAGCGTGATCACGTCGACCGAGCCGGTGGCGGTGACGAAGATGTCGCCGGTCTTGGCGATGTCGTCCATCGTCACGACCTCGTAGCCCTCCATCGCCGCCTGCAGCGCGCAGATCGGATCGATCTCGGTGACGACGACACGGGCGCCGCCGGCGCGAAGGCTCGCGGCCGAGCCCTTGCCGACGTCGCCGTAGCCGCAGACCACCGCGACCTTGCCCGACAGCATCACGTCGGTGGCGCGGCGGATGCCGTCCACCAGGCTCTCGCGGCAGCCGTAGAGATTGTCGAACTTCGACTTGGTGACGGAGTCGTTGACGTTGAAGGCCGGCACCAGGAGCGTGCCCTTCTCGGCCATCTCCTTGAGGCGGCGGACGCCGGTGGTGGTCTCTTCCGAGACGCCGCGCACGTCCTTCAGGAGCTCCGGATACTTCTCGTGCATGACCTGGGTCAGGTCGCCGCCGTCATCCAGGATCATGTTCGGCTTCCAGCCGTTCGGGCCGTGGATGGTCTGCTCGACGCACCACCAGTATTCCTCCTCGGTCTCGCCCTTCCAGGCGAAGACCGGGATGCCGGCGGCGGCGATGGCGGCGGCAGCCTGGTCCTGGGTCGAGAAGATGTTGCACGACGACCAGCGGATCTCGGCGCCGAGCGCGGTCAGCGTCTCGATCAGCACCGCGGTCTGGATCGTCATGTGCAGCGATCCGGCGATGCGCGCGCCCTTGAGCGGCTGCTTCGCGCCGTACTCGGCGCGGGTCGCCATCAGGCCCGGCATCTCGGTCTCGGCGATCCGGATCTCCTTCCGGCCCCACTCGGCGAGCGAGATGTCCTTCACCTTGTAGTCGCTGAAAGTGGCCTTCTTGGCGGCAGTCATCGGCAGGTCCTTCTGGCGGGAGACAAC
>CAZDGR010000382.1:0-4332 GCA_964504845.1 uncultured Rhizobium sp. | reverse complement strand
AAGCATGGCAGCCGGCTTGCCGCCCCCGCAAGCCGGCCCTCCCGCCAGCGAAACGAGCCTAGAATTTCTCGACCGAGGGCCTGAGGTCGACCTCGTGCGCCCAGGTCGACCTTGGCTGGCGATGAATCTGCAGGTAGGCGGCCGCGATCGCGTCGGGATCGAGCTTCCCGGCTTCGTCTGCTCCGGCGCGGCCGATGGCGCCGTCGATGATCACATGCGCCACGTGCAGGCCCTTCGGGCCCAGCTCACGCGCCAGGCTCTGGGCCAGGCCTCTCAGCGCGAACTTGCCCATCGCGAAGGTCGCCGACTCGGCGTAGCCCTTCACGCTGGCGCTGGCGCCGGTGAACAACAGGCTGCCGCGTCCCAGAGGCAGCATCGCGCGGACCGCCGCCTGCGCCACCAGGAAGCCGCCATAGGCGGTGATGTCGATCGCCTGGCGCACCGCTGCCCGATCGAGCTCGGCTACCGGTCCACGAACGCGTCGGCTGGCGTTGTAGACGACGAAGGACGGCACGCCGAGCTCGCGGCCGACCCGATCGAACAGGGCATCGACCGAGGCGCCGTCGGTCGCATCGCAGGCGATCGCGACAGCACCGGTCGAGAGCGCGACCTCGGCGATCTTGGCCCGATCGCGCGAGGCGACGGCGACCTTCATGCCGTCGGCCGCCGCCGCCCGGGCGAGCGCGGCACCGAGCCCGGGGCCGGCTCCGACGATCACCGCCACATCCGCCATCTTCGCTCCTCCTCGAAAGTCGCAATGAGCCTACGACGATGCCGCCTCGGGCTCCACCGGCAGGCTCCGATGGGAATAGGGATCGATCGAGTAGGGGTATACCGGCGGAAGCGGCGCGGACTCGGCGGCGACCCGCTCGAACCAGGCGCGGAGCGCCGGGCGGCCGGAGAGATCGAAGCCGCCCTCCTCCGCCCGGTGCACATAGGCGAAGACCGCGATGTCGGCGATCGAGTAGCCGCTGTCGGCGAGGAAGGCACGACCGGCGAGATGGGTTTCCAGCAGATCGAGCACGCGCTGCCCCGCAGCCTTCCGACCTGGCGCCTGGGCGGCGTTGCGCTCGAGCTTGCCGGTCATGGTCCAGTGGCGGACCGTGGCGATGCTCGGCTGGACGTAATCCTGCTCGAAGAACAGCCACTGCATGACCCTTGCCCGCTCGAAGCGGTCCGAAGGCAGATAGGCCGTTCCCTCGGCCAGGTAGCAGAGGATGGCGTTCGACTCGGCGATGACGCGACCCGGTGCGACCTCCAGCACCGGCACGGCGCCGGCCGGATTCATCGCCAGGAACGCCGGAGTCCTCGACCCGCCCTGGAAGATCGCGACCGGCACGGTCTCGTAGGCGAGGCCGAGATGGCCGAGAAGCATGCGCACCTTGTAGGCATTCTGTGACGGCAGATAGTCATACAGCCGAAGCATCGGGCATCTCCCTGAAGTGTGACCCGCTGCATAGCTGCCATGCGCGCTCTGCGGCTATCCGCGCCTTGCGACGGAACTTCGAAGCTGGTCTTGTGCCGGCCGCTCATGGCGCCCTACAAGCCCTCGCTCCTGCTCGTCCTGATCCTGGGCGCGCTGACCGCCTTCACCCCGATGTCGGTCGACATGTACCTGCCGAGCTTCCCGGCGCTCGAGCAGTACTTCGCCGCACGTCCCTCCGACGTGCAGCTGACGCTCTCGACGTTCTTCCTGGGCCTCGCGATCGGCCAGGCGATCTATGGGCCGGTCGCCGATCGCTTCGGCCGGAAACCGCCGATCATCGTCGGCTCGATCATCTACGTCCTGGCCTCGCTCGGCTGCGCGCTGGCGCCGAGCATCCAGGGACTGATCGCGTTCCGCTTCCTGCAGGCGCTCGGCGGCTGCGTCGGCATGGTGATCTCGCGCTCGATCGTCCGCGACCTGTTCGACGAGCGGGGTGCGGCGAGGATGTTCGCCACGCTGATGGCGATCATGGGTGTGGCGCCGATCCTGGCGCCGCTCTTGGGCGGCCAGCTCCTGATCTACATGAGCTGGCAGGCGATGTTCTGGATCCTGACCGGCTTCGGCTGCCTGATCCTCGCTGCCGTCCATTTCGGCCTGGAAGAGACGCTGCCCGAGGACAAGCGCCGTTCGCTGCATCCGGGATCGGTCTTCCGCACCTATGTCCGGATCCTTTCCGACCGCCACTTCATGGGCCACTCGCTCTCGCAGAGCCTGACCTTCGCCGGCATGTTCGCCTACATCACCGGCTCGCCCTTCGTGCTGATCTCGCTCTACGGCGTACCGGCCGAACATTACGGCTTCGTCTTCGGTTCCAACGCCGTCGGCTTCATCACCGCGGCCCAGGTCAATGTGCGCCTGCTCTCGCGCACCACGCCGGGCGTGCTTCTGCTGCTGGGCCTCACCGCCGCGGCGATCGCCGGCGCCTGCGTCTTCCTCGCCGCGGTCACCGGCATCGGCGGCCTCGTCGGGCTCCTGATCCCGCTGTTCTTCTTCCTGACCAGCCTAGGGTTCATCGGGCCGAACTCGACCGCTCGCGCGCTTGCGCCGATGGGGGCCAATGCCGGCGCCGCCTCGGCCGTGCTCGGCACGATCCAGTTCACGATGGGCGGGATCTCGGGCGCCATCGTCGCGGCGCTGCCGAAGACCTCGGCGGTGTCGATGGCGGCGATGATCGGCGGCTGCGCGGTGCTCGGGCTCGCCGTGCACCGCGCGCTGGTCGGACGCCGCTAGCTCACCCCGTCGTCACGTTCAGCGGCGCCGACTGGTCGAACCACTCCGGCTTCGCCTTCTCGAGCTGGCGGGCGATCTGCAGCAGCAGGTCCTCGCGCGACCAGTTGCCATAGAACATCGCGCCGATCGGCAGCCCTTCCTTGTCGAGCCCGGCCGGGACCGAGATACCGGGAAGCCCGGTCTCGTTCCCGGGCATCGTGTAGCGGCAGGCATTCGCCAGGCGATCGAGCCACGGATCGAGCGCCTCGTTCCGGAGCAGCGAGTAGGGACCGTTCGCCTCCGGCACGCGGATCGCCAAGGTCGGCGTCAGCAGCACGTCGTACTTCTCCATGATCGCGCCGAAGCTGCGGGTCACGCTGTTGTTCTGGCTCATCATCTTCCAGATGTCGTACTTGTCGTAGCGGTCGGCGGCTTCCAGGTGCCGGTGCACCATCGGGCCGAGACGATCCTTGAGGTCGGGCGTATTGATGCCGCGGTCGGCAGCCATGGTGCGGAACTGGGCGCGGCTGCCGATCCACTGGCAGTAGTAGCCCTGCCACATCGCATCCCAGTCGCAGATTTTCCTGTCGTCGACTTCGTCGACCCGGTGGCCGAGGCTCTCCATCAGGCGCGCGACCTCGCGCACGCGCTTCGCCACCTGCTCGTCGGTCTTGCCCGGGCGGCCCCAGGTGCCGGTCGAGAGCCCGATCTTGAGCTTCGGCGGGTCCTTCCTGATCGCCTGCAGGTATGAGCCCTGGAAGCGGGCGACGTTCATGAAGCTGCCGCCGTTGGGCACGCGGGTGATGTAGTCGTAGACCGCGGCGGTGTCGCGGACGCTGCGGGTCACCACGCCCTCGCAGGAGATCCGCACGCCGTATTCGCTCTGGCTCAAGGGACGGGGCACCATGCCGCGCGTCGCCTTGAGGCCGACCAGCGCGCAGTACGAGGCCGGGATGCGGGTCGATCCGCCGCCATCGGAAGCCATGCTGATCGGCGTCACGCGCGCTGCCACCATCGCCGCCGAGCCGCCGGAGGAGCCGCCCGCCGTGTGCTTCAGGTTCCACGGATTGCGGGTGACCATCACCCGGCCGAGATAGTTTGTCGCGGTGTCGAAGGTCATGCCGAACTCGGGCGTGGTGGAGCGGCCGATCGGCACCAGGCCGGCGGAGAGGAAGTTCTCGATGTTGGGATCGGTCACCTTGGCGACCTGGCCCTTGTCGAACTTCGAGCCCGACTCGCGCTTCCGCCCCTTGAGGCCGGAGCCCAAGTCCTTCAGGAAGATCGGCACGCCGTAGAGGCGGCCGTCCTTGGCCGGCTTGTCGGTATCGGGGTTCTTCACCACGTCGGCGAAGACCTCGAGCACGCCTTCGAGCTTCGGGTTCAGCATCTCGACGCCGGCGGCGACCTGGCGGGCCACCTCGCGGGCGGAGACCTTCTTCTTTTTCACGAGATCGGCGATCGCGATCCCGTCCTTGCTTGACCACTCCTCCCAGCTCATCGCCAGACTGGACTTCGCCATCGACCCCTCCCATTTTTCCGATGCGGGATGAGTGCAGCGCCGATGACGGCTCCGGTCAAGTCTCGTCGGTCAGGCCCTGGGGAAGAGGAGCGTCAGGTCGGGCAGCTTCTCCTCGTTG
>CAZDGR010000381.1:0-4350 GCA_964504845.1 uncultured Rhizobium sp. | reverse complement strand
GGCAGCGGCGTCGAGAAGGCGACGAAATTGCGGTGGAGGTCGACATTGTCCTCGGTCACGGGCCGGCGGTAGGCGAAGCCGTGCGGGTTGATCGCATGCACCAGGATCACCGCCGTGTCCGGCCTGGCGTCGCGATAGTAGTGCCGATTCTCGAGCCAGGAGATCTGGCAGCCCGAGCCGCAATAGCCCTCGATGCCGTGGGTCGACGAGGTCAGCAGCAGCCGCTTTGGCGCCGAGCGCGGGCCGATCCAGGCGACATCGGTCGCAAGCGCGCCACCGTCCGGCCCCTTCATCGGATGGGCGAAGCTCTCGACGACCTGGCCGCCGGCGGCTTCGGTCGCCTTGAGGAACTTCTCCCGGGCCTCGGCATAGCTGTCCGAGAAGAACGACGCGACGGAAGGCATGGGGGCTCCGGGATCGGGGTGCCGGCGATTGTTATCCCAGGTGCCGCCGCGCGGCCACTAACCCGCGGTGGCGCGCGAAACCCGCTTCTCGCGCCACTGAACGACCGCGACCAGGCCCAGGAGGCCGAGCCCGATCGCGTCGGTGACCGGTGCCGGATCGATGAGGCCGAGTGCCGCGGCCACGAGCAGGATGCGCTGCCATCGCGACGCCGGCCCCAGGAAATAGCCATGCAGGCCGGCGGCGAGCGAGATGCATCCGACAAAGCCCGTGACGAACGCCCGGGCGCTGACCCAGGGATCGCCGATCAGAAGCAGCGCCGGCTCGTAGACGAACATGAACGGCACGATGAAGCCGGCGGCGCCGACCTTCATCGCCGCCCAGCCGGACTCCCAGAGGTCGGCCTTGGCGAGGCCGGCGGCGGCGAAGACCGCGAGCGCCACCGGCGGCGTGATCGCCGAGAGGATCGCGAAATAGAATGCGAACATGTGCGCCGCCGGCTGGACGACGCCGAGCTTGATCAGCGCCGGCACCAGCAGCGAGACCATGATGATGTAGGCAGGCGTCGTCGGCATGCCCATGCCGAGGATGATGCCGGCCGCCATCGTAAGGATGAGCGCCAGCAGCAGGCTGTTCTGGGCGAGCGCCACGATGAAGGCGGTGAAGCTGATGCCGATGCCGGTCAGCGCGATGATGCCGATGACGATGCCGGCGGTGGCGCAGGCGAGTGCCACGCCGAGCGCCTGCTTGGCGCCATCTTCGAGCGCGTCCCAGATCAGGTGGAGCCTGAGGCCTTCGCGGGTCGTCCGCCGCATCATCGCCACCGGCAGGCACGCGAGCGCGCCGACGAGCGCGCAGAGCGGCGCCGAATAGCCCAAGATCATCCCGAAAAGGACGAGGAGAACCGGGATGAAGAGATGACCGCGATCGCGCATCACCTTTGCCAGCCTCGGTACCTCGGCGTCCGGCACGCCCTTGAGCCCCTGTCGCTTCGCCTCGAAATGCACGGCGGAGAAGCAGGCGACGTAGTAGAGCACCGACGGGATCAGCGCCCAGAGCGTCACCTGGAAATAGCTGGTGGCGAGAAACTCGGCCATGACGAAGGCGGCCGCCCCCATCACCGGCGGCATGATCTGGCCTCCGGTCGAGGCGACCGACTCGACCGCGGCGGCGAAAGCCGGGCGAAATCCGGTCTTCTTCATCAGCGGGATCGTGATCGGCCCGTCGACCATCACGTTGGCGACCGCGGAACCGGAGATGGTGCCGAACAGGCTGGAGGAGACGACCGAGACCTTGC
Organism: uncultured Rhizobium sp.; assembly: GCA_964504845.1. GTDB lineage: Bacteria > Pseudomonadota > Alphaproteobacteria > SHVZ01 > SHVZ01 > SHVZ01. The sequence continues at coordinate 2,651 of CAZDGR010000381.1, read as the reverse complement.
CCGGCCCGCCCGCCTGCCGGCCGGTCAGCGCGAGCGCGAAGTCCATGAAAAGCTGTCCGGTGCCCGAGCGTTCCATGAAGGCGCCGAACAGCACGAAGACGATGACGTAGCCGGCGGAGACGCCGAGGGTCGAGCCGAAGATGCCTTCGGTCGTGAGGTAGAGCTGATCCAGCAGCGTCAGCGGGTCGACGCGGTTGATGAAGAGCGCGTAGCCCAGAAACACCAGCGCGGTGAGCGGCAGCGCGAGCCCGAGAGCGCGCCGCGTTCCCTCCAGCACCAGAAGGATGCAGAGCGTGCCCACCACGATCTCCGTCCGCGTCGGATCGTCGATGTAGGGTATCCGCTGGATCAGCTGACCGTGGTTGACGAACAGATAGCCGACCGAGACGAGGGACCCGGCGACGAGCGCCAGGTCGATTGCCCCCGGCGCGCCTTCACGCACCTTCCCCTTGCGGTCGAGCAGGAGAAACAGGAGGACCAGCGCGAAGAGCAGGTGCCCGCCGCGGAAGAACATCACCTCCGGCGGACCGAAGGCGACGATCCACATGTGCCAGAGCGACATCGCGACGGCGATCACCGCGACCAGACGGCGAGCCACCGTCGCCAAGCCCCCCATTACGCCCCCTTCAAACCGATGGGGCCGGGCTGGACCCCGGCCCCTTTCGTTTCGTCGTCTCCCCGACGCTCAGAGCGCGCCGATCTCCTTGAAGTACTTGGCGGCGCCCGGATGCATCGGCACGCCGATGTCCTCGGCCATCATCTTCGGCGTGGTGATCTCCATCGCCTTGTTGATGAGGGTCAGGTCCTTGAAGTTGGCGTGCATGGTCTTGGTCATCGTGTAGACGCGGTCGTCGGGAACCTTGCAGGAGACGATCAGGTGGGCGGCGTAGCCCACCACCTGCACCGGCTGCGTCTGCTTCGGGTAGGTGTTGGCCGGGATCGCGATCTTGGAGTAGCCCGGGTTGATCTGGCGCATCTTGGCGATCGTGTCGTCCGAGTACGGCAGGATCTTCATGTCGCGCGAGGACGCGAGGTCCATGATCGACGACGCCGGGCTGGTGGTGCCGAGCGTGAAGGCCTGGGCGTGCCCGTCCTTCATCATCGACACCGCGTCGGTATACGACGGGATGAAGTTCGCCTTGCCGAGAGCGCCGTAGTCCATCCCGAAGACCTTGAGGATGTGCTGGGTCGCGACCTCGGCGGTGTTGCCGCGAGTCTGGATCGCGACCGACTTGCCCTTGAGGTCGGCGATCGAGTTGATGCCGGCGTCGGCCAGAACCACGACCTTGAAGTATTGCGGATAGAGCGACGCCATCTGGCAGACGTTCGTCGTCTTCTCCTTGAACGGCTCGGTGCCGTTCATGCCGTCGACGGTCGAGATCGAGTTGCCGAAGGCGACCTCGGCCTTGCCCTGGTGGATGCCGAGCACGTTGGCGATGCCGGCGCCGGGCGAGGTCTGCACGGAGTCGCCGGGCAGCACCTTTTCCCACATCGCCTTGAGCGACCCGGCGAGCGGCACCCAGGCGCCGCCCTGCGGGCCCGTCATGAAGCGGTAGGTCTCGGCGGAAGCGGACGAGGCAGCGACGCCGATGCCGGCAGCGACCGCGACGGCGAGAAGGGAACGAAAGCGCATTCTAAGATCCTCCCGAAGCTCGTTTTTCGGAAGGCTAGTCCGTCGGGGTCTCGGGTGGCAACGGGGACGAAGGGAGGGTGGCCGGGAAGCGGTTCACGTCCCCGAGGCCGGCGGGCCCGCCAGATACCCGCATAGGCGGCCGAGAACCGGAACGGTCGTCATGCCGCCCCCGAAGGAAGGCGGCACGACGGCGCACTGCGTCCTAGGAATTGAAGGTCTGGACCAGCGATTCCGAGGTGCGAGCGATGATCGCGAGATCGATGCCGACCGCGACGAACTTGTAGCCCCACTCGATGTAGCGCTTCGCGTCGGCGACCACCGGCGTCAGGATCCCGGCGGGCTTGCCGCCGAGGCGCTTCGGCGCCGCCTGGATCGCCGCCTGCACGTCGGGATGGCCTGCGTTGCCGATATGGCCGAGCGCCGCGGCGAGATCGGACGGGCCGATGAAGACGCCGTCGACGCCGTCCACCGCGGCGATCTCCTCGATGCGGTCGAGTGCCGGCCGGGTCTCGACCTGCACCAGCACGCACATCTCGCTTGCCGCCTTCTGGAAGTACTCCTTCACGCGGCCGAAGCGGTTGGCGCGGGTGCCCGAGGCGACGCCGCGGATGCCGTCGGGCGGATAGCGAGTCGCGGCGACGGCGGCCTTCGCCTCGTCGGCGTTCTGCACCATCGGGATCAGCAGCGTGTTCACGCCGAGATCGAGGTAGCGCTTGATCAGCACGGAATCGTTCCAGGCCGGGCGCGCGATCGCTGTCGCGGTGCCGGCCTGCATCGCCTGCAGCGCTACCAGCACCTCGTTGGGATCGCCGGGGCCGTGCTCGCAGTCGAGCAGAATCCAGTCGGCGCCGGCGCCGCCCATCGCCTCGAGCCCCAGCGGGTGCAGCATGCTCGACCAGAGGCCTATCTGAAGCCGGCCCGCCGCGAGCGCGTGCTTGAAGCGGTTGATCGGCATGTCCGCGTGCATCAGTGAATCTCCGGTTCCGGAACCCGCGGCCCGTCGCGGAGCACGTCGAGA
>CAZDGR010000380.1:0-4351 GCA_964504845.1 uncultured Rhizobium sp. | reverse complement strand
TCGTCGGCGCCGCCGGCCGGATGGGTCAGATGCTGGTCAAGCAGATCGGCGAGACGCCGGGTGCAAAGCTGGTCGCGGCCTCCGAGGCGCCCAACGGCGCCGCCGTCGGCAAGGACGCGGGCGAGCTGGCCGGGCTTGGCAAGCTCGGCGTCCTTATCTCGGGATCGCCGGACCTGGTCTTCGAGCGATCTCAAGTGGTGATCGACTTCACGGTGCCGCAGGCGACCGTCGCCCATGCCGAGCTGGCCGCCCAGCGGGGCACCGCGATGGTGGTCGGCACCACCGGCCTCTCGGCCGAGGAGGGGGCGAGGATCAGGGCGGCATCCGCCAAGGCCCCGATCATGTGGGCCGACAACATGAGCGTCGGCGTGACGCTGCTGGCCGAGGTGGTCCGCCAGGTCGCGGCGACCCTGGATCCGGCCTACGATATCGAGATCGTCGAGATGCACCACCGGCACAAGGTCGACGCGCCGTCCGGCACGGCGCTCCTGCTCGGCCGGGCCGCGGCGGCCGGACGCAACGTCGACCTCGCCAAGGTCTCGGCCCGCGGCCGGGACGGCATCACCGGCGCCCGGAAGGCCGGCGCCATCGGCTTCGCGAGCCTTCGCGGCGGCGACGTGGTCGGCGACCACACGGTGATCTTCGCCGGTGCCGGCGAGCGGATCGAGCTCGGCCACCGCGCCTCCTCGCGCCAGCTTTTCGCCCAAGGCGCTGTCCGCGCCGCGCTCTGGGTCGCCGGCCGCGGTCCCGGTCTGTACTCGATGAAAGACGTGCTCGGGCTCACCACCTAGAGGGCTCTCCCAAAAGACGTCGAGCCCCGATGTCCCATCTCTCCGCCCCCATCGCCGCCTCCGCCGGCCTTCGCGACGGCGCCCGGATCGTGCTGCACACGGTCAGCCCCGACGACCGCGCCTGCATTGCCAGGGGCTTCGAGCAGCTGTCGCCGGCCTCCCGCCAGAGCCGGTTCCTGATGCCGATGCGAAAGCTCGACGGGCCGATGCTGGATTACCTGACCGCGATCGACGGCAGCCGCCACCTGGCGGTAGCCGCATCGGCCGACGACGAGCCGGTCGGTCTCGCGCGCTGCGTCCGCCTCGAGGACGAGCCGGACACGGCCGAGATCGCGGTCACGGTCCTGGACGGCTGGCAGCGCCGCGGCGTGGCGCCGGTGCTGGTGACCGAGCTTGCGCGCTGGGCCGACGCGGTCGCGATCCGGAAGTTCCGGGCGCTGTTCGGCTACGACAACAGGGCGATCGCGAAGCTGATCGGCTCAGCCGGCATCCCGCTGCTGCCCGACGGCAGCGGCATGCTGCGCGCCGACATCGAGGTCGGGTCGATCCTCAAGCTCGCGGTCCCCGCCAGCGCCTGAGCGCCGAGCGCAGCGCCTCCGCCACCTCGACCCGCTCGGCCGGCGGCAGGAACTGGCCGATCGCGAGGCTGCGCCCATGGGTCGAGAGCAGAAGCTTGCTGTCGGGCCTCGGCGGATCGTCGACGTAAACGCGAAGCCAGTTGGGCTGGAAGCTCCAGTGCTCCGCCTTCCCGTCGATCGCGTGGCGGTCGACGGTGAGCTCGGTATCGGACAGGCGCACCCGCTCGCTCTCCCGTGCCGCGCGGTTGTTGAGCCGGAACGCCGCGTACAGCAGCACGACGTCGAGGCCGAGGAAGCCCGTCACCGGCCAGGCGCCCATGAAGAGGAAGGCCGCGCCGAGGATGAAGCTCGGCACCGCGGCCAGGGCGAGAACCATGGCGATGCCGCGCCGGGTCAGGCTCCTGTGGGGCCTCAGCCAAGCATCGAAGTAGAGGGTCGCGGCGGACATATTACGTAGATGGGAACGTAAGAGCCTGGATCGATCAAGAAAGAATGCGGGCCCTCGCTTAGTGGTCCTCGCTCACGCAAGTCGCTTCGCCAACTTGCTGCCGCGCGTCCCGCTCGGGGGCGAGCGAGCCGTTCGAGGTCGCCGCTCGATCGGCGCTGCCTAGTCGTTCCTGCCCCGCACCTGGCGCCAGGCGGACTTGATCGCCTCCGCGGTCTTGAGCGCGTCGGCCTCGGTCGTCGACCAGCCGCTGACAGAGATCCGCATCATCCACCTGTTGCGCCACCTCGAGCCTCCGGCGAAGGCGACGCCGTCCTTCTGAAGCTGCGCGATCGTCGCCAGGGTCTTGTCGTCCCCCTCTTCAATCGACGTATTACCGCCGAAGCGCAGCACCGCCTGGTTCAGCACGACCTGGTTCAGCACGGCGATGCCCGGCTCCTCCGCCGCCTTGTCGGCGATGATCTTCGCGATCCGGCAGTGACGCTCGACCATCTCCGCGATCCCGGCGCGGCCGAAATGCTTCAGCATCGCCCACGTGGCGAAGCCCCGCGCGCGGCGCGAGAGCTCGGGCACGTAATGGGTCGGGTCGCGCTCGCCCTCGGCGACCGGCGGCAGATAGCTGGCGCCGAAGGCCATCGCGCGGCGATGCGCTTCCGCATCGCGGACGAAGGCGAAGCCGCAGTCATAGGGCGTCTGCAGCCATTTGTGCCCGTCGGTCGCCCAGGAGTCGCAGAGCTCGACGCCCTTGGTCAGATGCGCGCGCGTGGGGCACGCATTGCCCCAGAGCCCGAAGGCGCCGTCGACATGCACCCAGGCGCCGTGGCGCCGGGCGATATGCGCGATCTCCTCGAACGGATCGGAGGTGCCGGTGTTGATCTGCCCCGCCTGCGCCATGACGATGCAGGGACCCGTGCCGGCATCGAGCGCTTTCGCGAGCGCGTGCGGCAGCATCCGCCCTTCCTCGTCGGTCGCGATCCTGAGCACGCGCTCGTGTCCGAGGCCCAGGAACTGCAGTGCCGACATCGCCGAGATATGCACGTCCTCGCCGACCGCGACGCGGATCTCCGGCGCGCCGAAGAGGCCCTTGGCCTCGACGTCCCAGCCGAGCCGGCGCAGCACATCGCTGCGCCCGGCGGCGAGGCCAACGAAGTTCGCCATCGTCGCCCCGGTGCAGAATCCGACCGACGAACCCTTGGGCAGGTTCAGGATATCGACGAGCCATCTTGCCGCGACCGCCTCGGCCGAGGAGGCTGCGGGTGTGGCTGCATGGTTGGCGGCATTCTGTCCCCAGGCAGAGGCCAGCCAATCCGCCGCGACCCCCGCCGGATGCGATCCCCCGATCACCCAGCCGAAGAAACGCGGCCCGGTCATCGCATGCAACCCGCCCTCGGCGAGCCGCACCATCTCCTCGAGCACGGCGTCGGCGGCCTGGCCGCTTTCCGGCGTCGGCGCCTCCCATTTGGCGAGCGCTTCGCCATAGGTCATGTCCGGTCGCTGCTTCCGCTCGGCGATTCCGCGGCGAAAAGCCAGCGCATGCTCCGCCGCGCGGCGGAACAGCGCTTCGGGATCGTCTGCCTTGTGAGTGCTCATGGTCGCCCCCAATTGCGGGGCGGAAGCGTCGGATCGAGATCCCGATCCACGCTGCCGGACCGCAGGCCTCTAGTCGAACGACTTGACGAACCTCGGCAGCCACATCGCCACCTCGGGAAAGATCAGCACGATCAGCAGGCCGATGACCTGCAGCCCGATGAAAGGCAACAGCGATCTGAAGATATGGTCAAGGGTGATCTCTGGCGGCGTGACGGACTTCAGGTAGAAGGCAGCCTGTCCGAACGGCGGCGACAGATATCCGACCTGCATGTTCATGTTGAACAGCACGCCGAACCAGATGAGGTCGAAGCCCAATGCCTGGATCGTCGGCGCGAAGATCGGCATGGTCAGCAGCATGATGGAGAACCAGTCCATGAAGCAGCCGAGCATGAGCAGGATCGCCATCATCACCAGCACGACGCCGATCGGCGGCAGGGGCAACCCGGTCATCAGCGTCTTGAGGTAGGCGATGCCGCCGAGCAGGTTGTAGACGCCGACCATGGCGTTGGCGCCGATGGTGAGCCAGATCAGCAGCCCGCAGGTCGACATCGTCGTAAAGAGGGACTCCGTGACCATCCGTAGGCTGAGCGTGCGGCGGATCGCGGCCGAGACGATGACGCCGGCGACACCGAGCGCAGCCGCTTCGCTGACCGAGGCGAGGCCGGTATAGATGCTGCCGAGCACCGAGAAGATGATGAACAGGGGCAGCAGCACTTTCTTCAGCGCCGCCAGCTTCTGCGTGAACGGGATGTCGCGGACCTCCGGCGGCGCCGGCGGGCCCAGGCTCGGGTCGATCGCGCAGCGCACCAGCACATAGACCATGTAGATGCCGGCGAGCAGCAGGCCGGGGACGGTCGAGGCGAGGAAAAGGTCGCCGATCGAGGTCGAGGTGGTGAGGCCGTAGAACACCAGCACCAGGCTCGGCGGGATCATCACGCCGAGGGAGC
>CAZDGR010000379.1:2187-4367 GCA_964504845.1 uncultured Rhizobium sp. | reverse complement strand
TGACCGCCCACGACTCGGCGACGGCCGGGACAACCTTGAGGTCCTTGTCGACCGAGGTCAGGCCCTCATAGATGTTGCCGTTGACGAGCGCGGTCGAGAAGGCGGTGGCGACGTGGGGGTCGAGCCCGACCGGCGAAGCGTCGGTCGCGACCTCCAGGACCTGGGCCGTGGCGGCCAGCGGAACGACGAGCGCAGCCGCGAATGCAGCGCGCTTCACGAGACGGATCATCGACTTTTCCTCCCAGAAGGCGTGTGAGGACATCTCACACTCTGGCGGGCCCGCCGTCAACATTCGGGCATGCCCATCCGGGGCCCCAACTTGTGCTTGGACGGGGTCCGGGCTTACCCCATGATCCTGACGATTCTCCTCCCCGAAGAGGCTGGAAATGAGCGGGATCGTCACCGCCCTTGGGCTGATGAGCGGCACCTCGATGGACGGCATCGACGTCGCCGTGATCGACACCGACGGCGAGCGGGTCGCCGACTTCGGCCCGGCCACCACCTACCCCTATCCCGACGACCTCTCGGCGGATCTCCGGGCGCTGGTCGCCGATGCCAAGCGGGCCGAGACCGGCAACCACGCCGAGATCGACCGCCGGGTGACCGAGGCGCAGATCAAGGCGGTCGAGCAGCTGCTCAAGGGCGCCGGCATCGATCGCCGCAAGATCGCGATCGTCGGATTCCACGGCCAGACCATCCTGCACCGCCCCGACCAGCGCGTGACCTACCAGCTCGGCAACGGCGCCTTGATGGCCGAGCGGCTCGGCATCGACGTGATCAACCGCTTCCGCGACGCCGACCTCGCCGCCGGCGGCCAGGGCGCGCCCTTGGCGCCGCTCTATCACCAGGCGCTCGCCAAGGATCTCGAGCGGCCGCTTGCGGTACTGAACCTGGGCGGCGTCGGCAACGTCACCTATCTCGACGGCGACACCGTGATCGCCTTCGACACCGGCCCCGCCAACGCGATGATCGACGACTGGATGCTGAAGCACACCGGCCGGCCCTACGACGCCGACGGTCGCCTCGCCGCGACCGGCAAGGTCGACAAGGCGGCGCTCGCGAAGCTGATGGACAATCCCTACTTCGCGCTCAAGCCGCCGAAGTCGCTCGACCGCAACGACTTCCCGGCGACGCCGGTGCAGGGCCTGTCGGCCCCCGACGGGGCGGCGACGCTGGTTGCCTTCACGGTCGAGACCGTGCGCCGCTCGCTCGATCACCTGCCGGGCAAGCCCAAGCGCTGGCTCGTCACCGGCGGCGGCCGTCTCAATCCGACGATCATGTCGGCGCTGGCCGAGGCGCTGAAGGCGCCGGTGGCGCCGGTCGATGCGGTCGGCTGGCAGGGCGACTTCCTCGAGGCGCAGTGCTTCGCCTTCCTCGCCGTCCGCAGCCTGCGCGGGCTTCCCTTGAGCGTTCCGACCACAACCGGTGCGCCGAAGGCGATGACCGGCGGCGTGCTGCATCGCGCGCGAAAGGCCGCCTGATCCAGATGGGCCTTGAAAAGGCGCTCGAGGAAGCCTTCGCACCGGCCGAGGACGCAGTCGAATCCGGCCGGGTTCCCGGTGCGATCCTGGGACTGCTGACGCCCGACGGAAAGATCGGCGTCAAGGTGACCGGCCTCGCCCAGCGCGTACCGAAGAAGCGGAAGCTGACCCGCGCCACCTGGTTCGACCTCGCCAGCGTGACCAAGGTGGTGGCGACGACGACCGAGATCATGAAGCTCGTCGAGGAGGGGATCGTCTCGCTCGACGATCATCTCTCGAAGCACATCCCGGACCTGCACCAGTACGTCGCGGCCCATCCGATCCGGAAGCTGACGCTGCGCCAGTGCCTCTCGCACCAGACCGGCTTGCCGGCGGTCGAGCCGATCTACACCTGGGGCAACGATCCCGAGACGCTGAAGGCGCATGTCCTGCAGAAGAACTGGGCCTTCGGCGCCAACGTCTACTCCGACATCAACTTCATCCTGCTCGGCATCGTGATAGAGCGCTGCCGCGGCAAGGCGCTGGCCAAGCTGCCGCGCGGGCCGGGCTTGGGCTTTCTTCCGAAGAACAAGAGCTTCGCCGCCACCGAGCACTGCATGTGGCGCCGGCGCGTGATCGTCGGCCAGGTGCACGACGAGAACGCCTATTCGCTCGGCGGCTTCGCCGGCCATGCCGGCCTGTTCGGCACCATCGACGGCG
>CAZDGR010000379.1:0-2087 GCA_964504845.1 uncultured Rhizobium sp. | reverse complement strand
TATTCGCTCGGCGGCTTCGCCGGCCATGCCGGCCTGTTCGGCACCATCGACGGCGTGCTGGGCTATGCCAAGCGCCTGCTCGCAGGCAGGGAGCTGAAGCCCGGCTCGATCGCGGAGATCAGGAAGCGCCACTCGGCGACCAACAATATCGGCTGGCAGCACCACCACGAGGGTTGGGCCGGCGGCGACGACTGCTCGCCCGAGACCGTCGGGCACACCGGCTTCACCGGCACTGGGCTCTGGATCGACTTCAAGCGCGGCTATGCCTGGTCGCTGCTCACCAACCGCGTGCATCCGACCCGGCATGTCGAGACCGGCATCCAGGATCTGCGCAAGGCCGTCGGAAACCGTCTCGCCGCCGCGATGCCGGCCTGAGCGTCCGGTGTCGACCTATGCCCGCGGCTTCGCCCTCGTTCTTGCCGCCGCCCTCGTCTGGAGCACGGGCGGGCTGATCGTCCGCTCGGTCACGGCCGAATCCTGGACGATCGTTTTCTGGCGCTCGGCGAGCTGCGCCGCCTTCCTGCTGGCCTACATCTCGGTCATCGAGCGCGGCAAGCCCTGGCGACCCTTCGCCCAGGCCGGCTGGGTCGCGGTCGTGCTCGGCGCCGCCTTCGCCACGAGCTCCATCTCCTTCGTGCTGGCGCTCGCCTATACCTCGGTCGCGAACACGCTGATGATCCTGGCGCTGGCGCCGATCATCGCCGGGTTGATGGCACGTGCGATCCTGAAGGAGCCGATCGACCGCCGCACCTGGTTCGCGATCGCCGTCGCCACGCTCGGTGTCGCGGTCATGATGGGGCGGCTTCCCAGCGGCGACGATCTGCTCGGCACTGCGCTCGCGGCCCTCAGCGCGATCGCCTATTCGGGCACCGTCGTCACCGTCCGCGCGCGACGCGACCTGCCGATGGTGCCGGGCGCCTTCTTCGCCGGCGTGTTCGCGACGATGATCGCGCTGCCGATGGCGCCGACGCTCGCTGTCAGCCAGCACGACCTGCCGCTGCTGCTGCTGTTCGGCGCCGGCCAGCTCGGCGTCGGCATGGCGCTGTTCACCACCGGCGCGCGCTTCATCCCGGCGGCGACGTCGTCGCTGCTGTGCCTCGCCGAGATCGCGCTGGGGCCGGTCTGGGTGTGGCTCGCCTACGGCGAGAACCCGGGGCCCTGGGTCTTGAGCGGCGGCGCGGTCGTGATGACCGCGCTGATCGTGCACACGCTCGCTGGGCGGCGCAGCTAGTCGATCTTCTCGACGTCGATCAGCTTCGGCGGATTGACGATGCGGTCGAGCGCCTGCACCAGGGCGAGCTCGCGCCGGCCGGCGGCCACCGTCGCCTCGATCGCTTCGGCCATGCCGGAGGCGGCGCGCTTGAGGGTCTCGGCGATCGCACCCCATTCCAGGTAGTGGCCGAGGATCAGCGCCGAGATCAGGTCGCCGGTACCGTTGAGCGGACGGTCGATCCGGGGCGCAGTCACGCGCCAGAGACCCATGTTGGTCGCCGCCAGCGTCGAGATGCGGCCGTTTTCCGGCAGTCCGGTCAGCACCACGGTCCTTGGACCGCGGCCGCGAAGCGAATGCATCGCGACCCGGGCGGAGTCGACGTCGGTCACCTTCATGCGGGTCAGCTGCTCGAGCTCGAAGACGTTCGGCGTGCAGATGTCGGCGAGCGGGACCAGCCGCTCGGCGATCATCTCGGGCACGCCCGGCCTGACGAAGACGCGGCCGCCGTCGCCGATCACCGGATCGAGCAGGTAGATCGCACGCGGGTTGGCGCTCTTCGCGGAGGCAACCGCATCGGAGACGACCGCGGCGGTGCCGGCCTCGCCGAGATATCCGGAGAGCACGGCGCTGCAGTCCTTGAGGACGCCGAGTCCCTTCAGGCCACGCAGCAGCTCGGCGAGCTCTGCCGGCGGAACGACGCGGCCTGAGAAGCTGCCGTGGCCCGGGTGGTTCGAGAAGGCGACGGTGTCGAGACGCCAGACCTCGTGCCCCATCCGCATCAGCGGCAGAGCGGCGGCAGAGTTTCCGACATGTCCGTAAACGACCGACGACTGGATCGAGAGGATCGGCATGGGGCGCGACCATGCCACAGCCC
>CAZDGR010000378.1:0-4373 GCA_964504845.1 uncultured Rhizobium sp. | reverse complement strand
GCCAGCACCAGCGGCGGCTGCAGCACCAGGGCGCGGGCGATCGCCACCCGCTGCAGCTGACCGCCGGAAAGATCCGCCGGGTAGCGCTCGGCAAAGCGGGATGGCGGCAGTTCAACCTGGCTAAGTGCCGCTTCCGCGCGCGCGCGCCGCTCCCGCGCCGTCCCGATGCCGTGGATCGCCAGCGGTTCCGCCACCGCATCGCTGATCCGGTGGCGCGGATCGAGGGCCTCGAACGGGTTCTGGAAGATCATCTGGACGCTGCGGCGATAGGCCTTGAGCGCCGGGCCGGACAAGCCTTCGACCTCACTGCCGTCGAATCGTAGCACGCCGCCGCTCGGCCGCTCCTGGCGCGTGATCAGCTTGCCAGTCGTTGTCTTGCCGGAGCCGCTCTCCCCGACCAGCGCCAGGATCTCGCCCTGCGCCAGCGCAAGGTCGATGCCGTCGACCGCCCGCAACGTCTCCTGGCCGCGCCCCAGAAGACTGGAGGTCCACCCACGTCGGAGCGCGTAGCTCTTTTCCAGGTTTCGTGCTTCGAGCAGCGTGGTCACCGGCCGGCCTCGACGAGGTGGCAAAGCGTCTCGTGCCGGTCATCGACCGCGACCCTTGGTGGCAGCTTCGCCCTGCAGACATCGGTGGCAAGCGTGCAGCGCGGCGCGAAGCGGCAACCGGCAACCTGCCCCGTCGGAACGAAAGGCTCGCCCGGCAAGGCCGACAGCACGCGCTTTGGCCCGCTGACCGTAGGCAGCGAGGCGATCAGCGCCCTGGTGTACGGATGCGCCGGCCGCTCGAAGATCCGTTCGGCCGGCGCCAGCTCGACGATCTCGCCGGCATACATCACCGCTACCCGCTCGCAGGTCTCGGCGACGATGCCCATGTCGTGGGTGATCAGGATCAGCGCCAGGCCGAGCCGGCGGCGGAGCTCGTCGATCTCGCCCAGGATCTGGTCCTGGATCAACACGTCGAGCGCCGTCGTCGGCTCGTCGGCGATGATGAGGTCGGGCTCATGCAAGAGGCTGAGTGCGATCATTACCCGCTGGCGCATGCCGCCGCTGAGCTCGTGCGGGTAGCTCGCCATCCGGCGCCGGGGGATACCGATGACATCGAACAGGTCGCCGATCCTCGCCAGCGCCGCGGTTCTACCGGCTTCCGGGCGATGCAGCAGATAGGCCTCGACCAGCTGCTCGCGCACCGTCATCACCGGGTTGAGCGCATTGATCGCGCTCTGGAAGATCGTCGAGAGCCGGGTCCAGCGGATCGACCTGATCGCCTCGGCGCCGCCGATACGGACCGGACACCCGTTTGCGAGGATCGGCTTTCCGTCGAAAACGACATCGCCGGCGGTGAGTTGGGCGTTCGGCGCCATCACCTGCAGCAGGGCGGCACCCATGCTGCTCTTGCCGCAGCCGCTCTCGCCGACGATGCCGAGACTTCCGCCGCGCGGTAGCGCGAACGACACGCCGTCGACCGCCCGGATCGAGGTCCCTTCGAGCCGGTACTCGAGCCGGAGGTTCCGGACATCGAGGATCGGGATCGTTTCGCTTGGACGCGTCTCCGGCCGCTCCACCGGCTCTGCACGCGCGGCGCGCAGGCTTTGTCGACGAAGCTGCGGGTTCAGCAGGTGATTGAGCCCGTCGCCGAGCAGGTTCAGCGCTGCGACCAGGATCAGCAGCGCCACCCCGGGGAAGATCGACATCCAGGGGGCGAGACGCAGGTGCCGCTGGCCCTCGAAGATCATTCGCCCCCAGCTCACCGCGTTCTGGTCGCCGAGGCCGAGGAAGCTCAATCCCGCTTCTGTCAGGATCGCAAGCCCCATCAGGATCGTGCCGTCGGTGACGATCGGCGCGAGGCCGTTCGGCACGATGTGCCGGGCGAGCACCCAGGAATGGGAGGCGCCAGACGCCAGCGCCGCCTGGACATAGGTGCGCGACTTAAGCGACAGCACCTGCGAGCGCATGATCCTGGCCGACCTGGGCCAGGTAGTGAGCGCGATCGCGACCATCGTGTACTGAATGCCCGAGCCGAACAGCGCGACAATCAGCAGTACGAGGAAGAAGGTCGGGATCAGCAGGAAGACGTCGAAGGCACGGCTGGCGATCCCGTCAATCCAGCCGCCGAAATAGCCCGACAGCGATCCGAGAACGATCCCGAGCAGGCTCGATGCAAGCGACGATACGATCGCGACCAACAGCGCCAGCCGCGTGCCCCAGACCAGTCGCGAGAGGATGTCCCGTCCGAAATTGTCGGTGCCGAGCAGGTGTGCCTCGCCGGGCGGCTCGTAGGGCGAAGCCGCCATCGCCGTCGGGTCGGGAAGCGGCAGCCAGGGCGTGGCGATCGCAATCACTGTCGCCAGGGCAAGAACGACGGCGCTGATCGCCGTCGCCGGCCGCCGTATCAGGTGGCGGAGGTCGATCACAGCGACACCCGGGGATCGAGCGCGGCGTAGACGAGATCGGTTACGAGAGATGCGAGCGCCACGGTCATCGACATCACTATGAAGGCACCCATGATGACCGGCGTGTCGCGTGCCAATATCGCCTCATAGATCATCCGGCCGAGACCAGGCCACGAGAACACCGTCTCGGTCAGCACCGCGCCGGTCAGCACCAGCCCGAGCTGGAGGCCGAGCACGGTCACGACCGGCAGCAGAGCGTTCCGTAACGCGTAGTGCTGAAGCACCGTCCGCTCCGGAAAGCCGATCGCGCGCACCGTCGTGATGAAGTGCTCGCCCAAGACGTCGGCGACCGAGGTTCGGGCGAGACGGACGTACTGACCGACCGAGACCGTCATCAGCGCGAGCACCGGCAGGATCATGTGCTTGGCGATATCCAGCACGCGGCCAATGCCCGAGGCGGGTCCGTCGAGGCTGGTCATCCCCATCGCCGGCAGGATCGGGATCTCGACCGTGAACAGCAGGATCAGCATCAGGCCGAACCAGAAGACGGGCACGCTGAACAGCGCGACCGCGCCGAAGCTCACGAGGCTGTCGAGCGCCGATCCCGGCCTACGCGCGATCCAGGTGCCGACCCAGGTGCCGATCACGACCGACAGCAGCAGGCTGGTCCCGACCAGCAGCAGCGTCGCCGGCACCTTCTCCAGGATTTCGCCGAGCACGGGCTGGCGCGAGCGGAACGAGAGGCCGAGATCGCCCGACCCGACCTGGACGAGATAGCGCCAGAGCTGCTCCAGGAACGGCCGGTCGAGCCCGAACTTCTCACGCACGACTGCGAGATAGGCGGGATCGGCATTCTCGCCGGCCAGCAGCAGGGAGATGTCGCCCGGCGCCAGATGGATCAGAAGGAAGTTGAGCACGACGACGACGAGCGTCACCGGCACGAACTGAAGCAGGCGCAGCAACACGTAGCGCCTGAGGCGCATCAGACTTCCTTCACCGACCCGTAGAGCGCACGTGCGACGCGATCACCGCCCGGGCGGACGCACCGCGTAGAAGCCGAACCAGGTGAGCGACTTGTCGAAGCCCGACTCCTCGATCATGAAGCCGTCCCAACCCGCGCGGACAAGCGTCGTCTTCTGCTCGTCGAACAGGTTGATGTAGGGCAGGTCGCGGACGACGATCTCCTGGATGCGGTCGTAGATCTTCTTCCGTTCGGCCTTGTCGCGGGAGACGGAGGCCTTGGTCGCGATCTCGTCCAGCTCCTTGTCGGAGTAGCTCTGGAAATTGCGGCCGCCGCCGGTGGCGAAGTGCTCGCGATAGGCGTCGGGGTCGGGCCCATAGCGGGTGAAGTAGCAGGAGATATCGAAGTTCTTCTCGAACTGGCGGCGGAACCAGGTCGCCTGGTCGAACTGCTCGAGCTTGGCGTTGATGCCCACCTGGCGAAGCTGCTGGACCAGCACTTCCATCATCGCCTTGCAGTCGACGAAGTTGGGCGGCGTCACCGTGACCGCGAAGCGCCAGCCGTCCGCCTTGCGCGGCAGGCCTGCCTCGTCGAGAAGCTTCTCGGCCTTGGCCTTGTCGTATTCGGGGAACTTGGCGCTGCGGTTGATCCACTCGCCCTGGCTCTCGACGCTGGCATGGATCGCCGGCTTCCACAGCCCGTTGAAGGCGAGCTTGTTCATCGCCTCGCGATCGATCGCATGCCCTATCGCCTGGCGCACCTCGCGCTTGTCGAGCGGCGGGCGCGCAAGGTTCAGCTGGATGTCGCGGCTGAAATGGGACGGCGTGAACACTACCTTGACCGCGCTATTGCGCCGGAGCGCCGGCACTTCGGCCAGCGGCGGCGCGTAGTCGTAGGGCAGATAGTGCAGCCTTCCGGCGTCAAACTCGGCGCGGGCCACGTTGATGTCAGCCATCGGCCGGTAGATCAGGCGATCGAGCTTGGGCTTGCCGCGGAAGTAGTCCGGGTTGGCCTCGAGCT
>CAZDGR010000377.1:1337-4413 GCA_964504845.1 uncultured Rhizobium sp. | reverse complement strand
AGGCGCGGATGTGCCCGACCCGGCGGATCAGCGGCGGGGAGAAGCGGCAGCCGGCGAGAAAGCCGATCGAGTAGGACGCCACCACCATGCCGATCGAGCCGGTGGCGAAGCCCTCCATCGACATGCGGAGCGCCAGGAAGGTCGAGAAGACGCCGTTGCCGACCAGCAGCAACGCCGTCCCGGTCAGGATCGGCGCGACTGCCAGCAGCGCGTGGCCCATGGCTAGAGCTGTTCCGGCCGGCAGACCTTGGGGGCCGGCAGCCTTTCCAGCTCGCGGGCATCGAGCGGGTGCCCGGCCAGAGGCGGGCTGACGCCGACCCGGCGGACGAAGGGAGAAAAGTATCGGCCGACCAGGATCACGGTATTCCCCTCCGGTGTTGTGACGTCGTTGTGCCCCGTCGAACCACGTATAACAAGCCGTTGCGGTCTGGGAGTGTTCTGCCTTTTCATAGGGATAGCTAAGTCAAGGCAACATTTCCTTTGACAGTGGCGCCGATGTCACGGAGAAGGCCGCCATGGCTTTTTCACGCCTCGCGACCCAGGTTCTCACCGCCGCCGCCCTGCTTTCTCCAGGCATGGCCCTTGCCGGGCCGAATCCCTGCACCCAGGCGATTGCCGAAGCCGAGCGCCGATTCGGGATCCCGCCGGGCCTCTTGCAGGCGATGTCGATCCACGAGAGCGGCGTGAACGGCCAGCCCTATCCTTGGGCGCTGAACCTCGGCGGCCGCGTCATCTATGCGTCGACGCAGGACAAGGCTCAGAAGATCCTGGACGAGCGTCGCGCCAAGGGCCGGAAGAACCTCTACGCCGGCTGCATGCAGCTTTCGGTCTTCCACCATAGCAGCAACTTCCGCTCGCTCGGCGACATGCTGCAGCCGCAGCGCAACGTAGCCTATGCCGCCAAGTACCTGGCGGCGCATTTCGAGGAGTACGGCGACTGGCAGGGAGCGGTTCGCCGCTACCAGGGCGGCAAGGCCCGGCAGTCGGCAGCCTATTTCTGCAAGGTGTGGCGCCTGCTCGGCGACCGGAACCCGGAGAGCGCGCGCGAGATCGACAACGGCCGTTGCGGCCCGATGTCCTCGGTCGCGTCCCTGCCTGTCGCCACGGACATGCCTGTTTCCGAGCCTGCCGCTGCGGCGCCCGAGCTGCCCGCTCCGGTCCAGGGCCCCGCGGTTTCAGCCGAGCCCACTGCATCAGCGCCCGA
This sequence comes from uncultured Rhizobium sp., assembly GCA_964504845.1. Taxonomy (GTDB): domain Bacteria; phylum Pseudomonadota; class Alphaproteobacteria; order SHVZ01; family SHVZ01; genus SHVZ01. Next base: position 3,209 of record CAZDGR010000377.1, on the reverse strand, counting down.
ACGGCCGGCTCCGATAGAGCCTCCATCGGTCGCGACCGTCCCGGCTGCCGCACCGGATCAGACCGCTCCCGCCTCGACCGCCCGCCTGGATCTGCGCGAGCTCAGCTGAGGTCTCGCCCTAGTCGTCCGTGAGGTCCCGATGCCGTCCCCTGCCACCGTCCTCGTCGCCGGCTCCGGCGTCATGGGAGCCGGCATCGCCGCTTCCTTTCTTCGTTCCGGCGCCAAGGTCTGGGTCTTAAGCCGCTCGCCCGAGCGGGTCGCCGAGAAGGTGCCGGGTGCCACCGGCACCGCCCAGCTTCCCGATGAGGCGCCCGAGCTGATCGTCGAGTCGATCCCGGAGAAGCTCGACCTCAAGCGCAGCCTCTATGCCGAGATCGAGGCGCGCTACGGGGGCAAGCCGATCCTGACGACCAACACCTCCGGCCTTCCGCTGGAAGATCTCGCCTCCGGCCTCAAGCACAAGCAGCGCTTCTTGGGTCTCCACTACTTCATGCCGGCCGACGTGATGCCTCTGGTCGAGGTGATCCGCGCGGCCGCGACCGAGGACTCGGCGCTCCAGACGGTGGTTGCCGGGGTCAAGGCCTGCGGGCAGAACCCCCTGGTCCTCAACCGCCCCATCGAAGGCTTCCTGATCAACCGGCTCCAGCACGCGATCCTGCACGAGGCCTACTACCTGATCGAGCAGGGCATCTGCGGGCCGGAGGAGGTCGACGAGGCGGCGCGCGAGATGCTGGGACCGCGCATGTGCATCACCGGCCTGATCGAGCAGAAGGATCTGAGCGGCCTCGACACGCATGCGCTGGTCCAGCGCGCGATCGTGCCGCACCTCAACCACTCGGCCGAGCCGGCCAAGCTGGTCCAGGACATGTATGCGCGCGGCGATATCGGCGTTAAGTCCGGCAAGGGCTTCTACGACTGGTCGAAGCGCGATCCGAGGAAGCGCCAGGCCGAGGCCCGCGCCAAGCTCGCCGAGATCCTGGCGCTCCTCGACCGCCAGAAGCGCGGCTGACGCCACTCATCCGCCGGGCGTCCATCGCCGTACATACCTCCAAGGACATGGGAGGCGTTTCATGGCGACCGGCATCGAAACCGTTCAGGCGATCTATGGCGCGTTCGGACGCGGCGACGTTCCGGCAATCCTCGCGGCGCTCCGGGACGACGTCGAATGGGAGCACGACAGCGTCGACCACGGCGTGCCCTGGCTTCGTCCCAGGCGTGGGCGCCAGGCCGTAGGCGACTTCTTCATCGATCTTAGCGCGGTTGGGATCGAGGGGTTCGAGCCCCGGAGCTTCCTCGCCTCCGCCGACCAGGTCGCGGTGGTGATCGCGTTCGAGGGCGTGGTCAAGGCCACGGGGCGTCGAATTCGCGACCTCGAGATGCATCTCTGGACGTTTGCGCCCGACGGCAAGGTCGCGCGCTTCCGCCACGTCGTAGATACGCATCAGCATGTGACGGCATACCGAGGCGCTTGATCGCGCGCGCCCGTCTCGGGCACCATCTGCTCCTCCCGTCTTCGCGCCCTTGGCCTCAAGGGTGCGCGCACTCTCCCGGAGGACTAGAGCATGACCGCGGCCGGTTCCCGTCGGCGCAAGACCTATGACGAGCTGCGTTCCAAGCGCTGGTACGGCGTCGCCGACCTGCGCGCCTTCGGGCATCGCTCGCGCACGCTGCAGATGGGCTACACGCGCCAGGACTGGGAAGGCAAGCCGGTCATCGCGATCATCAACACCTGGTCCGACATCAACCCCTGCCACAGCCACTTCAAGCTCCGGGTCGAGGAGGTGAAGCGCGGCATCTGGCAGGCCGGGGGATATCCACTGGAGATGCCGGCGATCGCGCTGGCCGAGCCGTTCCAGAAGCCGACGACGATGC
>CAZDGR010000377.1:0-1237 GCA_964504845.1 uncultured Rhizobium sp. | reverse complement strand
CTGGAGATGCCGGCGATCGCGCTGGCCGAGCCGTTCCAGAAGCCGACGACGATGCTCTATCGCAACCTGCTCGCGATCGAGACCGAGGAGCTGCTGCGCTCGTACCCGGCCGATGGCGCCGTGCTGATGGGCGGTTGCGACAAGACCGCGCCGGCGCTGCTGATGGGTGCGATCACGATGAACCTGCCGACGATCTTCGTGCCGGCGGGGCCGATGCTGCGCGGCAACTGGCACGGCAACTTCCTGGGATCGGGTACCGATTCCTGGAAGTACTGGGCCGAGCTCCGCGCCGGCAACATCACCGACAAGGACTGGGAAGAGGTCGAGGAGGGCATCGCCCGCTCCTACGGCACCTGCATGACCATGGGGACGGCGGCCACCATGATGAGCATGGCCGAGGTGCTGGGCTTCACGCTGCCGGGCGCGTCCTCGATCCCGGCGCCGGACTCCAACCACTCCCGCATGGCCTCGCTCTCGGGCCGGCGCATCGTCGACATGGTCTGGGAAGATCTCAAGCCGTCGGACATCCTGACCGACAAGTCCTTCGACAATGCGGTCACCACGCTGATGGCGATGGGCGGGTCGACCAACGCCGTCGTGCATCTCCTGGCGCTCGCCGGCCGCGCCGGCGTGAAGCTCACCCTCGACCGCTTCAACGAGATCTCCAAGCACGTGCCGATGATCGCCAACGTGCGCCCGTCGGGGAAGTACCTGATGGAGGATTTCTACTACGCGGGCGGCTTGCCGGCGTTCTTGAACGAGCTCGGCGACCTGCTCGACCGCAAGGCCCAGACGATCAACGGCAAGACGCTCGGCGACAACATCAAGGACGCCAAGGTCTACAATGCGGACGTCATCGTCGGCCGCGACAAGGCGCTCTACAAGTCGGGCGGCCTCGCCGTGGTGCGCGGCAACCTGGCACCCGACGGCGCGGTGATCAAGCCGACCGCGGCCGATCCGAAGCTGTGGAAGCACACCGGCCCGGCCGTCGTGTTCGAGGACTACAACGACATGGCGGCGCGCATCGACCGCGACGACCTCAACGTCACCAGGGACTCGGTGCTGGTCTTGAAGAACGCCGGGCCGCAGGGCGGACCGGGCATGCCGGAATGGGGCATGCTGCCGGTGCCGAAGAAGCTGCTGAAGGAAGGTGTGCGCGACATGGTGCGCATCTCGGATGCGCGCATGAGCGGCACCAGCTACGGCACCTGCGTCCTGCACGTCGCGCCCGAAGCCT
>CAZDGR010000376.1:0-4466 GCA_964504845.1 uncultured Rhizobium sp. | reverse complement strand
AGCGGAACATCGAGGTGCGGGTGGTCGCGGCGCCGGCCGCCGGGCCGCAAACCGTGTCCGCGCAGGGCGGCCTGGTCGTCGGGGCGGACGGCTCCACGGTGCAGCTCGCGCCGGGGGCGCTCGCCGGTGACACGCTCGTTTCGCTGCAGAACGTCGCGGTGGCGGCGCTGCCGATCCCGGCGCCGACGGCCGCTTTCAATGTGGCGGCGGCCTTCGAGCTGTCCATGGGCGAGGGAGAGCTCGCGCAGCCGGTGCAGCTTGCAATGCGCGTCGCGAGCGGGACGCCGGTGGGTGCGCCGGTCTACTTCATGAAGTATTCGTCTTTCATCGACGAGACGGGCGCGCAGCGCGCGTTCTGGCAGGTCGTCGAGAAGGGCCATGTCGACGCCGACGGCTTCGCGCGGACCTCGTCGCCGCCGTATGCAGGCGTAGCCGTCGGCGGCACGTACGTCGCCGTAATAAAGAAAGACTATGTGGAGGGCTCCGCGGACGATGACGGTTCCGTGCGCGCCATAGTGCTGCCGGACCCGGTGCTGGTGTTCAACGAGGTGATGAACGTCGGCATCATGACCGGCGGCTCCCTCGCCGGTTTCTCGGCGGGCCTCAACGCTCTCGCGATCGGCACCGCCGCTGCGATCTCGACCTATCAATGGACGTCGATCCAGACCTACAAGACCGTCGTCAAGCTGCCGCCCGCCACGAACGGCAAGGTCATCATCGACCTGAATCAGGTCGTGCCGCCGCTTCCGGCCGGCGTCGTGATTCCCGCGCCCAGGATCACCGGCGTGACGCTCGATGAGAAGGATTTTACGAAGCTGACCATTGAGGGCGACAACCTGCAGCTCGCGGACGACGCCGGCGCCACCGCGGGCGAAGTCTTGGTGTACTTCTCGATGGGGGGCGGCGAGCCGGTCAAGGTGAAGCCGACGCAGAACCTCGGCAACTCGCTCGTAGTCAAGATGCCCGAGAAGATCGCGCCCTCGCTCGCCGAGATCCGGGTCGTCCGCGTTCTGCCTCCGCGCGCGCCCAGCCCCTCGGGAGCAGTGTCGCAGGATCCGGTCGAGGTCTTCAGCCAGAAAATCACCATCAAGCCGAGAACCGGTCTGGAGATGGTCACGCTCGCGAACTCGATAAAGGTGCTGCGAGGGACGAGCGAGCTGGCGGAAATCAAGGTCGACCAGAAGGGGCAGCCGCTTAAGCTTTTCGGCTGGCGCAACGACGCCATCGCGTTCACCGCCGACAACACGCGCGCCTATATCGCGGGCCGGGAAGGAAAGATCTACGTCGTCGACACGGCCACCCTCAAGGTATTCGACACCCTCGACATTCAGAACCCGGCGGGCTCGATTACGTCGCTCGCCATCGGCGGCGACCAGCTGTTCGTGGCGGTGGGAGAGCGCTACGGGGCGCCGGCGGCGGAGGGGCAAGGCGGGATCTACCGCTTCGACATCAATCCGGCATCGAAGGCCTTCCAAAGGGCGGAAGGCCTGCTGAAGCTGCGATCGGCCGACATCGACGCGGCGCCTTTCGGGTACTACGCGCTCGAAGTGGTCGGCGCAGGCCGCTATCTCGTCGCGTCGCGCCCGCAGCAGGCCTATACGCTGTTCCCGCGCGGCGAGCGCAAAGAAGGCGATCTGCTCGTCATCGATCTGCAGAAGGTCAACGCGAAGACCGGGATCGCCTCCTCGGTCAAGAAGCTCGGGAAGCCCGAAGGCTTCCTGGGCGTCACGCCGATGTTCATGGATACGGGCGGAACGAACACGTCGCTCGCAGTGACCAGCTCGATCAGCAAGAACCGCGGGTTTTCGACGGTCGCCTTCGAGTTCGACAAGGACGGCGTCCTCACCGGGGCAAAACCGTCGGGCCAGCTCGAGCTCGCGCCGCCGAGCTACACGCTCAACGGGAGCTGGCTCAACATCGACCGCTCACACGGCGTCGCGGTCACGCAGGACCAGCCCGACCAGCAGTACGCTTTCGTCGCGGACTACAACCTCACCAAGCCGACGCTGCTCTCGAGCGGCGACGGCGACATCGCCCGCAACATCTCGCGCAAGCAGATCGGCGGCAAGATCGCCATCATCAAGAATCCCTTCAGCGACAAGCCCGTCTACATGGGGGCGACCACGCCGATCCTGGAAGGCTCGCTCCACGGGTTGGCGCTTTCGCCGGATGGAAAGTTCCTCTACGCCACGCTGACGAAGTGGGACGGCACCTCCGGGCTGATGATCTACGAGGTGGCCAAGCTCATCGACTACGCCGAGACCGCCGAGGACAAGAATCGCTTCCCGGTCGACGCGAATATCAGCACACAGACGGGCAGGGTGCTGCCGACGCGCGTACCGATGGGCTGGACCTACGGGGTGGCCGGGCAGCAGAAGCCGACCACCGTGTCCCTGAAGTCGATCCAGGTCGACTCGGTGGATATCGCGCAGAGCAAATACACGGATCCGAAGAAGCTCGTCCTGCCCACCTTCAATTTCGAGATCAATGATCCCGGGCACCGCCAGGGCGAGACGCCGTGGGTCCGTCTGTACATCAGCACCTTCGGACCCGGCAATGGCCTGTTCCCCAGGGATTACGCGGCCGCTTTCGATGGTTTGACTGCCGGGCAGAAGAACCTGTTCACCGAAATCGACGGTCAGCCCGGAAAGCGGGACGGGGATTTCAGCCGGATCCTGACGCTCGATCCGGTGAAGATGGGCCTGAAGCCGAAGACCGATCAGGACGGCAAGCTGGTCTATTCCATCGAGCTGCCGAAGGACTACGCGCTGACGGCCTCGCAGGAATATTACGTCGGCGTGCAGTACAAGGCGGGCAGCGGCGGCGAGTCGGTGGAGGACTGGCGCTCGTTCAAGACCAAGACGCTCGAGGTGGGTACGGACAAGTTCGCCGCCGTCACCCTCTTTAGCCACGGGTATCAGCCGCCGACCGAACCCACGCCCATACAAAACACCTCGTCCTTCAAGACGGCCGCCCAGCTTGCCGCGCAAACCGGCGGTGGCCTCTTCGCTTATGACAAGGCGAGCGGCAACTGGGTCTACCGGGGCGATCCCGCGCTCGGCACGAAGCCCGAGGACTTCAAGGGCAAGCCGATTTTTCTCGTGTCCGACTGGGTCTTCGAATCGGGACTGGCGGACAGCGGATTCGCGGAAGCGGCGGCGGATGCAGTCTTTGCAGCTCTGGTGAAGCTCGACAATGGCCTGAACGGAGCCCTGTTCAAGTCGGACATGCATCTGGTCGGGCACAGCCGCGGCACCTCGGTCAACAGCGAGATCGCGCAACGTCTCGGGCAGTACTTCCCAGGCCGTACGGCGGACCTGCAAATGACCACCCTCGACCCGCACGACTTCAATCAGCCGGGGCTGACGTCGCCGATTCCCGCAGTCGCACTGGCCTTCCTCGCCGACACCGCGCCCAAGAAAATGGCGTTCTTCGGGGATTTCCTCGATCCGGATGCCGCGCCGTGGGCCAACGTCAGCTTCCTCGACAATTACTACGAGACCGCGATCGATCCAAACTCGATCAAGACCCTGAATCCGAACGGGCGGTCGTTGCTCGCGCCGTTGCAGTTCGGGACCGGCGGTCCCGGCGGAGCCAATATCGATCGCGATCTCACGGCACGTCCGGGGTTCGGCGACTTCAAGTTCGGCACGGACTGGTGGGATCGTTTCACAGCCGGACCGCATTCGCGAACGCAGGCCTGGTATTTCGGCACCGCCGCATTGAGCACTCCGGCGGTGCCTGCGCAGAAGGCCGATGACGCCATGCAGATCTGGCGCAGGTCGGCCAACCGCAGCACAAATAGCGACCCCTACGGAATCACGAATCTGGATTCCTGGTACAAGACCCAGGAAGACATTTCCAGCCGCAAAAACCCTCCTGGCACCAACCAGCAAAGCTGGGAAGGGACCGGCGAAGGCTGGTTCTACTCCATCCTCGGCGGCGGCTCGTCGCTGAGGGCGCAGATTCCGTTCCAGGGCCAGCGCGTCGGATTCCTTGTCGACAACACCGAGCGCGGCAACGGCACCCCCGGCCAGGCGATCGAGATCGGCGGCCAGACCATCTTCAATGGCAATTTCGACTCGAGCATCCTGCCTTTCTGGGACCGGCTCATGACCACCTTCGATGTGCCGGGATGGTCGCTCCACGGAGGCTATGCTCTGGAAGGGCAGATCAGTCGCGCCCAGTTCCTCGATCTCGAGCCGCGCTTCAGCTACGACCAGTTCCGCGCCTCGATTCTTTCGAAGTTTCCGGCCGCGGCCGCGCAGGAGCAGGCGATCAAGGACCTCTTCGGCATGCTGTTCACGACTCTCTGGGATGCGTTCGACCAGAAGCTGAACGCGCATTACGGGAACATTCAAGCGGCTCTTGCCAGCCCTGCCGTAACGAGCATCACCGCCATGAAGGCCAATAACCAGGCCGCGAACAAGGCGTACGCCGAAGTAAAGCTCGCCATGGAGGAAGCC
>CAZDGR010000375.1:0-4491 GCA_964504845.1 uncultured Rhizobium sp. | reverse complement strand
CCGTCCGAGGAAGCTGCGCGCGGCCGGCGCCTCGATGGCATAGGCGTGGATCACCTTGAGCGGATAGTCGGCGAGCGCCATGTGGACACGCGCCAGCGCGCGCCACGACCCGCCGACGAGATAGAGATCGCGTCCGTTGAGGCGATCGAGCCACGGCACCTTCTTGAGATGCTCGGCGACCACCGCCCTCGCCCGCTTCAGGTTGCCGCCCGAAAGCTCGGTCAGCGCCAGGGGCCCCAGCGGCAGCGTCACCTGCTTTCGCGTGCGGCCGCCGCCGATGTCGACCAGCTCCAGGCTGGCACCGCCGAGATCGCCCATCACCCCATCGGCGTCGGGATTGCCCGAGAGCACGCCGAGCGCCGAGGTGCGCGCCTCGTCCTCGCCCGAGAGGACCGCCAGGCGGATGCCGGTCCGCCGCCGGACCTCGGCGACGAAGGCAGGGCCGTTCCTTGCCTCGCGCACGGCGGCGGTCGCGACCGCGGTCAGCCGGCCGACGCCCATCGCCTTGGCGACGCCGGCGAAGCGCGCGAGATTGCGATGCGCATCCGCCATCGCGCCTTCGTCGAGCTTTCCGGTCGTGGCGACGCCACGGCCGAGCCCGCAGAGAACCTTCTCGTTGAAGACCGGCACCGGAGCGCGGCCGTCGTGCTCGAAGACGACGAGCCGGATCGAGTTGGAGCCGACATCGAGAACGCCGACCGGCTTCGGCCGACGCCCGCGCTCCGATTTTGCTGATCTCACCGCTTGAGCACCAGCCTGGGCGGGGACGGTGTCTTGCGGCCGGCGCGGCCGCGGCCGGAAAGGCTGGGGTTGGTCATGAAGTATGTGTGGGCGCTGAAGGCCTTGTCCGGATCCGCGACCGGAACGCGGTGGAGCTGGCCCTCGGCATCGAGCGTCCAGCTCTGCGCCTCGTCGCGAAGGTTGGCCACCATGATCTGGTCGAGCACCTGCTGGTGCACGGTCGGGTTCTCGATCGGAACGAAGCATTCGACGCGGCCGTCGAGGTTGCGGCCCATCCAGTCGGCCGAGGACACGAACACCTTGGCATGCGGGCTGGGCAAGGCATGGCCGTTGGCGAAGCACGCGATGCGCGCATGCTCGAGGAAGCGGCCGATGATGCTCTTGACCCGGATGTTCTCCGAAAGCCCGGGTACGCCGGGTTTCAGGCAGCAGATGCCGCGCACCACCAGATCGATCGCGACGCCGGCGCACGAGGCGCGGTAGAGCGCGTCGATCGTTTCGGCGTCGACCAGCGAGTTCATCTTCGCCCAGATGCCGGCGGGACGGCCGGCCTTGGCATGCTCGATCTCGTCCTCGATCAGCTGCAGCAGCGTACCGCGCAGAGCGACCGGGGCGATCACCAGCTTCTCCATCGCTTCCGGATGGACATAGCCGGTCATGTAGTTGAACAGCTTCGCGGCATCGCGGCAGAGCGCCGGATCGACGGTGAAGAACGAGAGGTCGGTGTAGATGCGCGACGTGCCCGGGTGATAGTTGCCGGTGCCGAAATGCGCGTAGCTGCGAAGGCCCGCGCCCTCGCGCCGGACCACGAGCGAGACCTTGGCGTGGGTCTTGAGATCGATGAAGCCGTAGACGACCTGGGCGCCCGCACGTTCGAGATCGCGGGCCCAGCGGATGTTCGCTTCCTCGTCGAACTGCGCCTTGAGCTCGACCATCGCCGTCACCGACTTGCCCGCCTCGGCCGCCTCGATCAGCGCCTGGACGATCGGCGAGTCCGATGAGGTGCGGTAGAGCGTCTGCTTGATCGCGATCACCGCCGGGTCGCGCGCCGCCTGGCGCAGAAACTGCACCACCACGTCGAAGCTCTCGTACGGGTGATGGACCAGGATGTCCTTCTGGCCGATCGCGGCGAAGCAGTCGCCGCCGAAATCGCGGATGCGCTCGGGGAAGCGCGCGTTGAACGGCTTGAACAGCAGGTCGGGACGGTCGGCGACGATCAGCTGCTTGAGGTCGGTGACGCCGACCAGCTCCTCGAGCCCGAACACCTCGTCCGGCGACACATGCAGCTGGTCGACGACGAAGTCGCGAAGCTCGACCGGCATGCTGGCGTTGAGCTTCACGCGGATCGCGTTGCCGCGGCGGCGGCGCTTCAGCGCCGACTCGAAGTGGCGGACCAGGTCCTCGGCCTCTTCGTCGATCTCGATCTCGCTGTCGCGAAGGATGCGGAAGACGCCTTCGCCGTTGACGACGAAGCCGGGGAACATCCGGTTGAGATGCAGCCCGACGAGATGCTCGATGCGAAGGAAGCGGATCGCCGAGCCCGGCAGGCGGACGAAGCGGCCGATCTGCGGCGGCAGCGGCACCAGGGCCCGCATGCTGCGGCCGGCATCGGGCCGGAGCAGCTGCAGCACCATCGCGAAGCCGAGATTGGGGATGAACGGGAACGGGTGAGCCGGGTCGATCGCCAGCGGCGTGAGTACCGGGAACACGTGCTCCATGAAATAGGTGTCGAGCCAGCTGCGCTCGTCCTGGGTGAGGTCGGCCGGCTCGATCACCGAGAAGTCGGCGGCCGCGAGCTCGCCCTTGAGCTCCTTCCAGGCACGCTGCTGGTCGCGCACGAGATCGGAGACGCAGCGGTTGATCTCGGCGAGCTGGCGCTCGGGCGAAAGCCCGTCCTGGGAACGCTGGGTGATCCCGGCCCGCACCTGGCCACGCAGGCCGGCGACGCGGACCATGTAGAACTCGTCCAGGTTCGATCCTGAGATCGACAGGAACCGGAGCCGCTCCAGCAGCGGGTGGCGCTTGTTGAACGCCTCCTCGAGGACCCGCGCGTTGAAGGCAAGCCAGGAGAGTTCGCGGTTGAAGAAGCGCTCAGGCGAATCGCGGCTGATGGACCGGACGTTCGCCTGGGTCAAAAGGGTCACGACGGCACCAAGACGTAGTTTTCCCAGACCCTTAACTATACCACAGGCCGTGTGACGAAGTCATGTCGGGGCCTGTGAGAAGTCAGGCTAAAGGCCGATATCCGCCCGACTGAGCTCGTTCATGACCACGCAGAGGGCGTCGAAAGCCTCGACCCGGGGTCCGGTATGGATCATCCAGAGGCAGCCCGAGCGGGGAAACCGGACCTCGGTCGGCGGCCGCGAGGGGTCGTGAAAGTCGTGGATGCGCCCGGCGAGCTGCCCCTCCTCGACCCAGTCGCCGCCCAGGCTCATGGCATGGAAGATGCCGCCATGGGGGGCGAAGGCGATGGCCCGGGTCGGGTCCGGCACGCCCAGCAGCCTGGTCGGCGTCTTCGGGGCCACGATCTTGCCCTCGATGATGCCGTGCAGCTTCAGCATGTTCCGCACACCCTTCTCGATCTCGGCGAGCGCGGCGCTGCCGATGCGGGCGAGCCCGCCGAACTCGCAGCTCAGGGCGGGAATCCCGAGATGGTCGCAGGTGGTCATGAAGCTGTTGGTGTGGTCGATCTCGCGCAGCACCGCGTGATACGGGGCGCCCCACGCCATGCCGAGATCGATGTTCGCCTTCATCTGCTTCGGATCGTCGACGAAGTGCGAGCAGGTGTTGAAAGCGGTGTCGTGCCAGGTGCCGCCGGTGTGGAGGTCCATGTTGTAGTCGGAGATCGGCAGCAGCACGCGGGTCACGTAGTCGGCCAGCATCTCGGTGAAGCTGCCGAGCCGGTTGCCCGGGAACACGCGGTTCAGGTCCTTGCCGTCGTAGGGGCAGAGGCGATGGCCGACCTCGACCGCCGGCAGGTCGAGCGACGGGATGATGATCACCCGCCCCTGCACCTCTGCCGGCTCCAGCTCGCGCGCGAGATTCAAGAGCGCGACCTGGCCGTCGAATTCGTCGCCGTGGGTCCCCGCAGTCAGGAGGAAGGTCGGCCCCTTGCCGTTCTTGATCACGACGATCGGGATGCCGATGACACCGAGGCCGGAATGCGTATGCGCCCGTGGAATGCGAAGGTGCCCGTACTGCTTCCCGGTCTTCTCGTAGTCGACGTCGGTGCGCACCCTCGGCGGCAGCGTCGAGGGATCGGGAAGCTTGCGCATGGGGAACCTCAGATCGAGCTGTTGAACGCGCCGCCGTCCATTAGCAGGTTCTGGCCGGTGATGTAGCCGGCATGCGCGCTGCAGAGAAACGCGCAGGCCGCGCCGAACTCCTCAGGCGTGCCGAAGCGCTTAGCCGGATTGTGCTGGGCGCGCTCCTTCGCGATATCGGCGACGGGGCGGCCGGCCTTCTTGGCCTCGAACTCCATGCTCGAGCGCAGGCGATCCGTATCGAACGGCCCCGGCAGCAGGCCGTTGATGGTGACGCCGTCCTTGGCGACCTGGCGCGCGATGCCGGCGCAGAAGCCGGTCAGGCCGGTGCGCGCGCCGTTGGAGAGGCCGAGGATCGCGATCGGCGACTTCACCGAGCCCGAGGTGATGTTGACGATGCGCCCCCACTTGCGCGCGATCATCGGGTCGAGCGTCGCCTTGATCAGCTCGATCGCGGTGATCATGTTGGCGTTGAGCGCCTTCATCC
>CAZDGR010000374.1:0-4493 GCA_964504845.1 uncultured Rhizobium sp. | reverse complement strand
TTCCTCAAGATCGGCGACCGCGCCGCCGGCGCGATCAAGTCGGGCGGCACCACGCGCCGCGCGGCGAAGATGGTCACCGTGGACATCGACCACCCGGACATCGAGACCTACATCAAGTGGAAGATGATCGAGGAGCAGAAGGTCGCTGCCCTCGTCTCCGGCTCGCGCCTCGCCGCCAAGCACCTGAACGAGGTGATGCAGGCCTGCGCCGACGGCACCGACAGCGACGACCGCTTCGATCCGAAGAAGAACAAGGCGCTGAAGAAGGCCGTTCTCGCCGCCCGCAAGGCGATGATCCCCGAGAACTACGTCCAGCGGGTGATCCACTTCGCCAAGCAGGGCTTCGCGAAGATCGAGTTCCCCACATACGACACCGACTGGGACTCGGACGCCTACCTGACCGTCTCCGGCCAGAACTCGAACAACTCGGTCCGGCTCACCAACGAGTTCTTCGACGCGGTTCTCTCCGACTCGAAGTGGAAGCTGATCCGCCGCACCGACGGCAAGGTCGCCAAGGAGCCGAAGGCGCGCGAGCTCTGGGACCTGATCGGCGAGGCTGCCTGGGCCTGCGCGGATCCGGGCGTCCAGTACGACACCACGATCAACGAGTGGCATACCTGCCCGGCCTCGGGACGGATCAACGCGTCCAACCCGTGCTCCGAGTACATGTTCCTCGACGACACGGCGTGCAACCTCGCCTCGATGAACCTGCTGACCTTCCGCAAGGAAGACGGCAGCTTCGACATCGGCGCCTATGAGCACGTGACGCGGCTTTGGACCGTGGTCCTCGAGATCTCGGTGATGATGGCGCAGTTCCCCTCGAAGGCGATCGCCGAGCTCTCCTACGAGTTCCGCACGCTGGGCCTGGGATACGCCAATATCGGTGGCCTGCTGATGGCCTCTGGCATCCCCTACGACTCCGACGAAGGCCGCGCCTACTGCGCCGCGCTGACCGCGATCATGACCGGCGTCGCCTACGCGACCTCGGCCGAGATGGCGGGCGAGCTCGGCACCTTCCCGCGCTATGCCCAGAACCGCGACCACATGCTGCGCGTCATGCGCAACCACCGTCGCGCCGCCTATGGCGAGGCCGACGGCTACGAGGGCCTGGCGATCAAGCCGGTGCCGCTGGATGCCGAAAGCTGCCCCGACGACGCGCTGGTCGCGGCGTCCCGCCGCGCCTGGGACGAGGCGCTCCGCCTCGGAGAGATCCACGGCTATCGCAACGCGCAGGCCAGCGTGGTCGCGCCGACCGGCACCATCGGCCTGGTCATGGACTGCGACACCACCGGCATCGAGCCCGACTTCGCGCTGGTGAAGTTCAAGAAGCTCGCCGGCGGCGGCTACTTCAAGATCATCAACCGCCTGGTGCCCGATGCGCTCCGCACGCTGGGCTATCCCGAGGAGCAGATCGAGGAGATCGTCGCCTACGCGGTCGGCCACGGCACGCTGAAGGACGCACCCGGCATCGATCACGCGGCACTCCGCGCCAAGGGCTTCACCGCCGATGCGCTGACCGCGATCGAGAACTCGCTGGGATCGGCCTTCGACATCAAGTTCGCCTTCAACAAGTGGACGCTCGGCGAGGAGTTCTGCCGGGTGAACCTGAAGATCCCGGCCGAGAAGCTGGACGAGGCGGGGTTCGACCTGCTGGCCCATCTCGGCTTCAAGCGGTCCGAGATCGACGCCGCCAACACCTATTGCTGCGGCGCGATGACGGTCGAGGGCGCGCCCTATCTCAAGTCCGAGCACCTGGCGGTGTTCGACTGCGCCAACCCCTGCGGCCGCATCGGCACGCGGGCGCTCTCGGTCGAGAGCCACATCCGGATGATGGCGGCATCCCAGCCGTTCATCTCGGGCGCGATCTCCAAGACCGTCAACATGCCGAACCTGGCGACGGTCGAGGACTGCAAGAACGCCTACATGCTGTCGTGGCGCCTCGGCCTCAAGGCCAATGCGCTCTACCGCGACGGCTCCAAGCTCTCGCAGCCGCTGTCGGCCGCGCTGATCGACGACGAGGAGGCGATCGAGGAGATCGCCGATGCGGCGCCGGCGGCGAAGGCGCCGATCATCGCCGAGAAGATCGTCGAGCGGATCGTCGAGCGGGTGGCGTCCCGCCAGCGCCTGCCGCAGCGCCGGAAGGGCTACACCCAGAAGGCCTCGGTCGGCGGGCACAAGGTCTACCTCCGCACCGGCGAGTACGACGACGGCAAGGTCGGCGAGATCTTCATCGACATGCACAAGGAAGGGGCGGCGCTCCGCTCCTGGGTCAACAACTTCGCGATCGCGATCTCGATCGGTCTCCAGTACGGCGTGCCGCTCGAGGAGTTCGTCGAGGCCTTCACCTTCACCCGCTTCGAGCCGTCGGGCCCGGTCGAGGGCAACGAGGCGATCAAGATGTCGACCTCGATCCTCGACTACATCTTCCGCGAGCTGGCGATCAGCTACCTCGATCGCTCCGACCTGGCGCATGTGCAGCCGGACGACCTGCTGCCGGGCGCGATGGGCATGGGCGAGAAGGAGAGCGCGCTGCCGAAGGCACCGCTCCCCGTCGAGAAGCTGAGCCGCGGCTTCGTGCGCACCAACCTAGTCGTCTTCCGCGGCGGCCAGACCGCGGTCGAGGCCCCCCAGGTGATCCACGCCCATGCGGCGACGGCCCAGGCGACCGGCACGGACGGCATGGCGATCAGCTTCGCCTCGACCACCACCTCGCTCTCGGTCGAGCCCGAAGTGATGGCCGCGGCCGATGCCAAGCAGGCCCGGCGCCGCGAGGCCAAGCTCAAGGGCTACGAGGGCGACTCCTGCGGCGAGTGCGGCAACTTCACGCTGGTTCGCAACGGCACCTGCCTGAAGTGCGACAGCTGCGGCTCGACCACCGGCTGCAGCTGACCGAAACATCGGTTTGGTTAACAAGGCGCGGCCGAAAGGCCGCGCTTTTTGTTTTCCGCGCTCGTGATCTTTGCCTGATGCGTGAGATGAGTTAGGGTCGGCGCGACACACCGTCTAGGCGTGGACGCAGGAAGCTCCGGCTATCTCCGCGCGTCCTCGGGGGAGATGCCGCGACACCACCATGGCCAGTGACTATCTCGACGGTAAGCGCCGCTCGCTCGAACAGGCCGCCCTCACCAACGTCGTCGCCGCCAACGCCATCAACCGGGACGCGATCATCGAATTCCTCGACCAGTTCGAGATGCCGAACGCGATCACGGTGCTTCGCCGCGAGCCCAAGGACAACGCGATCCTGTTCGCGAACCTGGCCTTCACCAAGCACTTCACCGGGCTCAGGCCGCAGCTTCTGCTCTCGACCGTGCTTGATTTCGTCGCACGGCGCGGCGTGGTGCTCGAGTTCGTTCGCCGGTTTCTCGACAGGCTCTTCTCCGAGGGGCGCAGTGCCGGCCGGATCTCGACCTATACGAACGATCGCCGGCGCTTCCTCACCAACGTGACCTCGTACCGCTTCCGGGGATTCGACAACGACGACTACGCGCTGTCGTTCGTCGAGCCGGTCAACGAGGTGACGAGGCGGCGGCGGAGGGGCTAGGCCTGCTCCAGATGCAGATGGCAGCAGCCTGATTTGCCTTCGGTCCAGGTATCGGCCGAGAACTTCACGCCGCGATTCTCGAAGACGCCGTTGTCGAAACGGCCGGCGATCCTGCAGATCGTCGCCATATCGGCCGCCGGAAGCCCCGATTCCTCCCAGGCCTCCTTCAGCGGGCAGACCTGCACGTGGATGTGCATGCCGCCCTTGTCGTCGCGCGTCACCACGGTCGGGAAGAGCCGGCCGTCGGCCGGCGAGACGTCGAGGAAGCGCTGTCCGATCGCCACCGGATCGGCCGGCGTGTCGCGGAAAAGCGCATCGCCGGCCGAGATGCCGCGCTTCTCGATCGCCTTCGACAGGAGCCGGGTCGCGCGCTCCGCACCGAGTTCGGTGCGGAGCTCATCATAGATCGCCCAGTAGATCAGCGCACGGTTCTTGAACGCGTCCTTGAGCTCGCGCTCGAGCTGCTCGGCGTTGCGCAAGGTCAACGGAGGTCGCCCTCGTCCTTCAGCAGCTTCAGGGTCGCGCGGAAGGCGGCGGCGGTGCGCTCGAGGTCGGCGTCGGTATGGACCGACGACATGATGCCGCCGGGGCCGGCGTTGATGTCGACGCCGTTCACGAACATGCCGAGCCGCACCTTGTGGGCGATGTTGGCGCTCCAGGCGCCCTTCAGCTCTTCCGGGTCGGTGGCGAGCGCGTCGAAGGTCTTCGGCGTGATGTCGCGGCGCTTCGGGTTGGTGAAGATGTGGAAGGCCGCGTAGGTGCCGTAGGCCGCCCACGACACGTTCTCGGCGGTGATCGCGTCGTTGAGAAGGCCGCGCAGCGTCGAGGCCGAGGCGTTGGCGCGCTTGTTGGCATCCGTGTTCTTGAGGATCGTCAGCGCCGCGATGCCGGCCGCGGCCGAGATCGGGTTGGCATTGTAGGTGCCGGGATGCTGGATCTTCTCGACGCCCTT
>CAZDGR010000373.1:0-4505 GCA_964504845.1 uncultured Rhizobium sp. | reverse complement strand
GACCTGGCCGTTGGTGTTCTGCTTGACCTGTTCGGCGAACTTTTCGGCCACACCATGGATCAGGTGCGCGGTCGGAACATGGTGAGAGAACACCAGCCGGATCGCCTGAGCTCGCGCCACGTAGGGCATCGCCAGCACGCTCGCGGCCGCGCCGTAACCCAAGACCTTCCGCCTGGAAATCCTCATAACGTCTCCTCCTTGTGGCCAAGCTCCGGCCGATTCTTGATCGGGGCTTCATTGCGATCCGTTTCGGACCACGAAATGCATTATTTTATTTAGACGAAGTCTAGCGATGCCCCGTCGTTGAAAGCAAGCAACTCCAGCGGTAAGCTGAAATTAGTTCATCTTGGTTTGTCGTTTCGGAAATGTTACCGCTACCATCGGGGCAACCGAGATCAGCGCCCATGGCGCCCAGTGGAGACGAGTTCATGATCAGCGACAAGGACGTAGAAGCCTACAACCGACGCGGCTACCTCGTGGTGCCGAACGTTTTGTCGGAGGACGAAGTCGCCGAGCTTCGGCAGGTGACCGAGGAGTTCGTCGAGAAGTCGCGTGCGGTCAGCCAGCACACCGATGTCTACGACCTCGAGCCCGGCCACAGCAAGGATGCGCCGAAGGTTCGTCGGATCAAGACCCCGCATGCCTGGCATCCGGTCTACGAGAGGATGGTGAAGCATCCGAAGATCCTTTCGGTGCTGCAGCGCCTGTGGGGCCCGAATATCCGCTTCGACGTCTCGAAGCTGAACCTGAAGTCGGCCGGATTCGGCTCACCCGTCGAGTGGCACCAGGACTGGGCGTTCTATCCCCACACCAACGACGATCTCGCCGCCGTCGGCATCATGATCGACGACTTCACGGCCGACAACGGCGCGATGATGGTTATTCCGGGCAGCCATAAGGGGCCGACCTACGACCACCACACGAACGGCTACTTCGTCGGTGGCATTGACCCCTCGAAGTCGAACATAGACTTCTCGAAGGCGGTACAGTGCCTCGGCAAGGCCGGTTCGATCAGCGTCCACCACGCGCGTATCCTGCATGCTTCGGCCGCGAACATCTCAGGCAAGCCGCGTCGCTTTCTGCTTCACCAGTACCGCGCAGCCGATGCCTGGCCGCTGGTGATCAAACCGGAGAGCTGGGAGTCGTGGGACTCGATGCTCGTCAGCGGCGAAGGTACGGTAGCGCCGCGCATGAAGGAACTGCCGATCCGGCTGCCCTTCCCGCCCGCTCCCAATCAGGGCTCGATCTACGAAAATCAACGCGATCTCGAGACCAAGTTCTTCAAGACCGCGGACGAGCTCCTCGAGAAGAAGCTGGAGCCTGCCGAGTAGCGTCGGAACACCACCTTCGCGTCCTCTTTGCCGCCCGCGATCCCGTTCGCGGGCGGTTTTTCATTTGCGGAGCCCCCATGAGCGTCATTGACCTGGTCGAGATCCACGAGTTCACGTTCGACGCCGAGAACATGGGCGTCGAGGCCTCGGGCTCGAGCGCGATCGGCAATATCGGCTACGTGCCGGGAAGCCGGCTCACCATGTCGAAATATGCGGTGGTGATCGGCACGCGGGACGGTGCGCGCGGCGAGTACGTGGCGCTCTGGGGTGGCCACAAGGCGGCGCTGGCGCAGACGCTGATGCTGGCGCCGAGCCTGGTCGGACGGAACGCCGACGAGCGCGAGGCGATCTACGACGACCTCAAGCGCGAGATCCGCCAGCTCGACCACATGGGGCACGGACCCCTCGACATCGCGCTCTGGGACCTCGCCGGCAAGAAGTTCGGCGCCTCGGTGACGCAGCTCCTCGGTGGCTATCGCAAGCGTCTCAAGGCCTATGCTTCCACCTATCACGCCGACCGCAACGGCGGGCTCGACTCCAAGGAGGCGTTCGTCGCCTTCGCCGAGGAGTGCTACGACCTGGGCTATCGCGCCTTCAAGATCCACGGCTGGCACGATGGCGACGTAGCCGAGGAGGCCGGGAACGTCCGCTATATGGGCAAGAAGGTCGGCGACCGGATGACGCTGATGATCGACCCGGCGTGCGAGCTCCGAACCTTTGCTGATGCGCTGGCGGTCGGACGCGCCTGCGACGACGCGAACTTCTTCTGGTACGAGGACCCGTTCCGCGACTCCGGCGTCTCAGCCTTCGCGCACAAGAAGCTGCGAGAGATGATCCGCACGCCGCTGCTGCAGACCGAGCATGTGCGCGGCGTCGAGCCCAAGGCCGACTTCCTGATCGCCGGCGGCACCGATTTCCTCCGCGCCGATCCTGAGTACGACATGGGCATCACCGGCACGATGAAGATCGCGCACCTGGCCGAGGCATTCGGCGTCGACGTCGAGGTTCATGCCTCGGGCCCGGCGCATCGCCACTGCATGGCCGCGATCCGCAACACGAACTTCTACGAGGTGGCGCTGGTCGGGCCGAACTGCCCGAACGCGCAGCCGCCGGTCTACGCCTGCGGCTACTCGGACCAGCTGGAAGCGGTCGGCAAGGACGGCTGCTTCCCGGTGCCGGAAGGCGCCGGTCTCGGCGTCACCTACGACTGGGACTTCATCGAGAAGCGGCGGACGCAGGTCCACCGCTTCGGCGGCGAACGGAAGTCGGTGCCCGTCAAGAAGGACCGCGCCAAGGCGAAGCCCCGGCGCGGTCGCTAGATCGAGCCTCTCGTCAGCGCATGACGAGACGCGTGGTGCCCGTCCGGCAGGAAAGGGCGCCGACGACCGAGGCAATCGCACCGATCGCGAGCGACAGGAAGGCAAGCAGCGCACCGAGCGCCCCGGCCTTCGCCGCCTTGTCGGCAGCGTCCTTCGCCTGCGCCTCGGCCCGGGTCCGCGCGGTCTTGATCCGCTGCTCGGCCTCGCCGACCCGCTGCTCGGCATCGGCCTGGCTGATGCCGTTGTGCCGGGCGAGCAGGCCCGCGAGATAGGTTTTCTCCGAAGGCGCCAGGCCGTTTCGGTCCCACGCGCGGGTCAGGATGTTGCCGGCCTCGTCCATCGCGTCGTCGCCGTAATCGGCCTGTGCCCGTTGACCACCCTGGGTCGCCGGCGCACCGGGCGTGATCGGGGTAGCCGGTGCCGCCGAGCTCGCAGTCGTCGCCGGAGCGGGTGCCTGCGTCGACTGTCCCTGCCCGGGCGCGACCTGAGGCCCGAAGAGCTGGCGGACATGGAATCCCATGTCCATCTGGTCGTCGCCCTCCATCATCGCCGCTCCGCCGGCGCCGAGTCCGGCCGCAGCGCCTGCGGCGGCCATTTGCGCGGTGCTGGCGGCGAAGCCGACGACGCTGCTCAGCGCTGAGAGGCCTAGGAGGCCGGCGGCGACCGTGGCGATCGCCCAGACGGTCAGGCCGTGAGCGGCGCAGCGGAAGCGAAAGTCCTTCACGTCCATCGTCGTCTCGTTCATCGCCGAGCGGCCGGCGACATAGCCGCCGATACCCATGCCGACGATGTTGACGATGAAGAGCCAGATCAGCGCACCGACGCCAATCGACCGCGCCGAAGGACCTTCGTAGGGGTCGGCGAGGGTGAATCCCAGTGCCGCGCCAGCGACGCTGAGGCAGACCGAGGCGGCGAGGCCGATGACGGCGCCGGCGATGATGGCGTCCCAGGCGATGGCTCGACGATTCTCGACCAGCACGTCTGGAGTGTCGGCCGGCACTCCGGAAACCGTCTGGGAGGGACCAGTCATAGGCGAATCTCCGAGATTGAGCGCGCCCGCAATCGGGCCGTCGTGCGCTCAACCCGGAGGTCTCAGAAAAGTTCCTCCCACGGGGAACTCGTCACGGCGCTCGGCTACTCGGCGGCCTTGGCGCCGCGCTCCTCCGCCTCGACCCGCTTCCAGAGCGCGCGGACCATGTCCTTCATCATGATCGCTTCCTGCCAACGGTCCGACAAGTCCTCGTCGTTGCGGTCGACGATGGCATAAGGGCGCGGTCCCAGCTCGCAAAGGAAGGTCAGCGTCGCGTCCTTCGGTGCGCGGCGGCGCCACGACCGGAAGCCGAATTCCCACCAGCCCATGAACAGGTCGAGCCACGGCTTGTGGGCCGGGAAGCTGATCGGCACCTGCACCTGCTCGCGGCTGGCGACACGGCCGTGGAAGCCCCAGCATTTGTCGAGGATGCGGTGCATCAGCCTGTGGTTCTCGTCGCTGATCGGCGGGCCGGCGAACTCGCGCCCGACGAGATAGTGGGAGATGTCGCCGGTCAGCTTCAGGTCCGGGAAGCAGTCGAGGAGATGGAGGGTGAAGAACAGGTCGGTCGTCATGCGGTCGCGATGCGTCTCGATGTGCATGCGCACGCCGGCCTCGTTCGCGAGCCTGCGCCACCCCTCGATGTAGGGGATGCATTCCTCGATCCGGTACGGCCGCACGTCCGGCTGCAGGTTCAGGTGCTCGGCGCCGAGCTTGGCGACGTTGTCGAGGATCGGCTTCAGGTCGTCGACCGACTGGGGATAGCACTGGGCCTGCCAGGTGAGGCCGTAGTCCTTGAGGATGTCGACATGCGCCTTTGCCTGC
>CAZDGR010000372.1:0-4532 GCA_964504845.1 uncultured Rhizobium sp. | reverse complement strand
AGCTTGTACGGGCCGGTGCCGATCGCCGCCTTGCCGGAGTTGTAGTCCTCGGTCGCCCCGGACTCGCCGTGCTTCCTCGAGATGACGCCGAAGGTCGAAATGTCCCACGGAAGCAGCGGCGCCGGCGCCGCGGTCCTCAGGTGGACCAGGTGCGGCCCCTTGATCTCGACCGCCTTGATCGTGCCGACGTAGAGCGCGAAGGGCGAGCCCGACTTCGGCACGTCGACCGCGCGCTTGACGGTGAATGCGACGTCCTCGGCAGTGAAGGGCGAGCCGTCATGCCAAGTGACGCCTTCGCGCAGCGTCACTTCCCAGGTGGTGTCGTCGATCGACTTCCACGAGGTCGCGAGTCCGGGGAGCAGGCTCTGCTTCTCATCCTGAAGGACGAGCTTGTCGAAGACGTGGAGCATGTTCGCCACGTCGGGGCCGGAGTTGGTGAAGTGCGGATCCATCGAACGCGCCATCGCGCCGATGCCGATCTTCAGCTCCTGTGCCGAGGCCGGAGCGGCGGCGACGACGGCGGCAAGCGCCAGCCAGCGAGCGAGCATGGGTCTTCCTCCCTACTAGTCGAGATCGGCAAACCGGTCGGTGGCGGCGACAAGCGCCTTGCGGATGCCCGGTTCCATTGCCGAATGGCCGGCATCCGGAACCATTGTCATCTCGGCCTCGGGCCAGGCGCGGTGCAGCGCGACCGCGCCCTCGGCCGGGCAGATCACATCGTAGCGCCCATGCACGATCACCCCGGGGACATGGCGGAAGCGCGGCACAGCATCGATCAATGCGCCCTCGGGAAGGAATACGTTGTTCCGCATGTAGTGCGCCTCGATGCGCGACATCGCCAGCGTGCGCGGGCTCTGCGACTTCTCGGCTCCCGCCTTCGGGATCAAGGCTGCGATCCGCGACTCGTAGGTCTTCCAGTTCGCCGCCGCCGGCATGTGGATCTTGGGGTCGGGATGGATCAGCAGCTTGAAGTAGTTCTCCAGCAGGTCGCCGCGCTCGGACTCCGGCAGGTAGCTGGCGAAGTCGTCCCAGAACTCGGTGAAGATCGATCGCACGCCGTAGAGCCACCATTGCATGTCCGACTTCCGGCAGAGCCAGATGCCGCGGAGCACGAGGGCCGTGCAGGCTTCGGGATGTGCCGCGGCATAGGCCAGCGCCAGCGTCGAGCCCCAGGAGCCGCCAAAGACGACCCATCGCTTGACGCCGAGCTTGGCGCGAAGCGCCTCGATGTCGCGGATCAGATGCTGGGTGGTGTTGTTCTCGATCGAGGCGATCGGTGTCGACCGTCCGGCGCCGCGCTGGTCGAAGACCAGGATTCGGTAACGCTTGGGATCGAAGAAGCGGCGGTGCTCGGGGCCTGAGCCGCTGCCCGGACCGCCGTGCAGGAAGACGACGGGCTTGCCCGTCGGGTTGCCGGAGAGCTCGTAGTAGATCTCGTGCCCGTCGCCGGCCGGGAACATCCCGCTCTCATAGGGCTCGATCGCGGGATAGAGGTCCGCCGCCATCGTCTGATCGGGCACGGGTGCCTGCTTTGAGGGTGATTTCGTTATGGAAAGTGTCCGCCGCCGGCGCCCCCGATGTCAAGAAAAGGCGAGATTTTCCAGCATTCCAGGAGCATCGGGGGGCGCTTCTCGCGGCCGGGCAAATGCGTTAAGCGGAAGGCCATGACGCTTGCGCTCGACGACCGGCTCCGGGCCGATTTCGCGGTGGAGGGCAACTGGCCGCTCCTGGTGCGCCACCGCGTGCGCTGGAGCGAGGTCGACGCCTATGCGCACGTCAACCACACGAGCTATCTCGAGTGGTACGAGGACATGCGGATCCGGGCGATGGCCGAGGTCGGGCTGGAGCTCGCGGCCGACGTGCCTGGCCCGGTCCTGGCAAAGATCGAGGTCGAGTACCACAAGCCGCTTCACTATCGCGACGAGGTGCTGATCGGCGCCCGGGTGACCGCCTTCCGCACCTCGAGCCTGACGATGGCCTACGGCACCTGGAAGATGGGCGAGGGGCAGGTCAATCGCGCGAACGCGCTCTGCGTGATGTTCGTCAACGCGACCGGGAAGAAGGCGGCAGTGCCGGAGGCGGCCAAGCCCATCTGGCGCGAGCGCCACGGGGCGAAAGGGGGATGAGATGTTCAGGATCGGCCTGATGGGTCTTGGCGCCATCGGCGAGCAGGTGGCCGCCGCAATCGCGTCGGGCGTGCTGCCGGACGTGAAGATCGTCTCGGCGCTGGTGCGGAAGCCGAGGACGGAGAAGCATGACTTCCTCGTCACCAACGATCCGGACGCCTACTTCAAGGTCGAGGTCGACGCCTATGTCGAAGGCGCCGGCCACTCGGCGGTGCAGGCGCATGCCGAGCGGGCGCTCAGGAAGGCCGACCTGATGATCACCTCGGTCGGTGCCTTGACCGACGATGAGTTGCGCGAGCGCCTGATCTTGACCGCGAAGGCCAACGGCCATCGCCTGATCCTGCCCTCGGCCGGCATCGGTGCGCTCGACATCCTGTCGGGGGCCGCGATTGGCGGGCTGGACGAGGTCGTGATGACGGTCCGCAAGCAGCCGGAGGCTTGGCTCGGCACGGAAGCCGAGGGCATGGTCGACCTGATGGCGCTGAAGGAACCGTTCGTCGCCTATGAAGGCCCGGCGCGGGACGGCGCCCGGCGCTATCCGCGGAACGTCAACATCTCGGCGGCGGTATCGCTGGCCGGTGCCGGCCTCGACAAGACGCACCTGATCATCGTCGCCGACCCGACGATCACCACGCATGTGATCGAGGTCCGCGCAAAGGGTGCGTTCGGCAACTTCACCTTCGTCGAGGACATCCTGCCGACCGAGAGCAACCCCAAGACCGGCATGATCGTCGGCATGGCGGTTGTAAAAGCTGTCCGCCAGCTCTCCTCGCCGCTGGTGATCGGGCTCTAGGAGAGCCGGCGGGCTCCCGTCGTCTTTAGGCGGCGTCGCGAAGCTTGCGGGCGCCGAGGAAGGCCGGACGCTCGAAGCAACGTCCGAGCCAGGCGGCGATGTTCGGCGTCGCCGAAAAGTCATGCCGGTTCGACCAGAGGCCGAAGAACACGGACGCGACGTTGAGGTCGGCGACGGTGAAGCTCGAACCCAGCAGGTAGGGCTGCTTCGCCAGCGCGGCGTCGAGCACCGCGAGCGGGCGCTTGAGCGCTTCCAGGTTCTCGAGGGCGATCGCCTCGCTGCGCTTCTCCGGCGCGAGGCCGAAGCGGTTGTAAGCGACCAGCCCCATCGAACGCTCGATCGAGGTGGCGGCGAAGAAGGTCCATTGCCAGCACTTGGCCTCGCTGGCGATGTCGGCGGGATAGAGGCCACCTTTGCCGTACTTCTTGGCGATGTAGAGGTTGATCGCCATCGACTCGGACAGCGTTAGGCCATCGTCCTCGATCGCCGGCACCTGGCCCATCGGGTTGATCTTCAGGAAGTCTGAAGACTTCGACGTCTGGTCGGCCCAGTTGATCTGGACCTGCTCGTACGGTACGCCGGCTTCGGCCGCCGCCCACATGTTGCGGAACGCGCGCGACTTGGCGATACCGTAAATCTTCAGCTTGGCCATGATTTCTTCTCCTTCAGGAAATCGGCACGCCCAGGTGTCGGGCGAGCAGTGGAAACTGCGAATCCAGCATATGCCGGCCGAGATGGATGCGGCAGCCGCGCTCCTTCGCCAGCGTCAGCAACCGGGTCATCTCCGGGTTCATGATGATGTCGGCGACGACGGTCGCGGACTTCAGGCCCTTGGTCTCGATCGGCAGCGGATCGTCGGGCTTGAGTCCGGCCGAGGTCGTGTTGACGATCAAGTCCTGGCCGCCGGCGACGGCGTCACCGACCTCGACCGTGAATCCCGGAAAGAACTTTCGCGTCGTCGCGGCCAGCGTCTCGGCGTTGGCGCGGGTGCGATTGGCGATCGTAAGCCGCGTCACGCCCGCCTCCGCCAGCGCGAAGGCGATGGCATAGGCCGCACCGCCGGCACCCAGCATCAGCACGTCCTTGCCCTTGGGCTCGATGCCGTCGTGACGCAGGCCGTTGATGAAGCCGGCGCCGTCGTAGTTGCCGCCGATCAGCCGTCCGTCGTCCGTGTTGCGGCGGACGACGTTGACCGCCTGCAGCCGGGTGCCGGAGGCGTCGACCTGGTCGCAGAGATGGAACATTGCGAACTTGTGCGGGTTGGTGACGAGCCATCCCCTCAGGCTCTCGATCGCGCGGAAGCCGGCGACGGCGCGCGAGAGCGAGGCCGCGGTGACGTGGAACGGCACCATCGCGGCGTCCATCCCGAGCTTCTCGAACAGCGGATTGAAGAGGGTCGGCCCGCGGACGTGCCCGATCGGATCGGCGATGATGCCGTAGACGGCGGTCTTTCCCGAAATCGCCATCGGAACCCGCCCCAGATCAGAAGCCGACGGCGTCGCCGCCCTTGAGCGCCAGCATCTTCCGCGCCTCGTCGGGGCTGGCGATCTCCATCGACAGCTCCTCGATGATGCGTCGGATCTTGGCGACCTGGTCGGCGTTCGACTTGGCAA
>CAZDGR010000371.1:0-4560 GCA_964504845.1 uncultured Rhizobium sp. | reverse complement strand
TCGTAAAGCACCCGTGTCTCGCCGATCAGCACCGCACGGCCGGCCTCGTCGATCCCGGTGACGCGGCCGAGCAGGACGCGGGTATTCGCCTGGTCGCGCAGTACCGTGCGGATCGGCGTAGCGATGTCGGCCGGCGAGATGCCGGCGGTCGCCACCTGGTAGAGCAGCGGCTGGAACAGGTGGTAGTTGCGGCGGTCGATGACCGTCACATGCGCCGCGGCATGGGCGAGCGCGCGCGCCGCGGCGAGCCCGCCGAAGCCGGCGCCGACGATGACGACCCGCGGCGCGTCCGCTCCGGGCAGGAGCGGAATCCCTTCGAGCTGAGGCAGTGCCTTGGCAAGGCGCTTCCAGATCGCGTGATCGAGCGACAGCGGGCCGGGTCCGCGCAGCAGGATCTGCCCGAGCATCATCATCCAGAGGAAGTGCTCCGGCTTGTCGAGATAGGTGAGCTGGATCACCAGGGTCATCGCCAGCAGAGGGAGCGTCGCCGCGCGGGTGAAGAGACCGGCAGCCAGCAGGACAGGCGCGAAAAGTTCAGTCGCCGTGGCGAGCATCGCCGCCCATTCCGGTGGCAGCAGCGGCACGCGGTACTCTTCGGCGAATAGCAGCACCGTCGTCTGCCAGCTTGCGATCTTCGTGAGGCCCGAGGACCAGAAGATCTCGGCCATCCAGAGACGAAAGAAGAGCTGATACGCCGGTCCGATCCAGCGCGTCGCGGCGTCGAACGCTTTCGAAAGGAGAGCCGCGCCGGGAATGGCGCTGTCGGCGACCGCCGATCCCACCAGCCGGTCGAGCGAGAGGCGTCCGGCACCGCGGACGACGAACCAGCCGAGCAGGATCGCCGTCAGCAAAGTCTCGGGCAGGGCCTGATAGCTGGCGAAGATCACGAGGCAAAGCGCGGCGAGCGCCGCGGCGGCGAAGCGAGTCAAAAGCCCCGTCGCGAGCAGAACCGAGCCGATCAGCTCGACGCCAACGCCCAGCCAGGCGGCGGTAACGGGGGAGAGCCAGGAGACCGGGTATTCATTGGCTGCGAGCGCAAGGGCCGTCTTCCAGTCCGAGGCCTTGAGCACGCCGGAGACGAAGAACGCCTGGGCGATCCAGAGCCGGATCAGCAGATCGAGGGTCGACCCGATGCTTCCCTCCGCCGCGCACCGCGCGCGGTGGATGAGCGTCGCCAGGTGCGAGGTACGCGCCATCGGCATCGTGGGCGATCCATGGGCGGGTATCGCGGCGGCGGTCGCCGCCTCACGCCAGGTAGTCATGGAGGACCCTCCCGGCGGGCAAGGTCAAGTCGGCGACGAAGTGCCGCCCGCCGACGATGCGTCGGATCGGCAGATCGGCGACCGGAGCATTGACGTGCGGGACCAAGTGCAGCCGCGCCGGGCCGGTCCAGCTTCCTTTCACCGTGATGTCGGTCAGCGCATAGGCGACGAGCTGGGCGATCGCCGGCTTGCCGTCGACGCCGGGGATCAGCTTCAGGTTCACCTGCATCTTCGCCATCGACGCGGCGGTCTTCTCCGGTGTCCGCGCCAGGGTCTCGTGCTTGTAGGCCATGGTGCCCATGGCGACGGACTGGCCGGCATAGACGAGCGTGCCGGTCAGCGTGTCCTCGAAGACCTCGAGCTTCGGGTGCCCGTACTTCTTGGGGAAGCCCCAGATCTCGCGGCCGGCGGCGATCGGCGGGTCGTTGTCGAGGTACATCTGCGAGACGAAGTTGCAGGGCTGACCCTTCCACGAGCACGGGATGACCACGCCGGATTCGGTGTAGTCGCCGAAGCCGGAGGAGTCCGGCATCTTGATCCATTCGTAGAAGACCTGGTTTGACGGATCGGGAACCAACGGCTCCGGCACCGCGGCACGGATGGCGTCGGGATCGCTCTCGTAGATCACGATCATGTACTCGCGATCGACGAAGCGGAACGGCAGGTGCGGATAGCTCGGGCTCGCCGCCGGCATCGACGGCAGCTTCAGGATGGCGTCGCGGTTCATCTGGGAAGGTCCTTGAGGATCAGAGGAATTTGTCGCGGATGTCGACCGTGGACTCGTGTCCGATCCGGTCGAAGTGCCGGCCGATCCAGGCATCCGCGGTGCGGCGGCCGAGATCGCGAAGGTGGAGCAGGAAGTCGATATCGGCGTTGAGCTTCGAGGAGACGCCGAGGCCGCGCATCTCGTCCTCGGCCTCGATCCAGTGCACGTACATGCGCCGGTACTTCGCGTCGTCGAGCTGCCGGGAATCCAGGAGATGCGTGACGAAGGAGACCGCCCGCATCTCGCGCATCAGTGAGGAGTTGAAGCTGATCTCGTTGACCCGGTTCATGATCTCGTGCGCCGTCTTCGGCACGGTGTCGCAGCCGAGCGGGTTGATCTGGACGATGATCACGTCGTTGCTGTCGGCGCCGTAGATCAGCGGGAACAGGGACGGGTTGCCCATGTAGCCGCCGTCCCAGTAGGGCTCGCCGTCGATCTCGACCGTCTGGAACATGAAGGGGAGGCAGGCCGAGGCGAGAAGCGCGTCGGCGGAGATCTCGCCGGCACCGAAGACCTTGACCTTGCCCGTGCGGACGTTGGTCGCCGACAGGAATAGCTTGATCTGCGAGCCTTTCGCGAGACGCTGGAAGTCGATCGATGCTTCCAGCGCGTCGCGCAGCGGATTGTGATTGAGGGGGTTGAACTGGTAGGGCGACAGCATCCGCGTCATGAAGTCGAAGAAGGCGAAGGCAGGCGAGTGGTCCATGTTCCAGCCGCCGACCAGACGGTCGAACACGGTCGGCTGCAGCGGGGAGTAGCGGCTGGCGTCGGAAACGCGGCGCCAGAAGGCTTCAAGGGCCCTGCGGGCGCCGTCCCGGCCGCCCGCCTCGTATCCATCGGCGAGGACGGCGGCGTTAATGGCACCGGCCGAGGTGCCGCTGATGCCGTCGATCTCCAGACGGTCGTCTTCGAGCAGGCGGTCGAGCACGCCCCAGGTATAGGCGCCATGGGCACCGCCGCCCTGGAGGGCCAGGTTGATCCGCTTCGGCGCGGCTTTCGGCTTCGACCTGGGGGCCGCCTCAGTGCGCGGTCCAGCCGCCGTCGACCGGCAGGGCCGTGCCGGTCATCGACGCTGCACCTTCGGAACAGAGGAAAACCGCGAGCGCGCCCATCTCCTCGACGGTGGCGAAGCGCTTGTTCGGCTGGTTGGCGAGGAGCACCTTCCGGACCACGTCCTCCTCGGACATGTCGTGCGCCTTCGCCTGCTCCGGGATCTGCTTCTGCACCAGCGGCGTCCACACATAGCCCGGGCAGATCGCATTGCAGGTGATGCCGTCCTCGGCGGTCTCCATGGCGGTGACCTTGGTGAAGCCGACGACGCCGTGCTTGGCGGCGACATAGGCCGACTTGTAGGCCGAGGCGACCAGGCCGTGCGCGGAGGCGACGTTGATGATGCGGCCCCACTTCCGCTGCTTCATGCCGGGAAGGGCTGCCTTGGTCGCATGGAAGGCGGAGGAAAGGTTGATTGCGAGGATGGCGTCCCACTTGGACTCGGGAAACTCGTCGATGGGCGCCACGAACTGGATGCCGGCATTGTTGACCAGGATGTCGACCTGGCCGTGATCGCGGATCGCATCCTCGATCATCCGGGCGATCGCCGCCGGCTTCGACATGTCGGCGCCGGAGTAGGTGACACGCACGTTGTGCCTGGTGGCGAGGTCGCTCCGGGTACGCTCGATCTCGGCGGCATCGCCGAAGCCGTTCAGCACGACACCGGCGCCGGCGCCGGCGAAAGCCTCGGCGATGCCGAGACCGATGCCGCTGGTCGATCCGGTGACCACGGCGACTTTACCCTTGAGCATGTCTGGTTCCTTCAGGAGTAGGGACGTTTGTTGAGGGTACTTTGTCATGTCGCCGGAGCCGGGTGAAATGCCGACTCTCCATGGTTTCGATAGCGGCCGGCTATCGCGTCACTTGGAATCCAGGACGGTGACCGCGTCCCACCGCGCCGGCGGGGGATTCATCACGTAAGCTTGGCAGGACTCGATGAAGCGCATCGACGGCATGTCTTCGCCGCGGGCGGAGATCACGGCCTCGAAGAAGGTGATCGCCTCCAGGAAGCGGCGGCCGCGATAGGCGGCAAGGCCGCGTTCATAGGTCTTTCGCCAGGAATAGGTGCAGAGGTCGATCGGCTCGTCGGCCATCGCCAGCAGCTCGTAGACCGGAGTTCCGGCCGTGCGCCCGTATACGGCGACGACGTCGAGGTGACGGACGATGACGGCATCGCCCGCCGCCTTCCGTGTCGCCTCGCCGATGATGATGCCGGTGCCGTACCTCTTGTTGAGCGCCTCGAGCCGGCTCGCGAGGTTCACCGCGTCGCCGATGGCGGTATAGTTGAGGCGGTCGTCCGAGCCGATGTTTCCGACGATGACCTCTCCGGTGTTGATGCCGATCCGCATCGAAAGGTCGGCACCGTGCCGCCCGAGCCCCTCGGAGGCGAGCACCCTCATCATGCGCTGGCAGGCCAGTGCCGCGCGGCAGGCGTCGACCGCATGGGCCGAGTTGGGCACGGGAGCGCCCCAGAACGCCATG
>CAZDGR010000370.1:0-4564 GCA_964504845.1 uncultured Rhizobium sp. | reverse complement strand
CGACGTGGGTCGAGCCGGCGGCGACGCGGTAGCCGCCGTCCATCGTCATCCCGCCGGCGAGCCTGAGCCAGCGGCCGCGATAGGAGCGGTCGGAGCCGATCTGCCCGTGCGAGACGTACCAGACCGGGTTGCCGCGCTCGTCGTACATGACGCCGGTCAGCAGGAGTGCCCCGCCCCTCGCCTCGACCGCGAAGCCGCGGCCGGGTTCGGCCGGGTTCCACCACCAGCCGGGCTCGGGCTCGAAGTCCGAGCGCACGCCGCCGTCGAGGCGATAGCGCTCGAGCGGCACCGCGCGTCCGTTCGGCAGCACCAGCGTCGCCTGGCTCGGGCTCAGGAAACGGATGCCGATGCGGCCGATCTCGCGCTGGCTCGTCGGCTTGCGGAAGCGGCCGTTCAACGTCTGGCCGCCGACATAGGCCTGGAGCGATTCCTTGAACTCGTTGCCGCAAGCGAGCACGCCGGAAGCGAGCGACCAGGAGGCGCGTCCGTCGGCCTCGTAGGCGAGCGCGCCGACGACGAGCTGGGCGCCGCTGCGATCGATGATGAAGCCGCGGCCCGGCTCGTCCGGATTCCACCACCAGCCGATCTCGGGCTCGAGACCCGGCAGGCGCACCTTGGCAGCGACGGGGCGGATGACGGGCGCGGGCAGGTCGTCGTCGGCGAGATCGAGGAAGTCGGCGGGGCCGCCGTCCGGCGCGATCAGGAAGCCCGCGATCGGGGCACCGACCGAGACCGCGACGAAGATCAGAAGAAGGCGGACGAGAGGCGCCACGACACCTCCTGGATTCCCACCCTGCTTGGGATTGACCAAACCTAGGCCGGGCGACAGTGGCGGGATGTGATTGAAGTCACATCCAAGAGTTCAAGCGCCCTTGCCATAGAGGACGAAGTCGTACTCTTCGCCGCAGAAGTCGCGACGCAAGGATTTGGCCAGATTCCAGCCGTGCTTCTCATAGAAATCGCGGGCTTGGCTGTTGTCCCGGAAGCATTCCAGGGTGATCGCACCACCGGATTCCGCATCAGCGAGAAGCGCCTTGCCGACGCCGCGCGCCTGGGCGCAGGGGTCGACGAACAGCATGTCGATATGGCGGTCGCGCACCATCGAGAAGCCGACGATCCGTCCGTCCCGCTCCGCCACCACGACCTGAGGCCATTGCACGCCGAAGCGCTCGACGAAGAAGGCGAGCGGTCGCTGCGCCAGCGCCGCGGGGCTCATGATCCCGGTGAAGGCCTGGTGGAAGGAATCGTGAGCGACGCGGGCGAGCGGCTCGGCGTCCGCCGCCGTCGCCGGCCTGAGCGAGATCTCGCTCATTCGGTTCCCTTGAGTCTCGGGTCGAGCGTGTCGCGAAGACCGTCGCCGAGCAGGTTGAAGCCCAGCGAAGATGTGAGGATCGCGACGCCGGCGAAGATCGAGGTCCAGGGCGAGATCAGCGCGTAGCTCCGGCTCTCCGCCAGCATCAGGCCCAGCGACGGTGTCGGCGGCTGCGTACCGATGCCGAGAAAGGACAGCGAGGCCTCGACCAAGATCGCGGTCGACAGCGACAGGCTCGCCTGCACCAGGATCACGCTGGCGAGGTTCGGAAGGATGTGCCGGATCAGGATGCGGAGGTCGCCGGCACCGATGGCACGGGCCGAGACGACAAACTCGCTCTCGGCCAGCACCAGCGCCGGCCCGCGCAGCAGGCGGGCGAAGATCGGCGTGTAGACGATGCCGATCGCGATCGCCGTGGTCCACTGCTTCGGGCCCAGCAGCGAGATGATCGCGATCGCGAGCAGGATCAGCGGAAAGGCAAACAGCACGTCCATGGAGCGCATGACGATGCGATCGGTCCAGCCGCGATAGAAGGCCGAGATCACGCCGAGCGAACCGCCGACCGCCAGCGCGATCATCACCGAGACCAGCGAGACCGCGAGCGAAGCACGGTAGCCGTAGAGGATGCGCGAGAAGTTGTCGCGGCCGAACTGGTCGGCGCCGAGCAGGAAGGCGAGGCTCGGCGCCTCCATTCGGTTGATGATGTTCTGGCCGATCGGGTCGTAAGGTGCGATCAGCGGCGCGAAGATCGCCAGCGCGCATTGGATCAGGACCAGCGCGCCGCCGACCAGGACCAGAGGATGGCGAGGCATCAGGCTCATGCCTCCCTCACCCGCGGATCGATCGCGACGTAGAGCATGTCGACGAGAAAGTTGATGACGACGAAGCCCGAGGTCACCAGCAGGATCGTCGCCTGGATCAGCGGATAGTTGCGCTCGGCGATGGCACCGATGACCAGGCGTCCGAGGCCCGGCAGCGCGAAGACCTGCTCGACCACGATGGCGCCGCCGAAGAGATACCCGGCGGTGATGCCGACCGCGGTCACGAACGGGATAAGCGCGTTCCTGAGCGCATGGCGGAAGATCACGGTCCGCTCGCTCACCCCCTTGGCGCGGGCGGTGCGGATGTAGTCCTGGCCGAGGGCGTCCAGCATCGCCGAGCGCATGATGCGCGAGAGGGACGCGATGATCGGCAGCGCCAGCGAGATCGTCGGCAGGATCATGCGCGAGAGGTTGGCGAGCGGGTCGTCGCCGAACGGCACGTAGCCGATCGAGGCGAAGCTCGGAAAGAGCTTGTACGAGGCCAGGATCAGCACGATGCCGAGCCAGAACGACGGGATGGTGACGCCAATGATGGTGACGATGCGGACGACATAGTCGGAGGCCGACTTCCGGACATAGGCCATCAGGCAGCCGGCGGGGATCGCCAGCGCGACCGCGGTGCCTAAGGACAGCATCAGCAATTCAAGCGTGACGCCCATGCGGGCGAGGATCTCCTCGCCGACCGGAGCCCCGGTCCAGAGCGAGGTGCCGAGATCGCCGACAAAGATGCCACCGATCCAGCTCGCGTATTGCTCCAGCATCGGCTTGTCCAAGCCGATCTTCTGGTAGAGCGCCTGCAGCCTCTCGGGCGTGATCTCGACGTTGGCGCCGAGCATGATCTGCACGGCGTCGCCCGGAATGAAGCGGATCATCAGGAAGACGAGCGCCGAGACGCCCCAGAGGACGACCATCAGGTCGGTGAGGCGCTGCGCCAGGACGCGGATCATCGGGGACTTACCGAAAAACGGGCCTCGCCCGGTTCTCCCGGGACGAGGCCCTCGAGCTTCCCGCCCTCCGCCGCAAGAAGCGGCGAAGGGCGAGCCGGGACGGTATCGCTAGCGCGCGAGAGAGGTCTCGCGGAGATAGCGGGTCGAGCGGGTCGCGATCAGCTCGTAGCCCTGCACGTTGTTGCGCACGGCGGTGAACAGGGTCGCGTAGGCCAGATGCGAGATCGGGCCGCGGCAGGCGAGAATCTGCTGCGCCTGCGTGTAGGCCGCCTTGCGCTTGGCCTGATCCTGCATGGTGCGCGCATCGTCCAGCAGCTTGTCGAGCTCCGGGTTCGAGTACTTGAACACGTTGGTCGAGCCGCCGGTGCGGAAGGTCCGATAGAAGTAGTCGTCCGGATCCGGGCTGCCGCCGTTCTGCGAGACGAATGCCTCGAAGTTCGAATTGCGCCAGTCCTGGATGAACTTGCCCTGCTCCTGGATCTCCAGCGTCGCCTTGAAGCCGGCGGCGTTGAGCTGGGCCTGGACCACCTGGGCCACGTCGCGGACGGTCTGGATCGAGCCCAGCACCTTCAGCGTCACCGGCACGTCGCCGGAGAAGCCCGCTTCCTTCAGCAGCGCCTTCGCCTTGTTGGCATCCGGCGTGTAGCAGGAGAACTGGCTCGTCGGGGTCGCCCACTCGGTCAGCGCCGGCGACAGCGGGCCGCCGGGAACGGCATGGCCGAAATAGGCGGCCTGGACGACCTTGGCGCGGTCGATCGCGAGATTGAAGGCCTCGCGTACCTGCGGCTTGTCGAACGGCGCCACCGTGGTGTTGAAGCCGACGAGCGAATAGGCGAGGTCGCGGGTCTCGAGGAGCTTCACCGCCGAGTTGCCCTTGAGGGCGACCGCGGTCGAGGCGTCGATCGACGGCATGAACTGGTAGATGCCGGTCGAGATGCCGACCTGGCGGGTCGAGGCCTCCGGCACGATATTGATCTTGAGTCCTGCCAGCTTCGGCATGCCCTTGTCCCAGTAGCCGTCATGCTTGGCGAGCTGCAGGTAGGTGTCCGGCACCCACTGGGTCAGCTTGAAGGGGCCGGTGCCGTTGGCCTCGCGCTGCAGGTCGCCGTGGTTGGCCGGCACGATCACGGCCACGATCAGCTGCGAGAGGAACGGCGCCGAGGGATCGGTCAGCTCGATGCGGACATCTTCGCCCACGGCCGTGACCGACTTGATCAGCGCGAAGCGGCTGGCGAAGGGCGAGCCGGTTTCCTTCTTCAGGATGCGCTCGAAGGAGTAGACGACGTCGGCGGCGGTGATCGGCTTGCCGTTGTGGAAGGTGCCGCCCTTGCGGATCTTGAAGGTGTAGGTCTTGCCGTCGGCGCTGACCGCCCACGACTCGGCGACGGCCGGGACAACCTTGAGGTCCTTGTCGACCGCGGTCAGGCCCTCATAGATGTTGCCGTTGACGTGCGCGGTCGAGAAGGCGGTGGCGACGTGGGGGT
>CAZDGR010000369.1:0-4576 GCA_964504845.1 uncultured Rhizobium sp. | reverse complement strand
CCTTCTCGAGCACCATCTCGGTCACCTGCACGTGGCGGGTCGCCGGCTCGTCGAAGGTCGAGGAGATGACCTCGCCGCGCACCGAGCGCGCCATGTCGGTCACTTCTTCCGGCCGCTCGTCGATGAGCAGCACGATCAGGTAGACCTCGGGATGGTTCTGGGCGATGGCATGCGCGATGTTCTGCAGCATCACCGTCTTGCCGGTGCGCGGCGGCGCGACGATGAGAGCGCGCTGGCCCTTGCCGAGCGGCGCGATCAGGTCGATGACGCGGGTGGTGACGTCCTTGCGGACGAGATCCTTGCGATCGGCCTCGCGGGCGAGCTCCAGCCGGCCGGTCTTCGCCGCGCTGATCTCCTTGTCCTTCGGCTCCTTCTCTTTCGGCTTGGGCGGCGGCAGCACGTCCGGCACCTCGATCTCGAGATGCAGGCGCTCGTCCGGGTAGAGCGGCGTCAGGTTGTCGAAGTTGATCCGGTGACGGACCTTCTCCGGATCCTCGAAGTTGATGTTGTTGACCTTGAGGAGGGCGAAGTAGCGCTCGCCTTCCTTGGGGCTGCGGATCTGTCCCTCGACCGTGTCGCCGGTGCGAAGGCCGAAGCGGCGCACCTGGCTGGGAGAGACGTAGATGTCGTCCGGGCCCGGGAGGTAGTTGGCCTCGGGGGAGCGGAGGAAGCCGAAGCCGTCCTGGAGGACTTCGAGGACGCCGGTGCCGTAGATCGGCACGTCGTTCTCGGCCAGCTGCTTCAGGATCGCGAACATCATGTCCTGCTTCCTCAGCAGCGATGCGTTCTCGATCTGGAGCTCTTCGGCGGTGGCGAGCAGGTCAGCGGGTGATTTCGCTTTAAGTTCCTGCAGGTGCATGAAAAATCCGGCCTGTTCGGGATGTTTTGGGAGTGGCGTCCGGCGACTGCCTTGCTTTGCAAGGATCGGCGCGAGCATTGCGCGCCAAGTCGACGAAATCGGTCTTAAGGAGAGAGCGGGGCGGTTGCCCCTGCCCGAAGAGTTAACGAAGCGTTCCTACCAAGTCAAATACAAACATCGGCCCGGAAGGTTCCCGCGAGGGCGAGCCTAGAACGGCTTCACCACCACCATGATCACCGCGACGATCAAGGCGAGTGTCGGGACCTCGTTGACCTTGCGGTAGAAGCCGGCCGGCCGGCGATTGCGGTCCTCGGCGAACTCCTTCCGCCAGCGGGCGAAGAAGTGATGGACGACGACGAGGCCGAGAACTGCGGCGAGCTTCACCCAGATCCACGCCTGCGACCAGTCGACGAGACCCGGGGTGGCGGCGAGCAGGCCCCCGAACAGGATGCTGGCGATCATCGCCGGGTTGATGATCGCGCGCAGCAGACGACGTTCCATCGTCTTGAAGGTCTCGGACTGCACCGAGCCCGGCTCCGCATCCGCGTGATAGACGAAGAGCCGGGGCAGATAGAGCATGCCTGCCATCCATGCCATCACGCCGATGATGTGCAGCGCCTTGATCCAGGGATACCAGGACGCGAGCCAGCTCATGCGGACGCTCCATGGGGACAGCGGCGATGCCGGGCCGGGCACATCCGGCCGCCGCAGCCCGAGGATAGGCCGTCGGGGGCCGCCCTCGCCAGACGGGCGAGCCCGTCGATGAAGGACGCATCGGTCGAGACCGTCGGCACCCGAAGGAAGCCCGGCGCGCCCGATGCCTCCGCCAGGTGCCGATACTCACGATCGAGCTCGACCAGCGTCTCCGAATGCTCGGAGACGAAGCTCACGGGCACGATCACCGGCGTCACCTTGTCGGAGGCGGCGCGACGGATCTCGTCCTCGGTCGAAGGCCCGATCCATTCGAGCGGGCCGACCCGGCTCTGATAGCAGACGACCCAGTCGGCCTTCGCACCCAGCGCTTCCATCACCGCACGGGCCGAACGCTCGACCTGCCA
Source organism: uncultured Rhizobium sp. (assembly GCA_964504845.1). Classification (GTDB taxonomy): domain Bacteria; phylum Pseudomonadota; class Alphaproteobacteria; order SHVZ01; family SHVZ01; genus SHVZ01. Next base: position 2,659 of record CAZDGR010000369.1, on the reverse strand, counting down.
GGGATAGGGATCGCCGGCGTCGACGATCTTCTTCGGCAGCCCGTGCGCCGAGAACAGGATGCGGTAGGGCCCACCGGCCATCTCGATCGTCTTCGCAAGCAGGCGCGCTGTCGCGACGACGAAGCCGGCATCGTCGGGATAGCAGCAGAGACGCGCGGTCGGCACCGAAAGGCCGATCGCCTTGGCCGCGCGATCCCAGGCAGCGAAAGACGACTCCGTCGTCGTCGTCGAGAACTGCGGATAGAGGGGCAGAAGAACCACGCGTTCCGGCGACCATGCCTTTACGTCGGCCGCGGCCGCTTCGGTCAGCGGATGCCAGTAGCGCATCGCGACGAAGACCTTCGTCTCGCCGCCGAGCGCCGCCTGCAATGCCCCGGCCTGCGCCTGCGTGTTCGGCAGAAGCGGCGAGCGGCCGCCGATCTCGGCATAGATCTTCCGCGCGACCGGCGCGCGCCGACGCGAGATCACCCGCGCCAGAAGCCAGCGGATCGGTCCCGGCACGGTGATGATCGCCGGGTCGCTGAACAGGTTCTGAAGGAAGGGCTGGACCGCATCCGGGCTGTCGGGACCGCCCAGGTTGAACAGCACGACAGCGGTCCTCATCCGCGGGCCTTCAGGAGCTCGGCGACACGCGCGACATGCGCAGGCGGCGTCTCGGGCACGATGCCGTGGCCGAGATTGAACACGAAGGGCCGATCCGCCATCGCGTCGCAGATCCGGTTCACTTCGTCGTCGAGCGCCTGGCCGCCTGCGACCAGCACCGCCGGATCGAGGTTGCCCTGGAGCACCTTGGTCGGCATCGCCGACCTTGCCCAGCCGAGCGGCACCATCTGGTCGAGGTTGACCGCGTCGACGCCGGTCTCTTCCGCATATGCCGCCATCATCGCTCCCGCAGCCCGTGGAAAACCAATGATGGGTACGGATGCGTGGGTGGCTCGGATCGCCTCCACGATGCGTTTTGTCGGCTCGATGATCCATTGCCGGAACATCGGCTCAGGGAGAACCCCGGCCCAGCTTTCGAAAAGCTGCAGAGCGTCGACCCCGGCATCGGCCTGGCGGCGAAGATAGTCGATGCTCGCCATCACCACGCGATCGATCAGGCGGGCGAAGGACAGCGGGTCCGACAGCGCCAGGTGCCGGATCTTCGCGTGGTCGCGGCTGGATCCGCCCTCGACCATGTAGGTTGCGACCGTCCAGGGCGAGCCGGCGAAACCGATCAGCGCGGTCTCGCTCGGAAGGCCGAGCCTGACCCGCCTGATCGTCTCGTAGACCGGGGCCAGCCGATCGCCGGCGCCGCGGGCCTCGAGCCGGTCGACGTCGATCGGCTCCAGCTTCGGTCCCTCGCCCTGGACGAAGGAGACCTTCTGCCCCAGCGCATGGGGGATCACGAGGATGTCGGAGAACACGATCGCCGCGTCCATGCCGAAACGCCGGACCGGCTGAAGCGTCACCTCGGCCGCGAGCTCGGGCGAGAAGCAGAGATCGAGGAAACCCTTCGAGCGGTTCCTCACCTCCCAGTACTCAGGCAGGTAGCGTCCGGCCTGGCGGAGCATCCACCAGGGCGGGCGCTTGGCGACGATACCCTTGAACGGGTCCAGGAACGGGCGATGGGTCACGCTCTTCCTCTATCACCTTTCTTTTGAATCGAAGAAGGGTGGTAGTGGTGAATCCCTGTGAATCCCTGGGATGGGACTTCATCCCGGACTCTTTGCGGATTCCCACAGCGAGTGGCCGAATTCGCCCGACACTGTGTATAAGTCGAGGAAGAAGGCTTGGACTCGGCGGACTCCTCCCGGACTCTGCGGCACAGGCGAAGCCGGCATTGTGGGGATCGATCGTTCCGGGTTGGACTCGTCCCCGCCTTCTTCGTTGTTGGGGGATTCTTGTCAACGCACGCACACAGCGACCGACGACTGCCTGACGATGTGGGGACCGACTGCCTGTTTCGGCTTCCCCATGGCTTGTGCACACACGATGCCGGCGGTTCGGCCCGGGTTATCCCGTGAAGAGCGTGCATCTCCACCTTGTCTCGGATTCGACCGGCGAGACCGTGCGCTCGGTTGCGCGCGCCTGTCTCTCGCAATTCGAAGGTGTCACGCCGGTCGAGCATTTCTGGTCGCTGGTCAGAAGCGACGCGCACCTGACCAAGGTGATCGCCGGCGTCGAGGCGCATCCGGGCCCGGTCCTGTTCACGATGGTCGCCGACGGCTTGCGCGAGAGCCTGCTCTCGGCCTGCCAGCGGCTCCAGGTGCCGTCGATCTCGGTCCTCGATCCGGCGATGGCGGCGCTCGCCGGGTATCTCGGCGAGAAGAGCGGACACAAGCCGGGGAAGCAGCATGCGCTCGACGCCGACTACTTCCGCCGCATCGAGGCGATGAACTTCACGCTCGCCCATGACGACGGGCAGTTCACCCACGATCTCGCCAAGGCCGACATCGTGCTCTGCGGCGTCTCGCGCACCTCGAAGACGCCGACCTCGCTCTACCTCGCCAACCGCGGCTATCGCGTCGCCAATGTGCCGATGGTGCCGGGCGTGCCGCTTCCGGACGAGCTGTTCCAGACCAAGGAACCGCTGATCGTCGGCCTCACCAACGATCCCGGACGCCTGGTCCAGGTGCGCAAGAGCCGTCTTCTCAGCCTGAACGAGCAGGCGGAGACC
>CAZDGR010000368.1:0-4600 GCA_964504845.1 uncultured Rhizobium sp. | reverse complement strand
AGCTTCAGCATCTCCTCGACGACGATCTCGACCTTGGCGCGATTGGCCTGCAGCCACTCGGCGCGGACGAAGACGAGCTCGTCGCTCGCCGGCACGTCGACGCTCGGCAGCACGTGGAAGCGGTCGGGCGCGCGGCTCATCAGCAGGTTCTTGTTGGCGAGATCGACGATCGTCGCCTTGATCTGGCCGTTGATCATCGCGATCACCCGGTTTTCGGATCCAGGCACGTAGCTGCGCTGGCCGAACTTGATGCCGTTGCGCTTGGCGATGATGTCGCCGATCGCCTCGGTGCCGGAGCCGCGGGCGTGGAAGACGAAGGGCTGACCGTCGAGGTCCTTCCAGGTCTTGTAGGACTTGTCGGCGACCGGAAAGAACACCAGCCGAGACATCTGGAACACCGCCCTGAGCGGCGCCTTGGTCTTCTGCATCACCGAATAGGGCGTGCCGACGCCGATATCCGCCTGGCTGTTGATCACCGCCTGGATCGCCAGTTCCTCCTTGGAGAAGGCGGTCAGGTCGTAGGCGACGCCGCGCTCCTTGGCGCGTTCCAGGCCGATGACGAAGGCCAGCGTCTCGGCCGAGAGCACGTCGCCGAGACCGACCTTGACCGCCTGCGCCGAGACGGTCGCGGGCAGCAGCATGAGACCGACCCCGACGGCCACGGTTGATAAGCGAAGGCGAGTGAGCACGCGCATGAACGTTCCTCCCTTGGCATTGTGTCCGCCTGCGGCTTGTCGCCACTTCCCCCCGGCGGATCGCGATGCCGCGAGGCATGCGCGTCCTTTTGTGTTCTCGCCGGAAGCAGACTTAGAACGATGCTAGGGAGCGGCGATGGCGGTTGTCAAACCGCCTGCCTTTAGCGGCCTAAGGGAGTGCCGCGGGTTTCGGCCCGCCGGTCGCCCAGTCGAGCAGCTCGACGGTGTGCACGGTAGGAAGCTGGGCGTAGTGGCCGATCTGGTTGAGGCAGCCGATATTGCCGGCGGCAATCACGTCGGGTCGTGTCGCCTCGATGTTGGCGGCCTTGCGCTTGCCCAAGGCGCTCGCGAGCTCGGGCTGGAGCAGATTGTAGGTGCCGGCCGATCCGCAGCAGAGATGCGGCTCCGACGGCTCCAGCACGGTGAACCCCGCTTGCGTCAGCAGGGCTTTCGGCTCGGTGCGGATCTTCTGGCCGTGCTGCAGCGAGCAGGCAGAGTGATAGGCGACCTTGATCCCCTTCGCGTCGCTCTTGGGCAGTCCAAGCTTCGCCAGCACCTCGGACACGTCCCTGGCCAGCTCCGAGACCTTCGCGGCCTTGTCGGCCCAGGCGGCGTCGGTGCGCAGCATGTGACCGTAGTCCTTGATAGTCGTGCCGCAGCCCGAGACGTTGACGACGACCGCATCGAGTTCTCCGGCCGAGAGCCAGGACTCGATGTTGCGCTTGGCCATCGCCAGTGCCGGTTCTTCGTCTCCCATGTGGTGCAGCAGGCCGCCGCAGCAGCCGGCACCCTTGGCGACCACGACTTCGCAGCCGAGACGGGTCAAGAGGCGCACCGTCGCCTCGTTGATCTCCGGCGCCAGCACCGGCTGGGCGCAGTTGGTCAGCATCGCGACGCGCATCTTCCGCGTGCCGTCGGCCGGGAACACTTGCGGCGTGTCGACCGCCGATGACGGCGCGGGCGGCTTCGCGAGCTCCAGCATCGCCGCGATACGGCGCGGCATCAGGGAGGCGAAAGGCTTCGCCAGGGTCGCGCCCAGCAGCGCCAGGCGGAAGCGGTTGGGGTAGGGAAGGATGGCGCCCAGCAGCTTGCGCACGGCGCGGTCTAGGAACGGCCGTCTGAAGGTCTCCTCGATCCGCACGCGCGCCTGGTCGACCAGGTGCATGTAGTGCACGCCCGACGGGCACGTCGTCATGCAGGAGAGGCACGAGAGGCAGCGGTCGATATGCTTGGTGACCTTGGCCGAGGCCGGCCGGTCGTTCTCCAGCATGTCCTTGATCAGGTAGATGCGGCCGCGCGGGGAATCCAGCTCGTCGCCGAGCAGCACATAGGTCGGGCAGGTCGCCGTGCAGAACCCGCAATGGACGCAGGCGCGCAGGATCTTCTCCGCGACCTGGAGGTCGGGATCGGCGAGCTGCGCGAGAGAGAAATTCGTCTGCATCAGTCCATGCGCCCGGGATTGAGGATGGCCTTCGGGTCCATGCTCTCCTTGACCCGCTTCGCCAGCGCCGCGAGCGGCGCGGCCTGCGGCTGGAATACCGGCACGGCGCGGCGGACGGCGTCGTCGGCACGGACCAGCGTCGCGTGCCCGCCACCGAGGGCCTCGCGGATGACGGCTACGCCGGCATCGGCCGACGGCGAGACCGCGAGCCAGGCGAGGCCGCCACCCCAGTCGTAGAACCACTCGGCCTGCATCGCGCGCGCGATCCGTGCGATCGCCTGCGGTCCTTCGGTCGGCGCGACCGACAGGCGCCATAACGGGCGCGGATCGCCGACGAACGGGCGCGCATCGCGGATCTCGCGCCAAAGCGTCGCCGAGTTCATGCCGTGCAGCTCCTCGGTCGCGCCGAACGGCGCCAGCTCGTCGCGGAGCGCCTTGCAGCGATGCTCGGCCGACGGCGCCGGTCCTTCGACGCGGATCGCGGTCACGCCGCGGCCGGCGCCGCTGACGTATGGGACGGACGAACGCGCGGCGACGGAGGCCGGCAGGTGGGCTGCGGCGATCACCTCATGCGGGCTGCCGAGCGCCGCCGACATCGCCTCACGCGCGCGTCCGTCGTCGAGGCCGAAGACCAGCACGGTCCGCGTCTTCTCCGGGATCGGCAGGACCTTGAAGGTGACCTCGGTCATCGCCGCCAAGGTGCCGTGCGATCCGGCGAGCAGCTTGCAGAGGTCGTAGCCGGTGACGTTCTTCACGACGCGGCCGCCGGTCTTGAAGAACTCGCCGGTGCCGTTGACCGCCTTGAGGCCGAGCAGGTGATCGCGCGCGGCGCCGTGGCGCAGGCGGCTCGGGCCTGAGAGGTTCGCGGCGAAGATGCCGCCGATGCTGGCGGCGTTCTCCGGCGCGCCGTAGAGCGGCCCCAAGTCCGCCGGCTCGAAGGCGAGGCGCTGGTTCTGCGCCTTCAGTGCCGCCTCGACATCAGCGAGCGGCGTTCCGGCGAGCGCGGTCATCACCAGCTCGTCCGGCTCGTAGAGCGGGATACCGGAGAGACCCGAGAGATCCAGGCTCGCCCCAGTCTGCATCGGCCGGCCGAGGCCGCGCTTGGTGCCACGGCCGACCACCTCAAGCGGCGTGCCGGCGGAGGCGGCGTCGGCCACCACCTGGCGGACGTCGTCGGCGTCGCGGGGTTGGGCCATCAGAAACGCGGCAGGTCAGGGAAGGGGAGGTGCCCCTTGTTGACGATCATGCGTCCCATTTCGGCGCAGCGATGCAGCACCGGGAAGACCTTGCCCGGGTTCAGCAGCGATTCCGGATCGAAGGCGCATTTGATGCGGAGCTGCTGGGCGAGATCGACGTCGTCGAACATCGTGTCCATCAGGTCGCGCTTCTCGATGCCGACGCCGTGCTCGCCGGTCAGCACGCCGCCGACCTCGACGCAGAGGCGCAGGATGTCGGCGCCGAACTTCTCGGCGCGCTCGAGCTCGTCCGACTTGTTGGCGTCGAACAGGATCAGCGGGTGCAGGTTGCCGTCGCCGGCATGGAAGACGTTGCAGAAGCGGAGCCGGTGCTTCTCGGAGAGCTCGCGCATCCGCGCCAGCACCTCGGGCAGCTTCTTCCTGGGGATCGTTCCATCCATGCACATGTAGTCGGGCGTGATGCGGCCGACGGCGGGGAAGGCGGACTTGCGCCCGGCCCAGAAGAGCGCGCGCTCCTCCTCGGTCTGGCTGATCCGCAGCGTCATCGACTTCCGCGCCCGCGCAATCTCGGCCACCTGCTCGATCAAGTGGTCGACCTCGACCTTTGGCCCGTCGAGCTCGACGATCAGCAGGGCTTCGACGTCGAGCGGATAGCCCGCGTGGACGAAGTCCTCGGTCGCGTGGATCGCCGGGCGGTCCATCATCTCCATGCCGCCCGGGATGATGCCGGCGGCGATGATCGCGGCGACGCAGTCGCCGGCGTCCTCGTTGGAGGGGAAGCCGATCAGCACGGCGCGCGCGGTCGAGGGCTTCTTCAGGATGCGAACGGTGACTTCGGTGACGACGCCGAGCAGACCTTCCGATCCGGTCATCAGGCCGAGCAGGGCGTAGCCTTCGGACTCGAGATGCTTGCCGCCGAGGCGGCTCACCTCGCCGGTCACCAGCACCATCTCGATGCCGAGCACGTTGTTGGTGGTGAGTCCGTATTTGAGCGAGTGAACGCCGCCCGAGTTCTCGGCGACGTTGCCGCCGATCGTGCAGGCGATCTGGCTGGAGGGATCCGGCGCGTAATAGAAGCCGCTCGAGGCGACCGCGGTCGAGATGCCGAGGTTGGTGACGCCCGGCTGCGCCGTCACCGTCCGGTTGGCGTAGTCGATGTCGAGGATCTTGTTGAACTTGCCGAGGCCGAGAAGCACGCCGTCGGCCAGCGGCAGCGCCCCGCCCGAGAGCGAGGTGCCGGCGCCTCGGGGCACCACCCGCACCCGGTT
>CAZDGR010000367.1:0-4615 GCA_964504845.1 uncultured Rhizobium sp. | reverse complement strand
CTACGCGGCGCTCGATCCGGCCGTCCGCGTCGCCGCGATCGCCAACTACTTCGTGATCTCGTTCATCTGGTATGTCGGCATCTTCCTCTCGGCGCTGCGCGACTTCCGCTCGATCACCATCGGCTTCGCGATCGGCATGTCGTCGGCCTTCGCGTTCACGGTCCTGCTCGGCGGGCGCTGGGGCGCGGCCGGGATGCTGACCGGCTTTTCAGTCGGCCTTACGCTGCTGCTCTCGCTCGAGGTCGCGCGCGTGCTGGTCGAGTTTCCCTATGGCTTCGTGCGCCCCTTTGCGTTCCTTCGCGCGGCCCGGAAGTACTGGGAGCTGACGCTGGGCGCGCTCTTCTACAATCTCGCCGTCTGGATCGACAAGTGGATCATGTGGACATTGCCGGACCGCGACGAGATCGCGGCGGTGATGATCTCCTATCCGCTCTACGACTCGACGATGTTCCTGGCCTATCTGACCGTGATCCCGGCGATCGCGGTGTTCGTGCTGTCGGTCGAGACCGACTTCTTCGAGCGCTACCAGAACTTCTACAAGGACGTCTCCGGCCACGCGCCGTGGCGGAAGCTGACCGAGGACCACCAGGAGATCCTGGCTAGCCTGAGCCGGGGCTTGCGCAACGTCGTCGTGTTCCAGGGCTGCATCACGGCTTTCGTGGTTCTGGCGGCGCCGAACATCCTGTCGCTGATCGGCGTCAACCTGATCGGCCTCGGCATGTTCCGTCTCGGCGTCATCGGCTCGTTCTTTCACGTGCTGATGGCCTTCGTCACGGTCGTGCTCGCCTATTTCGATCTCCGGCGGAAGCTGCTGTTCGTCTATTTCCTGCTGTTCGTGACCAACACGGTCTTCAGCCTGATCTCGACCAGGTGGGGCTTCGCCTATTACGGCTACGGCTTCTTCCTGTCGGCGCTGGTGACGCTGGTGGTGGCCTATGTGCTGGCGGCCTGGTCGGTCGGGCGGCTGCCCTACCTGACCTTCATCGCCAACAACCCCTCGGTGAAGGGGTGATCGTCTTCAAGGATTTGCGGGACTGGTCGGGGCGAGAGGATTCGAACCTCCGGCCTCTTGCTCCCGAAGCAAGCGCTCTACCAGGCTGAGCTACGCCCCGAACAGGCGGAGGCTTATAGACCCCCGGCGGGTCGCCCGCAACCCTCCTAGTGGCCTCGCTCGATGGCGAAATCGATGGCCTCGACCAGGGCCCGCTTGATCGGGTGGTCGGGGAAGAGGCCGAGCGCGTCGCGGGCGATGGCGCCGTAGTGGCGGGCGCGGGCCAGCGTGTCGGCGATGGTACCGTGCTTCTCGATCAGGCGGACCGCCTCGGCGAGGTCGGTTTCCTTCTGGTCGCCGTCCTCCAGGGTACGCCGCCAGAACCGGCGCTCGTCCTCGCTGCCGCGCATGAAGGCAAGGATCACCGGCAGCGTGATCTTGCCCTCGCGGAAGTCGTCGCCGACCGTCTTGCCGAGCTCGGCCTGGCGCGCGGCGTAGTCGAGCGCGTCGTCGACCAGCTGGAAGGCGATGCCGAGGTTCATGCCGTAGCTTTCCAGCGCATCGGCCTCGGCCTTCGGCCGCTCGGCGACGATGGCGCCGACGCGGGCCGCGGCGGCGAAGAGCTGGGCGGTCTTGCCGCGGATCACGTCGAGATAGGCCTGCTCGGTGGTCGAGGTGTCGTTGGAGGTGATCAGCTGCGCCACCTCGCCCTCGGCGATCAGCGCCGAGGCATTCGACAGGATTGCCAGCACCTCCAGCGATCCGTCCTCGACCATCAGCTGGAAGGCGCGGGTGAACAGGAAATCGCCGACCAGGACGCTCGGCTGATTGCCCCAGACGGCATTGGCGGTGTCGTGGCCGCGGCGGAGCGTGGACTCGTCGACCACGTCGTCGTGCAGAAGCGTCGCGGTATGGATGAACTCGACCGAGGCGGCGAGGCCGAGGTGACGGTCGCCCCGGTGGCCGCAGAGCCGTGCGGTCGCGATGGTCAGCATCGGGCGAAGCCGCTTGCCGCCGGCGGCGATGATGTGGCCGGCGAGCTCGGGGATCAGCGGCACCTTGCTGTGCATGCGGGCGAGGATGATCTCGTTGACCAGCTTCATGTCGGCCGCGACCAGGCCGCCCAGCGCCTCCAGCGAGGGCTTCTTCTTGCGCCCGTCCCCCAGATTGACGACGACGGACATCGCTTCCCCTGTCGAGCTTGACGCCTGCCCGCCTGCGGGCAAGGTTGGCCCGAGCATAGGTCCGACAGGGGGCTGGTCAAGCCGTCAGATGCGCGAGCTGCTGCGCACCGGGGATCCGGTCCGATTGTCGTTCCTGCTGGCGCTTCTGGCCGATGCCGGGATCGAGGCGATCGTGCTCGACGCGCATGTCAGCGCGGTCGAGGCCGGCATATCGGGCTTTCCGCGGCGGCTCGCGGTCGCCGAGAACGACTGGTCGCGCGCCCGCCGCGTCCTCGACGAAGCCGGCGAGGCCGCCTCCGATGGGTGACGGCGCCACCGAGGACCGCCTGCTCGACGGCAAGGTCAGGCTGCGTCAGCCGCGCAACGGGTACCGCGCCGCGATCGATCCGGTTCTTCTCGCGGCATCGGTTCCTGCGCGATCCGGCGCGCGCGTGCTCGACCTCGGCACAGGAGCCGGCGCGGCGGCACTCTGTCTTGTGGCGCGCGTCGAGGGACTCTCGGTCGTCGGTCTCGAGATCGATCCGCCGACTGCGGAACTCGCGCGCGAGAACGCGGCACTGAACGGCCGGGCTTTTACGGTGCGCGAAGGCGATGTGGCACGCCTGCCGGCCGACCTTCGCGGCTTCGATCACGTGATGGCCAACCCGCCTTATCTCGATGCCGCTCGCGCCGATCCGTCGCCCGATGCGGCGCGACGCCGCTCGAACGTCGACGAGCTGGGGCTAAGGCCTTGGATCGACGCGGCGCTGGCGGCGGTCGTGCCGGGCGGCACGGTCACCTTCATCCAGCGCGCCGATCGCCTCGCCGACCTTCTGGCGCTGTTGAACGGCCGAGCCGGCGCCATCGTCGTGGCGCCCCTCTGGCCCAAGGCCGGCGAGCCGGCGAAGCGCGTGATCGTCGAAGCGAGGTCGGGGCGGCGAACGCCGCTCCGCCTTCATCCGGGTCTGGTGCTGCACGCCACGGACGGCCGCTACACCGAGGCGGCCGAGGCGATCCTCAGGGGCGCCTCGTTCGCGCTCTAATCGCGCGCGTTGGGCTTGAGGATGTCGCCGGGACGAGTGACGTTGCCGCGGCTGTGCGCCGGTGCGGCCGCTTTCGGGCTCGCCCGCTTGGTCTTCACCTTCCCCTTCGACGCCGACCCCGCCTCAACGGCCTTTGCCTTCTTGCCGGCCTTCGCCGTTTTGGCAGCGGGCTTGGCCTTCGCCGCTTTCGGCTTCGGCTTGGCTGCCTGCGGCTTGCTCTTCGCGGCGGCATCCTTGGCGGGCGGACGCGCCTGGGCTTGCGCGAAGGCCGGGGTCACCGCTAGGGAGAGGGCGAGAGCGAGGCCGATAATCTTGAGCATGCGAACCTGCGTAGGGAGAGCCGCGTCCTATACCGGCGGTCGCCGTCCTTGGCAAAAGGGGGCGGAATTCGGCGGGTTTCTCGCGTCCGTCGATACCGCGCAGCGAGGCGATTCGTGAGCGGCGAGGACGAGCGGCCGATCGCCGGATGGTTCGTCGACTTCGATGTTCCGGTCGAGGCGGTGCCCGCCTTCTCCGAGGCCTTCGACGGCGTCGCCGACGCCGTGACCTCGGTCGAGGTCGACGCCGATCGGCGCTGGCGCATCGAGGTGTTCTTCCGCGCCGAGCCGGATCGTCGCGCGATCGAGGAGGCGCTGGCGCTGGTCGCGGAGGGCGGCGGCTGGCCGGTGCCCAGGATCGCAATTCGCGTCGAGCCGGTCGCCGACTGGGTCCAGGCGACGTATCGGCGTTTCCCGCCGTTCCGGGTCGGACGCTTCTATATTCATGGCAGCCACACGCGGGCGCCGGCGCCGCCGTCGAGCGTGCGGCTGACCATCGAGGCCGCGGTCGCCTTCGGCTCGGGCGAGCACGGCTCGACCTCGGGGTGCCTGCTCGCGGTCGATCGCCTGGCGCCGCGATGGAAGCGCCCGCGCGTGCTCGATCTCGGCTGCGGCTCGGGAATCCTCGGCATCGCGGCGGCGAAAGTCTGGCGCGTGCCGGTCGTCGGCGCCGACAACGACCCGGTGGCCGTCAGGACGGCCGTCGGGAACGCGCGGATCAACGGTCTCGGTCGTCGCCTGCGCGGCATCGTCAGCACCGGCTTCGGCAATCCGCGCCTCGCCGGGCCCTACGACCTGGTGCTGGCGAACATCCTGGCAAATCCGCTGGTGCGGCTGGCGCGGCCCATGGCGGCGCGACTGGCGCCGGGCGGGCGGGCGGTGCTCGCGGGTCTGCTGGCCGGTCAGGAGCGGCTGGTGCTCCAGGCCTATCGCTGCCAGGGCCTTGCGCTCGAGCGGCGGGTTCGCCGCGGCGACTCGTCGACGCTGGCGCTCGCAAAGAAAAACGGCGGCGAGAGGGCCCGCCGCCGCAAGTCGCAATTGGAGGTATGAAGCCTGACGCTCAGAGCGAGCGGGTCAGGAGGCTCGTCGACGAAGGATTGC